>DASYUC010000015.1:0-38791 GCA_036001645.1 Candidatus Limnocylindria bacterium
GCCGTCCGCGATCACCAGGACGAGGTCTACGGGGTCGCGCTCCGCATCCTTGGCGACCGCGACGCGGCGCGCGAGGCGGCCAGCGCGGCGTTCCTCAAGGCGTATCGCAGCTGGGATCACTACGACCAGACGCGGCCGGTCAGGCACTGGCTGCTCCGCATCGCCGCCAACGAGGCGATCAGCATCGGCCGCTCGCGCACGCGCGAGCGCGCGCGCACCGCGAGCGTTGACGAGGCGGGCGGCGTGGCCGATCCGGCGCAGACGCCGGAGGGGGCGCTCGTCGCGCGTGAGGAGCGCGACCGCGTGCGCTCCGCGGTCGCCGGTCTTCCCGAGCTGTATCGCGTTCCGGTCGTGCTGCGGTATTTCAGCGAGCTGTCGGTCGATGAGATCGCGACCGTGACCGGCCGGCCCGCCTCGACGGTCGGCGTCCAGCTGCTGCGGGCACGGGCGTTGCTGCGGTCGTCGCTGGAGTCCCGGCGATGAGCGACCCTGGCGACGAGCTGCTCGACGAGACGACGCTCAGGCGCGCGCTCCGCCTGGAAGCGGACGAGCGCCCTCCGCGCTTCGATCCCGCGGCCATCGCCGCGGTCGCCAGGCGGCCGCGTCTCGCACTGGTCAGCGCGCTCGTCGCGCTCGGTCTTGGCGCGGTGGGAGCGGTGGCCGTCTGGTCGGCCGTCGCGATCTTCTTGCCGACGCTTGCCGCGGACGCGTTCGATCTTGCGCTGGGCGTGCTCGCGCTGCTGGTGGTGCCGCTGAGCGCGATCGCCGGGGTGGCCCAGCAGCCCGTCGTCCCTCTGAGCCTGATCGCCGCGATCGCGATCGCGACGTTGCACGAGCTGCGTGAAAGTAGGGTGGGGAATGTCAGCGCGTCTTGAGCGGAGCACGACGAACAAGGTCGCGGCCGGCGTGTGCGGCGGCATCGCTGAATACCTTCAGGTCGATCCCACGCTGGTCCGCGTCTTCTTCGTCGTGGGCACGATCCTCAGTGGGGGTCTGGGTTTCCTTGGCTATGTCCTCCTCGTCGTGCTCATGCCGCTGCCGGGTCAGCCGGCGCCGTTCGGGAAGACGGCCGGTGCGACCACGTCAACACTGGAGGGCGCCGCGAGCAGGGAGGCACTAACGACCAGCGACCCACAAGCGACCGCGCCGAGCGTCGCGGCGCCGGCCGATCCCGAGGCGGAAGAGCGCAGGCGGGCGACGATCGGTCTCATCCTCGTCGCGCTCGGTGCCATCTTCCTGTTCAGTAACGCCGGCGTGTTCCGCATCGTGCGGTGGGATCTCGCGTGGCCGCTCGTTCTCATCGCGATCGGCGCGCTGCTCCTCGTGCAGCGCGTGCGGCGGTGAACGCTCGCCGGGGACTGTTCTGGCCGCTCCTGCTCATCACGATCGGCCTCGTGTTCCTGTTGGTGAACTTCGGCTTCATCCCCGGCGTGACCGCGCTCTCGCTCCTCAACCTCTGGCCGCTGCTGCTCATCCTCGCCGGCGTCGACATCGCGATCGGCCGGCGCTGGCCGCTCGCCGCGCTCGGCATCGACGTCGCGGTGATCGCGTTCGGCCTCGCGCTCCTTGCGACGCAACCGACGTTCGTCAGTAGTCCGTTCTTCCGCATCGAGGGCGGATCGGTCGGCGAGCGGGACGTATCGGTCGCCCGGCAGAGCGCGACATCGCTCTCGCTCGACATCAACGGCGGCGCCGGGCGCTTCCGCGTCAGTGGCGGGAGCACCGTGCTTGTCGAAGCGCACAGCAACAACGATGACCTCCGGCTGCGGCGCGCCGACCTCGACCGCGGCGGCCTGGACGCGGACGTGCGCATCGACCAGGGCGCCAACCGGCGCGTCGGCGGAACGACCGCCGATGTCGATGTGCGCATCGCGAGCGACGTCGCGACCGAGCTGTCGGTCAACGGTGGAGCGGGTGATTTCGTGATCGACCTGAGCGACGTGAAGGTCACCAGCGCCGAGCTGAACGTCGGGGCCGCCCAGCTGACGCTGATCCTTCCGAAGCCGACCGCGTCGGTGGCTATCGAAGTGAATGCAGGCGCGTCGAGCATCGTCATCGAGGTGCCCGAGGGCGTCGAGGCGCGCGTGACGACGGATGGCGCGCTGCTGACGCTCCGCAGCTCCAACACGCGAGTCACCCTTGGCAACAACACAGCCGAGACATCCGGCTATGGCTCGGCGACCGCTCGCGTCACCGTGAACGTCACGGCCGGGGTCAGCTCGATAACGATCCGTTAGCGACTTCGCGGCTCGCCGGAGAAGCGTCCGAGCGCTGTTGGTGCGCATCCTGCAGAATCGCTGGGCATGTTCCGCCGCTGGCTCGAGCCGGTCCTGAACGCTCAGGCGGTGTGGGCCGACCCGCTCGGCGATCTCATGCAGCGCCTCTTCCGCGCGCTGTACGGGCCGTTCCCACCGCTGCGCGACTTCCTGCACGGCACGTGGCTCGGCCACCCGGTGCACCCGATGCTCACCGACGTCCCGATCGGGGCGCTCATCATCGCCACCGTTCTCGATCTGGCGGGACAGCCTGTCGCGGCGACGTGGGCCATCGGCGTGGGACTCCTCGGCATGCTCGCGGCCGCGCTCGCGGGTTACGCCGATTACATCGACCTCGCCGGCGCCAGCAAGCGCATGGGCAGCCTGCACTCGACCTCCATGCTCGTCGCGCTCGTTCTGTACGTCGTCTCATTCGGTGCGCGTTCGGGCTGGTGGCCACTCTTCGCGGGCGGCGCGGAGTGGACTGCCGGTCTGGGACTTCTCTTCGTGGTCGTCGGCGGTTATCTGGGCGGCGACCTGGTCTTCGACCTTGGCAGCCAGGTCGACCGCCATGCCTGGCGCGGCGGTGGCACGAAGTGGCAGGCGCTCGACCTCGAAAGCGTGCCCGAAGACAAGTTGACGAAGGCGAAGGCAGGGGCACAGACGCTCGTCGTCGTGCGGCGGGGCGAGAAGATCTTCGCGCTCCACGACACCTGCTCGCATCAGGGGTGCTCGCTCTCGGAGGGAAGGCTCGTGGACGATGGAAAGCGGATCGAGTGCAAGTGCCACGGATCGCGTTTCGAGCTTGCGGACGGCAGCGTGAACCGCGGCCCCGCGGTGTACCCGCAACCGCGCTACGAGGTGCGTCGCGCCGAGGGCAAGATCGAGGTCAAGCGCACGCAATGAAGTAGCGCCGAGCGCTCGTTCGTTCGGCGATACTGTCCCGCGTGGCCGAAGCGACCGACACGATCCACCGGGTCGCCGCGAAGGTCCTCACGCTGGAGGACCTCGAGCTCGAGACGCTGCGTGCGCTGAACAGCGAGTACCTGAAGCATCACCCCGAAGAGGTCGCCGCCTTCCTCAACGAGCGCTCGCCGGAGGACACCGCGCTGCTGCTCGCCCGGGCGCCGACCCCGACGGCCGCGGCGCAGATCCTGGAGCGCCTCAACCCGCGGGTCGCGGCGGAGGTGCTGGCGCTGCTCGACGACGTCCTCGTGCGCGCGATGCTCGCGGTCACGAACCCCGTGCGGGCCGCGCAGATCATCGGCGGGCTCGACCCCGTCGGACGCGAGGACCAGCTCACCCGGCTCGACGAGCGCGCCGCGGAGCAGATCCGCGAGCTGCTGGCGTACCCCGCTGATTCCGCCGGCGCCCTGATGGACCCGCGCATCAGCGCTTTCGGTCCGGACACGACGGTCGAAGAGGCGCTGCGGAAGATGCGCACGTTCAAGGAGAAGGAGCTCGGCTCGATCTACTTGATGGACCGCGAGGGCCGGCTCGCCGGCGCCGTGCCGCTGGGTGAGATCGCAACGGCCGAGCCCGAGACGCGGCTGCGCGACCTGATCCGCGGGGAGCCCGTGTCCGTCTTCGTCAGTGCGTCCCGCGAGGAGGTCGTGAAAGCTCTCGACGAGCGACGCGTTGCCACGCTGCCGGTCGTCGACGCCGACTCCAAGCTCGTCGGCGTGATCCGACACCGGACGCTCGTCGCAGCGGCCGAGGCGGAAGCGACCATGGGCATCCAGACGATGGTCGGCGTCGGCAAGGAGGAGCGCGCCCTCTCGCGCGTCCGCTTCGCCGTCCGCCAGCGCCTGCCGTGGCTCGAGATCAACCTCGCGACGGCTTTCGCCGCCGCGTTCGTCGTCGGCCTGTTCGAGGGGACCATCGCGCAGTTCACGGCGCTCGCGGTGCTC
The DNA here is from genome assembly GCA_036001645.1 of Candidatus Limnocylindria bacterium. GTDB lineage: Bacteria > Chloroflexota > Limnocylindria > P2-11E > P2-11E > CF-39. The sequence goes on from DASYUC010000015.1 coordinate 4,166, forward strand.
ATGCCCGTGGTCGCGGGCCAGTCCGGCAACAGCGGGATGCAGGCCCTCGCCGTGACGATGCGTGGCCTGGCGCTGCGCGAGGTCCGACCGACGCACTGGCCGCGGCTCATCTGGAAGGAGGCGGGCACCGGGATCATCAACGGGTTCGCCTGCGCGGCGGTGACCGCCATCGCGGTGTACTTCTGGAGCCAGAGCGCGGGGCTCGCGCTCGTCATCGGAACGGCCATGGTCATCTCGATGAGCATCGCCGGCATGTCTGGCGCCGCCGTCCCACTCGTGTTGAAGGCGCTCGGCCAGGATCCCGCGCAGTCATCCTCGATCGTCCTCACGACGATCACGGACATCGCGGGCTTCATGACATTCCTCGGCCTCGCGACCATCTTCTCCAGCCTTCTGGTGTGAGCGGCGTGCGCCGGCTCGCCGCCTCCGCGCTCCTCGTCGTCGGCGCCGCGCTGTTCGTGACCGCGACCGCCGCGGCGGCGGACGACGGTTGGGTCATCGAGCGCTTCGCTTCGGACATCGAGATACAGCGCGACGGGCGCCTCCTGGTGAGCGAGGCGATCGACGTCGACTTCCAGGCGCTCCGCGACCGCCACGGCATCTTTCGAGAGATCCCCGTGCGCTACGAGTGGGACGCCGATCCCAAGATGCTGCGGGTCTATGAGATCGATGTGCAGTCGGTGCGTGACGCGAGCGGCCGCGGGATCAACTACGAGACCAGCGAGAACGGCGCGAACTTCGTGATCAAGATCGGCGATGGCGACAGGACCGTCCTCGGAAAGCAGACCTACCGCATCACCTACACGGTGCGCGGCGCGCTCAATCCCTTCGCCGACCACGACGAGCTCTTCTGGAACGTGAACGGTGGCGACTGGCCGGTGCCGATGCGTGTCGTGAGCGCGGCCGTCCACACGGCCTTTGACGCCTTCACGACGGCGACCTGCTTCGAGGGTCCGCTCGGCTCAACGAAGGTCTGCCAGAGCTCGGTCTCGCCGCAGCGCGCGACCTTCAGCGCGACGAGCGCGCTGCCCGCTGGAGACCAGCTCACGATCGTGACCGCGCTGCGCAAGGGCGCGGTGAGCGTGCCGGCGCCTTTGCTCCAGCGGCGCGAGCGTGGCATCGACGAGTACTTCGAGGCGACGCCGTGGACCGTCGGCGGCGCACTTGTCGCGATGATCGGTGGTCTCGGTCTCGTCGCGTGGCGCTGGTGGACAGCGGGTCGTGACGAGCGCGAGCACGAGACGATCGTCGCGGAGTACGCGCCGCCCGAGAAGTTGCGCCCGGCACAGGTCGGATTGCTTGTCGACGAACACGCGGATACGAAGGACGTGACGGCGACCATCGTCGATCTTGCGGTGCGTGGCTATCTCTCGATCACCGAGGTCGGCGGTGGAGTTTTCGGGAAGAAGGACTGGTCGTTGGCGCGTATCGAGGGCAGGGCGCATCCCGAGGCGCTGCAGCCGTACGAACGGACGATCTTCGACGGGCTCTTTGGGTATGGAGCGATGGACGCCACGCAGAAGGCGGTGGTCTCGCTGATCCAGCGATTCAGCCAGCAGGCGGGCGCCGCGGAGGCGACGAAGGCCGCCTTCGAGCAACAGCCCACCGACGAGGTGAAGCTGTCCGCGCTGAAGCAGCACTTCTACACCACGCTCGCGAAAGCGCAGCGCGAGCTCTACTCCGACTCGGTCGCGCGGAAATGGTTTGCCGCGGATCCGCAGCGTGTTCGCCAGATCTACGCCGCGCTTGGCGTGGGCGCGGTGGCCCTCGCCGGGTTCCTCGTGTTCGCTTTGGGCTCGGCTCTGGGCGCGGGCCTCATCGGGCTGGCGGCGATCGTGCCAGCCGTCGCGCTCCTCGGCGTCGCGGCGCGGATGCCGCGCAAGACACGCGAGGGCGCAGAGCTGCTGCGCCGCACGCTCGGCTTCCGTCACTACATGGAGATCGCTGAGACCGAGCGGCAGCGCTTCGCCGAGCGCGAGAACATCTTCGCTGAGTACCTGCCCTACGCGATCGTGTTCGGTTGCGTGGAAAAGTGGGCCCGAGCGTTCTCGGACATCGACGCGGTCCGGGCGACCTCGAGCTGGTACACGGGCACTTCGCTCGGTGCGTTCTCCACCAGCGATCTCTCGCGGAACCTGAGCTCCTTTTCGAACCAGGTCTCCTCGACGATCGCCGCGACCCCAGGTGGAAGTGGCAGCAGCGGCTTCAGTGGCGGGGGCGGCGGATCGGGTGGGGGTGGCGGTGGTGGAGGCGGAGGCAGCTGGTGAGCGGCTGGCGCTGCTAGTGAGCTTCCCCGAGCTCTGACGCGACGCAGAAGCGACCACCCCCGAGGACCTGCGCGCGGTCGGCCGCGGCGAGCGCCGCGCCGAGCAGGGCGACGGGCTCGTTCGCGTCCCGCGGGAACTCGGCGACACCGATGCTGCAGTGCACCGAGCGGGCGCGTCCGACGACGTCGAACGGCTCCGCGAGCACCAGCAGCAAACGCACCGCGACCACCTTCGCGTCATTGATGGTCGTCAGCGCGGTGAGAACGGCCAGGAACGAATCGTCGGACAGCCGCGCCGGCACATCACTCGCTCGAACGAATGCCGTGATGCGTTTCGCGAACTGGCGCACGACCTCGTCGGCCGTCGTCTGACCGTCCGAGGACTCTCGGAGCTGTCGGAATCGATCGAGCTTGAGGCTCAGGAGGCCGACAGACCGGTTGTCACGTCGCGCCAGCGCGATCGACTGCTCGATATGGAGGAGGGCGAGCTCGCGTCCAGGGAGGTTCGTCGCGCTGTCGATGAGGCCGAGCGTTCGGAGCTGCCCGCGCGTGTCCCGCAGGTGGACCTGAGACGTCGCGTCGGTGAACAGCACCACGATGTACTGGTCGCCGTCGACCTGGAGCGGCGCTTGACGCACCTCGACCCACTTGCCTTCACGTATCTCGAGCAGCGCTTTGGGTGTCGTCGTGAACCTGCTCACGTTCTGCTCGGCGACGGCCAACGAGGACCAGCCGGTGATGGCGCCCGCGGCGGCGTTCCAATAGATGAGATCGCCGTCCGGTCCGACGATCGCGACGCCGTCCCGCGTTTCGCGCGCAAGCAGGCCGGCGAGGCCCACCGCCCCACCGTGCAGGTGCGGCGGAAGGGTGCGGCGATCCGAAAGGCGCTCGCTCAACACCGGTAACTATGCCTCTCCCATGGCGGTCCGCGCCTGCCATCATCGGGCGGATGAGCTCGCGCAGACGGATCCTCGTGGTGGATGACGACGCTCGTCTCGCGGCGTCGCTGCGGCGCGCGCTCGCGTACGAGGGCCACACCGTGGAGGTCGCTTCCGATGGTCCCCGCGCGCTCGCCGCGGCGCGCGATCGGCCGCCAGATCTCGTCGTTCTCGACGTCATGCTTCCCGGTCTCGATGGCGTCGAGGTCTGTCGGCGCCTGCGCGCGGGATCAGACGTGCCGATCATGATGCTCACCGCCCGCGACGCCATCTCCGATCGCGTCGCCGGCCTGGATGCCGGCGCGGACGACTACCTCGTCAAACCCTTCGCGTACGACGAGCTGCTCGCGCGGGTTCGGGCGCTGCTACGCCGACGCGAGCCCGGCGGGCGTGAGCTCCTCCGCTGCGCTGACCTCGTCATGGACGTTGCCGCCCACGAGGTCCGACGTGGCGATCGGTCCATCGAGCTCACGGCGCTGCAATTCAATGTGCTCGAGCACTTCCTGCGGCACGCGAAGCAGGTCCTCGAGCGCGATCAGCTCCTGGCGTCGGTGTGGGGTGTCGAAAGCGATGCCATCTCGAACGTCGTCGACGTGACGATCGGCGAGCTGCGGGCGCGACTCGAGGCGGATGGTCAGCCGCGACTCCTGCACACCGTGCGCGGCGTGGGCTACGTGCTCAGGGAGCCGTAGGTGCCGGTACGGGGCCGCCTCGCTCTTTACGGCACCGGCGTCGCGGCGGCCGGGATGCTCGTGTTCATCGTCCTCTTGTCGGGCCTTGGCGCGAACGGCACGCGCGATGAACAGGACCGGACCCTCACGGCGATGGCCGATGCCGCAGCGGCAGCACTGCAACGTGGCGACACCACGGCGACGGCGGACCGACCGCTCGTTGTGACCGATCTGCGCACCGGCACCGAGCCATTCCTGCTCGTCCTCGCCGCCGACGGAACGGTGCGCTACGCGTCGGGTCTGCTCGATGGCGCGCCGCCGCGCATCCCGGCGGCGGTCGTGGTCGAGGCGAACGAACAGGGTCGATCGGTCGCGACGATCACCTCCACCGGTCCGTCATCGGTCGACACCGGTCCACTCGCACTGCGCGTCGTCGCGCGGAAGTGGGCGAGCGGATCGGTTGGCGGTGTCGTCGTCGCCGGGCAGTCGATGGCCTTTGTGAGCAATCAGATCGCCGGCCTCCGTGCGTTCCTGATCATCGCGGCGATCGTCACGCTCATCGTTGTCGCCATTGTCTCGTGGCTCGTTGCCGGACGAGCCGTGCGGCCGCTCGTCACGCTGGCCGAGGCGACCGGCACCATCGGGACCACTGGCGACCTGTCGAAGCGCATCGCGCTGAGCCGGAGCCGTGACGAGGTCGGCCGCCTCTCGACGAGCTTCAACGCGATGCTCGAACGGCTGCAGTCCGCGCAGGCCGAGCTCGCCGCTGCGCTCGCCGCGCAGCAGCGTTTCGTCGCTGACGCCTCGCATGAGCTCCGGACGCCGCTCTCGACCATCCGGACGAACGCGGAGTTCCTGCGCGAACGATCGGATGCCACGCCGGATGACCGCGCCGCGGCGATCGCGGATGTTGTGAGCGAAGCCGAGCGTATGAGCAGACTCGTCGACGGGCTGCTGGTGCTCGCGCGCGCGGATGCCGGCGTGGCGGTCGAGCGGCGACCCGTGGACCTTCGAGCCGTGGCCACCGAAGAAGCCCGTCGCGTCCGCCCGCCCGGACCGTCGCGTGACGAAACGCACGACGTGCAGGTCACGTCCCAGGGGTCGGCGCTCGTGTCTGGCGACGCGGATGCGCTGGGCCGCGCCATCCGCATCCTTGTCGACAACGCCTTCCGGCACGGCAGCCCTCCGGTCGCCATCGACATCACCAAGCGAAACGGCCGCATCCTCCTCGAGGTCAGGGACGCCGGGCCAGGACTGCCACAGGGAAGCGAGGATCGGATCTTCGAGCGGTTCTACCGAGCCGATCCCGCGCGGAGCGGGGAGGGCACCGGCCTCGGCCTGTCCATCGCTCGCGCGATCATCGAAGCGCATGGCGGCGCGATCCGCGCGGTCACGCGGGATGGTGCCGGCGCCGTCGTGACCATCGAGCTGCCCGCGCTGTAGGGCGCAGCCTCAGGCGTGCCAGAAGCTAAGCCAGTTGCCCTCGTGATCCTCGACAGTGAACTCTGATTGGCCCCACGGTCGCGCCGCGAGCGGATCGATGATCCGCGCGCCCGCGGCCTTCAACCTGGCCTGGAAGCCGGCGAGGTCGGAACACTCGATGTACAGGGCGGAGCACGACGGCGAACCGAGCCGCGTGCGGATGGCGGCGTTGTACTCGTCGCCGAAGTGGTCCGCCGCCGTCTCCAGCATCAGGCGGGCGTCGCCGTACGAGACCACGCAGTTGGTCTCACCATCGCCGCCCCGCACGAGCTTGAACTCCAGCGGCCCGAGGTAGAACGCGAGCGCCTTCGCCATGTCCCGGACGCGGAGCGTCGTGATCGCTGCCATACCTCAAGCATGCCTGAGCGACCCGAAAGCGTCCCGCTCATGAAAGGCTCATGTCCGGGTCACGCTGCACTCATGCAGCGAGTCGAGGATCAGCTCATGGAAACCGCCCGACGGTCCGCCGCCGACCTCCTCGACGTCGCCCGCGTGCTCCTGCTCGTGCAGGGCTCGATCCTCATCGCGACGACGATCGAAGCGCTGATCTGGAGTTTCGCCTTCGGCGGCGCGGCCGGTACGCCGGTCGCGATAAGCGGAGCGGCGGCCGCGGCGATCTTCGTCGCGCGCGCCCGCCTGCGTGGCGACCGTCGCTGGCCTCGCCGGCTCGTGTTCATCGTCGAGGGCGTGATCCTCGCCACGCTGGCGCTTGACACCGTCCTCGCTATCGCGCTGACGGGAGCGCTGCCGCCAGCTGTCGCGCTCCTCACGCGCCTGCTGCTCCCGATATCCGTGATGGTGCTGCTTCGTCGCGCGTCCGATGCACGACCTACGCCCGCTTCCATTCGCCCGGTCACGACTTTCGAAGGAGCGTGATGAACATGCCACTCGCACACGAACACGTGGCGGGTCTGGCCGGCGGCAGCCCCCTCTATCAGATAGGCGCGGAGCATCTCGCGGCGGTGATCGCGCTCGCAGCGCTGCCGATCATTGCGTGGCTCCTTCGTCGAGGTGGTATGCCGACCCTCGCGCCGATCGAGTGGCTGCTGGTGGCGCTGCTCGCCGGATCGGCCGCGGTCCACGCCGGGCTCGCCGTCGGCCACGACCACGGCGCCGGCATCAGCGCGTTGTTCGTCATCGACGCGGCGCTGCTTGGCCTGATCGCTCGGCGCGTATGGAATGGAGGCCGCGCCGGCCGTCTCGGGACCGCCGTTCTCGTCGGCTCCATCGGCGCGTACTGGATATCGGCCCTACGTGGCGAAGCGCCCGATCAGGTCGGACTCGCAACGAAGCTTGGCGAGATCCTCGCCCTCGCGATCATCGTGCGACCCGCGCCGAGCATGCGCGCGCGAAGGTTGCCCTCGGTGGCGGGAAGCATCGCCATCGCTCTTCTCGTCGTGGGCACCGCGACGAGCTCGTGGATCGGCGCGTTCCGCGCCGCGGCAGCCGAGCCCGGTGCGGTCGCCGGTCATCATGTCCATGGCGGGAGCGTGGCACCGCCGGGCACGATCCTGCCCGCCGCCGAAGATCGCGATCCGACGCCCGGCGAACGGGGCGCCGCGGCCGATCTCGTTGCGGCGGCGCGTGTCGCGCTCGCCCCCTACGTCGACCCGGCGGTGGCCGCGGCCGACGGCTACCGCGTGAACGGCCTCGCCGGCACCGACTTTCACGCCTCGAACCCCGCGAACGAGCACGACGACCGCGTCCTCGATCCGGCGCATCCGGAGACGCTCGTCTACGCGGTCGCTCCCGACGGACGTCCGGTCCTGCTCGGCGCGATGTTCCTGATGCCGACGATCGGCCGGCCCGGTCCGACGATCGGCGGCCCGCTCACCGTGTGGCACGCGCACCAGCACGTCTGCATCTCGCTGACGCCGCCCGGACTCACCGGCCTGCTCAGTCCGCTTGGGATGTGTCCGGTCGGATCGATCGACGTGCCGCTCACGCCCGAGATGATCCACATCTGGATCGTGCCCGGCGCGCCCCAGCCGTTCGGCGATCTCGACGAGGCCTGGAAGCGCGCGTACCTGGAGGCCGTCGCATCGCGACCCTGACCCGTCGCAGAGAATGAGCGCGTGCTGCGCACCGCGCGGCTTCTGCTCGTCGGCTCTGCCGCCGCCGCGATCGGCGTCATCGCGGTCATCGCGTCGCGCGCGAGCGCGTTCTCGCCGCTGCTCTTCATCTTCGCCGCGGCGGCCGCGCTCTTCGCGCTCGCCGCGCGGAACCTCGAGCAGGATCCGCGTCGCGGGCGACTCCTCGCGGTGGCTGCCGCAAGTGCGCTGGGCGGGATCGGGACGCTCGCGGGATTCGGCGCGGGCGACGTGACGTTCCCCGCGGCCGCGCTCGGGGTGCTCGCGGCGTGGACGGCGGTGATGTGGCGTTCACCGCGGCGGGTGCGCATCGCCTTCCTCGGCTATGTGGCGGTCGGCGTCCTGCTGTATCTGCCACGCCTTCCGGGTCTGCTTGCGCTGCCCTGGCTTCTGCCCGGATTGCTCGTCTGGCCGATCACGGCGCTGCTCTTCGTTCCGCTTGGGGTGCCGATCGTGATCTACGGGGCGTTCGGCCTCGCGATCGCGCTCACGGTCGCCGCGTACGCGAGACCGATCGCGTTCGCTCACCCAGCGAGTTGGCGAGAGATCGCCCGTGACGCGCTCGCTGGCGGGGTCGCGTTCGTGGTGCTCGAGGCAGCGCTGGCGATCGCGCGGCCACACACGAGCGCGCTTCGCGAGCTCGTGCCCATCGCCATCGCGGTGATATTTATCGCCGGTGCGCTGCTCGCCGCTGGTGTGCGGCTTCTGCGATCGGGCGCGGCCGGCGGCGTCGCTGCCATCGTTGTGGGCGGTGCCGTGGTGCTGTACATCGTGACGGCGCGCCCGACGATCGAGTGCTCGGGCAACGGCGTGGGGAGCAGCTCGGGTCCGTGGTGGCTGCCGAACTTCGGCAGTATGTCGAGCTCTGGCAGCAGCATCGGCGCGGGAGACGCGACCGGCAGGATCGAGCGCGGCGACGGCGTCACGATCACGTATCGCTGCGAGGGCAGGCAGCTTGCGGAATTCGAGATCCACCGTTAAGCCATCGAGGTGAAGAGGTCCGTAGCGCTCGCGATCGTCCTCGTCGCTGTGGGCTCCTGCACGCCCGCGGCCGACGCGCCGTCGTCCCCCAGGTCCGCGCCAGTCGTCCAAGCCAGCGCGGCGCCAGTCGCAGAGACGAGCCCGGCGCCCGTCGCTCCGACCGGTCCCTCGCGTGTCGTCTGGCGATTCGCGCAGACGCTGCTACTGCCGCCGGACCCGAACGTGTACGCGAACGTCCTCCTCGACGTCGAACCGCTCGATGGAGGCGGGTGGGTCGTCGTCCAGGACCGATCCCCGGTTCGGCGACTCCCAACACGAGGCCCCAGCGGCGGACCGTTCACCCCGAGGAGAGGCAGCCTGATGCGCCTCGACCCCTCGGGCGCGATCGTCGCGCGCCAGCAGGACGTCCAGACATTTGCTCCGACGCACGTCGTCCTCTTCGAGCGATCGGGAGTGGTCGTGGCTGAGGGTGCCGGCACGCGGGGACTCGATCTTCAGACACTCGACACGCTGTGGAGCAGCGACGCCGAGTGCGTCGCCGTCGTCGATCGTTGCTACGCCTACTACCCCGCCGTCCTTCCGCCAGGGGGACCCGTGGAAGAACGCGAGCCGCGAAGCTTCACGGTCTTTCGACGGTATCCGCACGTCCAGGTGGGACAGCTCACGACGCCGATGATCCTGTCCGATTGGAACCTTGCGATCGCGCGGTCGTTAGCGCCGGATCGGTCGTTCGAGTTCTTCCCCCTCGATCCGACCGCGCCGATCACGCTGCCGTGGATCGGTCGACTGAGACAAGCGAAGAGCATCCTCCTGCTCTCGGCGGACCGGGTCGTCGTGTCGTACGAAGGATGGGGGAACGGGCGGTTGCCAAAGAGCGAGCTGATCGATATCCCCACCGGTGACGTCGTCGCCAGCTTCGACGACTGGCTGCCGGTGTTCGCGAATCAGTCCGTGGTGTATCTCCAGGGCGCGACGCCGCTCCAGGTGCTCGACCCGCGTGACGCCGCACTCGGCCCGGGCCTGCCGACCCTTCCCGTCTACGTCAGCCTCGAGAAGGGGATCATCGTCGTCCGGCTCGGGAATGGGGGAGCCGCCGTGCTGCGGCGCGAAGCGGCGTACGGCTCCGAATACGCAGTTCCGGTCACGAAGATCGCCGAAGGATTCTGTCCGTCGATCGACTTCGCCCGCGTGCAGCTCGCGGATGGAACGGCGGACTGCGCGAGCCTCGCTGGCGCGGCGGGCGCGCGGCGGATCCTCGTTTCGATCGGGCGCGAGACGGACACCGATGCGTTCGAGATCACACGTATCTCCGTGGACGAGGCCGCGCGACGCCTGACGCTCGGCGTGCGCATCGGCGAAGCACACTCCAACGGGGCTGCGCAGCGCGCGCCGACGCAGGTCATCGAGCTGCCCGCGGCCCTCCGCGGCAGTTGGCTCGTGGCACTCGAGCCCGAGCCAGGAACACCGGGCGCCTTGGGGTTCTCGACGGCATTCGCCCTTGATCTGCGGTAGAGGCAGGGAGACTGCGCGGACGGAGGTCAGCGATCGCGCATCAGGATCGCGGTCTACGCGCGCGCGGAGATCGTCTCGCTCCGCGCCGCGCCGAATGCCCACGCGAGGTCAGTCGCCGCATCGAGCGAGAGCAGACCGGTGGCGCGAGCACGCGCGGCGGGCTCGTCCATCGCGTGCGACGTGAGCTCAACGAAGCGGTCGACGAGAGCAGGGCGGGGAACTGGATTCTCCGGTTCGCCGAGTGCGTGCGTGATGCGCGCCTCGAGCGTCCGGCCGTCCTGCAGCCGCACGGTGACCGCGGCCGGCCAGATCTGCGGATACAGCGCGTCCAGCCCGGGATCGCGGACGCAGTCGATCCGCGTCATCAGGCCGCGCACGGCAGGGTCCGCGATGGTCGCCGCGTCGAACTCGCGTAGACCCGCGGCGCCGCGTACGAGCGCGACCGCGGCCGCATAGGGAGCGCTGAACTGCGCGTCGACGACGTTCCGCGGATCGCGCTTGCGCTCGATCGGGTCGGCGACGAGCGCGGCGCCCGCACTCAGCACGTGCAGGGTCATGCTCGCGACCGAATCGGGCGTGAGGCCATGCTCGCGCCGCAGCTGCAGCACCGCATCGATGAGCCCGTGGTTGTACCGACAACAGCCGTACGGCTTGATGGAAACCCGCATGACCTGAAGCGGCGAGCCGAGATCCGCGAGCAGACGCTCTGGCTTCGGGTCGTCGGTGAACGAATGCAGCGCGCCGTGCTTGCCCTCGATGGCGCTCGCTGGTCCGGTGAATCCCTCCGCGGCCAGCTCGGCGGCAACGATGCCCGCGTGCCCGGCCCAACCGGGGTTCAGCCGCTTCGTCCACGCGCCATCCGCGAGGTATTCGAGCGACCCCGACGCCATCGTGCCCGCGATGCCCATCGCGCACGTGATGCCGTCGGCATCGAGGCCGAGCACACGTGCCGCGGCCGCGGCCGCGCCGAAGGCGCCCGCGACGCCGGTGGGATGGAATCCGCGGCCGTACGCGTTCGCACCGCCGAGCGCGTTCCCGACGCGCATCGTTACCTCGTACCCCACGACGACCGCTTCGAGGAACGCGGTCGGACTCACCCCACGCTCCTCGGCAAGCGCGAGAGATGCAGGGATGACCGCGACACCCGGATGCAGCGACGACTCGGTCGTCACATCGTCCATCTCGATGCTGTGCGCCGCCACACCGTTCGCGAGCGCTGCCCAGGATGCGGTGGAGCGTGCGTCCACGCCGAGCAATGACGAGCGCCCGCTCGGCGAGGCCCGCGCGACGTAGCGTCGAGCGGCACGCGCGGACTCGGTCGCGCTTCCACGGATGGCGACGCCGACATGGTCGAGCACGAGCTCCTTCGTGCGCTCGCGCGCGTCGTTCGGGATCGTGGCCCACCGCAGGCCCGCGCAAAAGGCGGCGAGCTGCTGGGTCGGTGTCTTCGATCTTGTCATGGCCGCGAGGAGAAGAGGTCGCTCATCGCGTGCCGCGCGCCGAGCCTGTGACCGTCGATCGATCGTCGCGGAGCGGCGCGAGGTCGCGGTAGCCGAGCGAGATCCGGCCGAGCCCGTCGGCGTCCTCGGTGTGCGGGACGAAGGATGTCCGCTGCGCCGCGGGGAGCCGCTCCAAGAGTTCGTGTGTTGCGAGGATGTACTCGCGCGATGGGACGGAGTTCTTCGCGAGACGGTGCGGCACGATGACATCGACGCCGTGGACCTGGCCTGTCTCGCCGATCCGTTGGCGTGAGTAGCGCCCGTAGTGGACGATGAGCTTGAGCGTCAGCTCGGGCGCTTTCGTGCAGGCGTCGCAGGAGCATTGCCTCCGCTCGAGGAATCTTCGCATGCGACGGTGGAAGGTGAGGTATGACTCTTCGAGCCACTGGATCAGCTCGGGTGGCGCGCCCTCACCGACGAAGAAGACGGCATCACCCTCGAGCTGCGCCATCACGAGGCGGCCCCTCAGGCTCGCGACGATGGTGTTGAGCATGCGCCGCACCAAGACATCGGAATGCTCCAGCTCGGTCGTCGCAATGAACTTCGTGTAGCCAGAGATGTCTGCGAGAACGAGCGGCCCTTCCGTCGTCGCCATCCGCGGCGATTCTATTGGTCGTCCTCGCTCGGCCGACGGTGAGCCGTGTCCTGACGTGGCGTCGCGACGAGCCGGTCGCGTCAGTCGTCCCAGTGCACGACCATCCGCCCTCGGACGCCGGGCAGAGGCAAGGAGTCCGCTTCAGCCTCGACCGCTTCGCGTGCCGCGCGCGAGAGACGGCGCCAGGTCTGGACCGTCACCGTTCCCTGCACACGTCGCCATGTCCCGACGAGGTCGCCTTCGACGAGGAGGCCGCCCGGCCAGACGCGTGACGGCCAGAGCGCGCGGCGACGATCGGCGTCGGCGACCAGGAGTTCGCGATCGTCGCCCAAGAGGTAGGCGTCGCCGCTCGGGAGGAGCCGTGCAGGCGCGACGGACCCCGGGGCGGCGCGGAAGATGGGCTCGTCGCGGGTGAGGATCCACGCGTCGCGGACCGGTGTTCGCACCGGGGTCAGCGACTTATGCAGCGCGTCGAAGGTCGCGACGCCTCGTCGCGGGCCGATCCCCGCCCACCGGGCGAACGCCTCGGGCGTTGCGGGGCCGAAGACGTGCAGGTACCGACGCGCGAGCTCGAGGCGAGCGTCGCGCGGGTCGACTTCGGGTGGCGGCACGGTCCAGACGGTCGGCAATCGCGCGCCGTCCCAACGGATCACGACCGTGCCGGTCGATGCCGCGTACCGGAGCCGATTGGGGTGTTCACCGAGCGCTCTCCCCGCCTGGCCGTAGGTCATCCTCGCGCCGCCGAGGAAGTCGCGCAGGCGGGCGGCGAGATCCTCCGCGATCCGCAGGGCGCCAACGTCGTCCGGCAGTCTCCCGAGCGAGAAGACCGCGAGGTCGCCTGCCGCGACGACGTACGCGTGGTAACGCGGCCCCCAGAGCTGGACGAGCGATGGGTCCTCCCAGGTGGACGGTCCGGTCCCCTCGACGCGCGCATGGATCGAGAGGAGCGCGGCTCGGGGCATGCTGTCCTGCAGGCCGGCCCACGCGGCACGCCGGAGTGAGCGCCGTCCGCGTGGGAGCCGCTCATCGAGCGCGCCGACGTGCCGACGGAACGCGAGGATCTGCCGCGGCGTGAGTTCGAGCCGAGACCTCGTCACGTCACACCTCCGCGACGAACTTCCGCCCGAGGACGTTTGTGCGTACGGCCGTCGACTGTACGCGGCCAGGACTGGCGGTTTTGCAGTGGGCAATGCTCGATTCGAACTTTCGTAGCACTCACAACGAGAGAGATTGCGAAATCTTTGCGACGGTCACGCCTTGTTGGCGATGCCGAGCTGCGCCGCGAGTATGTCTGCTTCGCTCTGCCGCTCTGCGGCTTCGCTGCCGCGTCCGGCGCCCTCGAGAGCGCCGGCCCACGCTCGAAGCGTGCGGACGATCGCGGGACGAGCGCCGATCGCGGTGAACAGCTCCTTCGCCGCAGCGAAGTCCGTGTAGGCCGCCGTGCGCGTCTGCTCCGAGCGCGCGCGGATCGTGCCGCGGAGCATGAGCAGAGTCCCTTCATCGTATGGATCTCGCATCTGGTGCGCGGTCTCGAGCGCGCGGTCCAGGTCCGCGAGTGCGTCGGCTCCCGCGTCGCCGAGCATCGCGCGCGACCAGCTGAGGCCGCCGAGTACGCGATTTCGCCAGGGCGCGGCACTTGCCGCCTGCGCGACATCGCGCGCGCGCTCGAACGCTGACCGCGCCGCGCTCGGTTGGGCGCGCAGGATATCCGCGACGCCGAGCAAGTAGTTCGACAGGACCGAGCACGACAGCGCGCCCGCCTCGTCGGCTTGAACGCGGCAGGCCTGCGCGGTATCGGCGGCACGATCGAGCTCGCCGCGCTCGAGGTCGATGTACGCGTGGCCGGCCTGCGCGTCGAGGATGGCCATGAGATCCGCCGTTCGCGCGATCGCGTCCGATTCAGTCGCGGCGCGCTCCGCCGCGGCGAAGTCGCCCACGCGGGCGTAGGCCATTGACCGCATGCCCGCGATCAAGGCGGCGCCGATGGGATCGCCGCGCTTCCTGTACACGGGAAAGAGTCGATCCAGCATGCCGATCGCTGGCCGTATCTGGCCGGCGAACAACATCCCGAGCGCGGCGAACGTCTGGGGCATCGCGCCGATCGATTCGTCGCCGAGCTCCTGGCCGATCTCGGCGGACCGCTCCAGCGATCGTTTCAGCGCGGGGCTGGTCGCCTCGGTGTCACCCAGCGCGCGCCGCAGGTAGGCGATCCAGAAGTGCGCCTCCGCGAGCAGACGAAGGTCGCCGAGCTCTTCGGCGAGGGGGAGGACGCGCTCGACCGACGCGACCTCCTCGTCCCACGGCTTGAAGTTCCAGCCGACCTTCACGGCACCGATGACGGCCTCGACCCGCTGTCGGCGCCGCTCGGGCGTGACCTCGAGAGCCTCGAGGTGGATGAGTGCGCGTTCGTATGCGGCACGCGCTTCGTGGATCGCGAAGCCAACCGCGGCCGCTCTGCCCGCCTCGAGGAGGTAGGGGACCGCCCGCGCGCCCTCCCCGGCCTCGTCGAGGTGTCTCGCGAGGACAGGCGCGAGGGACGCGGGGTGCTCCGGATGCATTGCCTCCAGGGCGTCGGCCACTGCCGCATGAAGTCGGCGTCGCTCCTGCTTCAGCAGCGAGCCGTACGCCGCCTCCTGGACCAGGATGTGTCGGAAGAGGTACTCGACCGCGGGCTCGACCGCGGCGATCCGCACGAGGCCCGCAGCCTCCAGCGCGCCGATCTGCGGCGCAATGGCCGTTGGATGCTCGCTGGTCATCATGCGCTCGAGCAAGGGCAACGAGAAGCGACGGCCCATGACCGAGGCAACGCGGAGCACGCGCTTCGGCTCGTCGGCCAGCCGGTCGATGCGCGCGAGGAGCAGTCCCTGGATCGTGTCCGGGATCTCGACGGCCTCGATGCCTTTCGTCGCTGCCCAGCCCGCGGCCGACGGAGCGAGAGCGCCACGGTCGATGAGCATGCGGATGATCTCCTCGACAAAGAACGGGTTGCCTTCCGCGCGCTGCAGGATGAACGTCCGAACATGCGCCGGAAGTGACGTGACATCGAGCAGGTTGCCGATGAGCGCGCGGCTTTCCTCCGCGGAGAGCGGCTGCAGGCGGATCTCGGCCAGCACGTCGGCAAACAGGTCGCGTGCCATGGTCACGAGCCGCCAGCCCGCCGCATCCTGTTCAGGCCGGCATGCGACGAGCACCAGGAGCGGGAGCTCGTTCGCGAGGGCCATAAGATCCGCGAGCAGCTCGACCGACGCGCTATCGGCCCAATGAACGTCGTCGCACACGAGCGCGAGCGGCGCGTGTGCCGTCGTCGCACGGATGACCTGGCGCATGGTCTGCGCGTAGCGGCCTTGCAGGAACACGGGGTCGATGCTCGTGACGCGCTCCAGATCCTCGCGCGTCAGCTCGAGCCCGAGCAGGTGTCCGAGGTAGAGGATG
Organism: Candidatus Limnocylindria bacterium; assembly: GCA_036001645.1. Classification (GTDB taxonomy): domain Bacteria; phylum Chloroflexota; class Limnocylindria; order P2-11E; family P2-11E; genus CF-39. The sequence goes on from DASYUC010000015.1 coordinate 19,632, forward strand.
GCGTTGGGGGAGTCCGCGCCGAGGAGCTCGCCGATCCGCGCCTCTAGCGCGCCGCGCGTCTCGGCGTCGTCGGCCGTCGGCCCAACTCCGATGAGCGACCGGACGAGGCGCCCGACGAGGTGGTACGGAAGGGAGCGGCCATAGCTCACGCAGCGTCCCTCTGCCCAGACAACGCCCGCGCCGGTAGCCCGCGGCCGCAGCTCGCCGATGAGCCGGGTCTTGCCCAGGCCGGGCTCGCCGATGACGCACGCGGCGCGCCCTCGACCAGCGCGGACAACGGCCACGAGCTCGTCGAGGGTCGCGAGCTCCTTCTCGCGTCCGACCATGGCGCTGCCAAGACCGACGATCCCACGCGTCCGTCCAGGCGCGTGTTTCGGTCCGATGATCTCGAACGCCACGACTGGCTCCGACTTGCCCTTCACACTGAGCGGCTCGAGCTCGACCGCATCGAACAGCGGCGCAATGAAGCGGAACGTGGTCTCGGTGACGAGCACGGTGCCCGGACGCGCAGCACTCTCCATACGCGCGGCGACGTTCACCGCGTCACCCATCGCGGTGTACTCATACATGAGATCGCTTCCCACGGTGCCCACGACGACAAGTCCTGTGTTGACGCCAACGCGGATGCCGAATTCGATGCCGCGCGCGCGTCGCAGCTCCGTCCCGAGGTCGTCGATGGTCGCGATCATGTCGAGGGCGCAGCGGACGGCACGCTCGGGATCGTCCTCATGCGCGACCGGGGCGCCGAAGAACGCCAGGATCCCGTCGCCCATGAGGCGAGCGATGGTCCCCTCATACCGGTAGATGACCTGCGACATCCGACTGAAGGCGTCGTTGATGATCTCGATCCAATCCTCTGGGTCCATCGACGCGGTCAAGACAGTGGAGTTCACGACATCGGCGAGCACGGCGCTCACCGGTTTTCGCTCGCCCGGGCCGGCGGCGCGCATCTTCTGCGCGAGCGGTGTCGGCGCAGCGGTCGTCAAACGCCTTTGACGCTCTGCGAGATCGTCACGCACGCGGCAATCCTAGGCGCGTGCGTTCCCGCTGATCCGTCGTGCTTGCGACAACCGCGGCGGTAGGCTCAGGCTCCGAGAGGGGATGAAGTCGTGAAGATCGAGGTCTCGCAGGTCATCGACCGGCCACCTGCCGTCGTGTTCCGCTTCGTCGTCGTTGATCATGTCCGCAACCACCCGCGCTGGGATCCGAAGATGGAGCTGCAGCAGATTTCCGAGGGACCGATTCGCGTGGGGACGATCATCCGGAGGCGACACACGCACGCCGGTGCCCCCACTGAGGGGACCATGGAAGTCGTTGAATACGAGCCCGACCGCACGTTCGGAATGGTCATCCGCGACGGTCCTATCGAGATGCGTTCGCGGATGACGTTCGAGCCGGACGGTCAGGGCGGGACCATGATCAGGGGAAGCGTCGACATCCCGGCGATGAAGGAACCGATCCAGCAGAAATCGATCGAGGAAAGTCTTCGCAGGATGAAGCAACTGATCGAGTCAGAGGGTTAGCGGCGTCGCGCTATCGTGCGGGAACCCGTTGTCTCAGCTGGCGACGAACGAAAAACAGCATCCTCGGTTCGTGCGGTTCGATCGGTGGGTCATTCGCGATCTTGCAGAAAACATCGGCGGGCAGGCCCCGCGATCCTGCTGCTTAGCCAACACCGAAGAGGTGCTTGCTCGCCTGCTCGCAGCGGGCAGCACTGCGAAGCCGCTCACCATTAGGTACTGCGCCACGACACGTGGCTCGCGGCGTGGTGCGTGCGGTGCAACGGGATAACGACGTTGGCGTGGGCCGAGTCGTTGCAGTATTCGGACGTGTACTCGGTTTCATGTGTGGATGGCAACGCAGAGCTCTGACGTCGTTCGTCCACGGAGGGCGTTGTCAGGCGTTGACGCCATTCCGGATGGCCCTCGTCGCTCTGAGCCGCCAGGCGGACAGGACGTATCACAGCGCGAGCGGTCTGCGATCGAACCCGACGCCGTAGCTGCCGCCATCGAGCGCGCCCGACGTGATCGTTCTGCCTTTGCGGAGCTGTACGACGCGTACTTCGCGCGCGTGTACGGATACGTCGCGGCTCGCCTGGGATCGAGATCGGACGCCGAGGACGTCGTCGCGGACACATTCGTCCGAGCGCTCGACGCGCTGCCACGCTTCGAGTACCGGGGCCCGGGGTCGTTCGCTGCATGGCTCTTCCGCATCGCCCACAACCGCGCGCTTACCGAGAGCGCGAAGCACCGTCACCAAGTAGACCTGGATCCGGATGCTGTTGCTGGTCGCCCTGCGTCACTGGTCGATCGATCCCCCGAGGCCACCCTCGAGCAAGCGGAGGACGCGCAGCTGATCCGTCGCCTGATTCAGTCGCTGTCACCGCGCAGACAAGAGGTCGTCACCTTGAGGTTCTTCGGCGGTCTACGCAATCGGGAGATCGCAGAGGTCCTGGGCCTCGATGAGCGCACGGTCGCGTCGCACTTGTGTCGTGCGCTCGATGAGCTGCGCACCAAATACCGGGATGCTGCGGACTAGGGAGGTCATCATGTCTGCAAAGTCGCTCAACCTGTCACACGCTGACGCGGCACTCTTGGATGAGGTAGACGAGGCGTTGGCGACCGGTCGTCCAGCAGGTGGGTCGTCGACACTCTGGCTCTCCATCGCGCGTTCGATGCCGCACGCCGAGGACGCGTTCCGTTCCGGTCTGCGAACGCAGCTGACGGCTGCTCGCCCGCCGCGGCATCAGGGGTCGCCGTCGCGCGGCTTCACCGCACTCCTCCAACAGCTGCTCCCGGCTGTCCGCACCCGGCGTCTGTTCATCGCCGCCGCTGTCCTGGCGCTTCTCGTGCTTCCGATCGGGATCGCCGTCGCGCAGGGTGGTCTCAGCAACGTCATTCCTCACTTCATCAGACAGCCCGTCGAGGGTCTGGTCCTGGTCAAAGCTCCACCCACGACGGTGGAGAGCGACGCGGCGCTGCAGCGGCTGCTGTCGTTCCCGCTTTGGGTGCCGTCCGACCTACCGTGCGCCGGTCCCAACCAGCGGATCTACAACTCGGCGTCGCGAAGCGCGAGTCTCGTCTACCAGTGCCTTCATGTGAGCGAACGGTCGTCCGAGGCCATCTTGCGTCCCGTGGTCGACGCGGGCACGCTCGAGGAGGTTTCCATCAACGGACTGCCGGGCTACTACTACCAGTCGACCCTCGTGATGCCCACGACCGGAGAGAAGCAGACGACCGCGGGTCTGGTCTTCGAACGTGAGGGGACCTTCGTCACGCTGTCTCCGCTGCCACAGCACGCGTCACGTGACGCTCCTGAGCTGCTGCTCGGCAAGGCGGATCTGATCCGGATCGCTGCGTCGATGACGAGGGTGCACGCCCAATGACCGGCTGAACTCTTTCGTTCGGTGGGTGATGCATCAGCACCCCGACACGTTGTGCCGGAAGGGGCGTTTACAACTGAAGACGTCGACGCAGCTCGGTTTTGACAAACTCGGTGCGCCTCTAGCGGAAGAAGGAGAAGCCACCTCCGCCCTGCTCTATCTCCGGCTCCGAGGTATAGCCGAGACCGAAGCTCGGCAGCGCGTCGGCCGGGAAACCGCCTTCAGCCAGGAGCGCACGGGCGCGCACCTCCAGTTGCGCCGACGCCAGCTTCGCGGCCTCGGCCTCCTCACGGTTCGAAAAGATGAGCCACGCGAACATGTCCTCGGGCCTCCCATCGAAGTGAGGTATCACCTCGACGTCGGCCACGGTGAAGCCGATATCCTCGAACGCATCGCCGCGCCTTAGCACAGCCGCCGCAAGTAGCCCGAAGCGGAAGCGTTCCGCGGCTTCGGTTGATTCCCGCTGCTGACGTAGCCGCTTTCGCGCGCGCTTGTTGAGCGGCTGCATCTCATAGACATTGTTGCTGAGGCAGGGCCGATCTTCGACATCGTGACGGCGAGCGCCGGAAGCGGTGGAACCGTCTGGAGCCTGCGGGGACTTGCGCCCGACATCCTCGCGGCGATCCCGAGCCAGTGGCCGTGGGACCCACCCCGCGTTTCCGAGCCGATGGTCCAGACCTACGCCGGGCGGCCTAGGGTTGCGTTCCCCCGAGCGCTCTCACGCTCTCTGCGCGGGGGGAACCTGTGGCGAGTGTCACGTGTAGGTGATCAGTGGAGGCGCTTCCGGAGTGACTATCGAAGACGTTGAGAGTGGAGTTGGCACTCCTCCACCGCGCGGGGGACAAGTTCGCCTCGCTCTTGGTCTCGCGCTGGTCGGAGCCGTCCTTATCACACTTGTTACGTACGGTCTGGTTCAGACACGTGAGCCTCTGAAAACGGCAGGCCTCCGTAATGGCGACTGCGCGCCGGGACCGTTGACCGAGTCTGCGCGAGACGGCGAGTTCACGTTTCACACCTCAGGCCTCATTGACCCGCAGAACGAACTCCTCGTGGTAACGAGAAGGGACGCGCGGCTTGGTGACCGGGTTGAAGCCTCCTTGGAACAACTTGATGGGCAGGGCAACGTCGGGTTGATGTCTAGCCCCGCAGAAGTCCGCGACGCTGCATCCAACGAGGTCGTTTTCCGTATCACCGTCCTCGGGCCTGCAGGAGAAGGATGCTGGCGCGTCGATGTGTCGGATGGGCGAGGAAGAGCGAGTTACGTGGTCCGAGTTCGCGCCCGCTGACACCGCACGTCCTGAGCGTCGGCGATGGCCGCAGATGAGCCGGATGCCGTGGCCGGACCCCCACATGCGCGCGGCCCGCTCGAGCACCAGTCCGTCGCCTGCTCGGTCCGGGTCACGCGAACAGTGCTCGGTTCGAGCCGCTTCCGGTAGCGCTTGCTCTCGGGCGGGGCCTGTAGTCAGGATGCGCCTGCCACGCGAGGCACGCGGCCACCGCTGCGTCGATGTTGTGCGGACTCTTGGGCGGACTCGAACCCGTGAAAGGTACCCGACGCGTCGTGCGCTGTGAGCAGGACGGTCGGCTACGGGTGCTTGTCGGTGGGCGATGCTGGATTCGAACCAGCGACCTCTGCGATGTGAACGCAGCGCTCTAACCAGCTGAGCCAATCGCCCGGTGTGAAAAGTGTACGACGCTAGCGGTTGAGGATGGCGCTCTCGATGAGACCTGAGGCGATGAGCAGCGTGAGCGAGATCGCCACCGTGATCGCGAGCCTGCGGAAGTCCTTCACCACGTACATGCGCTCGACGAGCGATGCGCGCTCGAGCGCCGCGGACGGCGTACCGGCGGCGCGCGAGTAGCCGAGCCGCGCCACCGAGCCGCGCGCGCGGTAGCCGGTCGGACGCGCCGCGGCGTCGCGCTCGGGCGGACGCGGCGATGTCGCGCGCCGCGATGCCAGCGTGTCGCGTCGTGAGCGTGGGCGTGTGCGGTTCCGTCTCGCCAAGGAGCGTCCAGCATATCGGAACGGGTATCGTCCGCGACGATGATCCTCGACGAGCCGACGCTCTCGCTCCTCGTCGTGGCGCTCGTGGTCGCGGTCGTTGTCCTGGGTCTGTGGGTCGCCTGGCTGCAGCGGTCCGAGGCGCTCCTCCGCCGCAGATTGCGCCGCGTGCTCCCGGAAGGGGAAAGCGGAGGCGTCGACGAGATCCTCGACCGTCAGCTGAAGCGGATCGACGGCCTCACCGAGCGTGTCGACGCTCTCAATAAGCTGCATCACGAGCTGGAAAGCCTCAGTCAGCGAACGATCCAGAAGGTCGGCGTCATCCGCTACAACCCCTTCGCCGACACGGGCGGAGATCAGTCGTTCGCGATCGCGTTGCTGGACTCGCTCGGCAACGGCGTCGTCCTCTCGAGCCTGCACAGCCGGACCGACACACGCGTCTTCGCGAAACCGGTTCAGGGTGGGCGCTCGCGCTATCAGCTGTCCGACGAAGAGCAGGACGCCATCAAGAAGGCGCTCGCACCGACCTCGTGACCGGCATCGACACCCGGCACACGCTCGCGATCGTGAATCCCGCTGCCGGCGACGGCGCCGGCGCGCGGGTCGGCGTGGGTCTGGCGCACGAGCTCGAATCGTCGGGCTTCAAGGTCGAGATCATCCGGACTCCCGCGCCGGGCGAGGCGGCGCGCATCGCGCGCGAGGCGTCCGCGGAGGGCTGCCGCACCATCATCGCCGTCGGCGGCGACGGGACCGCGAACGAGATCGCCAACGGTCTGGTCGGAACGAGCACGGCGCTCGCGCTCTATCCGATCGGATCCGGGAACGATTTCGCGCGTGCCCTCGGATATCCGCGGAAGCGGCGCAACATCGCGCGGTTCCTCGCGAGCGCACGCCGGCGAGTGATCGATGTCGGCGAGGTGAACGGCCGGATCTTCGTGAACGCCGCGGGCGTCGGCATCGACGGCCACGTCGCCGAGCGCATCGAGGCGAGCTCGCGCGTCGTCGGTCCGATGCTCGGATATTTCGTCGGCGCGCTCGTCTCCATCGCGACGTATCGGCCGCAACCGATGCGGGTGCGGATCGATGACCGGACGCTCGAGGGCAAGCATCTCGTCGTCGTTGCCGCGAACGGCACGCACTTCGGCAGCGGGATGCACGTCGCACCGAAGGCGCAGATCGATGACGGCCTGTTCGATATCGTCGTTGCGGGTGACCTGGGGCGGTGGGCATCGTTGGTCGCGCTCGCGAAGCTCTATCGGGGCACGCACGTGAACGGACGCGATGTCCTCGCGTTCCGTGCGCGCTCGCTCGATGTCGAGCTCGAGCGCGAGCTGACGGCGCAGGCGGACGGCGAGCCGATGCGCACACGCTCGCTGACCGTGCGCATGCGCCCCGGCGCGCTCACGGTGCTCGGACGGTGACGACCGACGCGCGCCGCCGGCTGCCATCCGTCGACGCCGTCGTGCGCGCGGCAGGCGAGACCGGTCTCTCGCGCGACCGATTCGTGCGCGCGGTGCGCGATGTCCTCGCCGAGGCGCGCGCCGCGGGCGCGACGCTCGACGAGGGCGCCGCCGCCGCCGCGGCGCGTCGCCGGCTGCGTGACCGTGACCGCCGCTCGCTTCGTCGCGTCCTCAACGCGACCGGTGTCGTGCTGCAAACGAATCTTGGGCGCGCGCCCCTCGCGGCTGCGGCGCTGGCCGCGATCGCGGAGGCGGCCGGAGCGGTGAGCGTCGAGTACGACCTGGAGGCCGGCCGTCGCGGCGAGCGGCATGGCCACGCCTCGCGGCTTCTCGCGGAGCTCGCGGGCGCGGAGGACGGCGTCGTGGCCAACAACAACGCCGCGGCGGTGCTGCTCGCGCTCGCGGCGCTCGCCTCGCGCAAGGAGGTGATCGTCGCGCGCGGTGAGCTCGTCGAGATCGGCGGCGGCTTCCGCATCCCCGACGTGCTGCGGCGTTCCGGCGCGAAGCTGGTCGAGGTGGGCACGACGAATCGCACCTACGTCCGCGACTACGCGGCCGCGATCACGGAGCGCACCGGCGCGATCCTCCGGGTGCACGCGAGCAACTTCAAGGTCACGGGGTTCGTCGCGCGACCCGAGGATCGTTCGCTGGGCGCGCTCGCACACGAGCGGGGCGTCGCCTTCATCCACGATCTCGGCAGCGGGACGCTCCTCGATACGTCGCGCTTCGGCCTCGCGCGCGAAGAGACGGTGCCGGAGGCCGTCGCCGCCGGCGCGGACGTGGTCACGTTCAGCGGCGACAAGCTCCTCGGCGGTCCGCAGGCCGGTCTCGCGGTGGGCCGTGCCCCGGCGATCGCCGCTCTGCGCGCGCATCCGCTCATGCGCGCGATGCGACCCGACAAGCTCACGCTCGCGGCGCTCGTCGCCACGCTCGAGCTCTACCGTGATGGGCGGGCGGAGAGCGAGCTGCCGGTGTGGCGGATGATCTCCGCGACACCGGCCGCCCTCGCGAAACGCGCTCGCGCGATCGCGAGCCGGCTCGCGAGCGGAGGCGTCGAGAGCGAGGTCGTCGAGACACTGTCGACGGTCGGCGGCGGCTCGCTCCCCGAGGAGACGCAGCCGTCGCGTGCGGTCACGATCGGCGCTCGTCATGGACGCGCGAACGAGACCCTGGCCCGGCTGCGCGCGGCCGATCCCCCGATCGTCGCGCGCGTGATCGACGACCGCGCCGCGCTCGACCTGCGGAGCGTCGCGCCCGAGGATGATGAGATGCTCGCGCGAGCGGTCACCGCCGCGCTCGCGAAGGAGAGGTAACCGTGGATCTGCGCAGCGTGTCCACCGAGAAGGCCCCCAAGGCGATCGGACCCTACAGCCAGGCGATCGTGACCGGTGACCTGATCTTCACCGCCGGCCAGGTCGCGATCGACCCCGCGACCGGCGAGCTGGTTGGCGGCGAGATCAAGCTTCAGACCGCGCGGGTCCTCGACAACCTCGCGGCGGTCCTCGAAGCGGCCGGGAGCGGTCTCGACAAAGTCGTGAAGTGCACGGTCTTCCTCGCCGACTTCGCCGAATTCGCCGCGATGAACGAGGTGTACGGCCAGCGGTTCGGTCAGCACCGGCCCGCGCGCTCGACCGTGGGCACGAGCGCCTTGCCGCGCGGCGCGCGCATCGAGATCGAATGCATCGCCGTCCGCCGCTAGCCGACGAGGAAGGACGCTCGCCGCTCCCGCCCGTCGCGACCGGCATCGCGCTCGGACTCTGGATCGCGCTCATGCTCCTCCTCGCGTTCGTCGTCGTTCCGTTGCTCTTCGGCATGTGTACCGTGCCGGACGCGGGTCCCACTCCGTGACGAGCGAGGGCGCGATCCGCGTCGTGGGGACCGCCGGTCACGTCGATCACGGCAAGTCCACCCTGCTCACCGCGCTCACCGGCATGGATCCCGACCGGCTGCGTGAGGAGCGCGAGCGCGGGATGACGATCGACCTCGGCTTCGCGTGGCTGACGCTGCCCGGCGGCGGCGGCGACATCGGGTTCGTGGACGTGCCGGGTCATCAGGACTTCATCCGCAACATGCTCGCGGGCATCGGCAGCATCGACGCCGTCCTCCTCGTCGTCGCGGCCGACGAAGGCGTCATGCCCCAGACGCGGGAGCACCTCGCGATCCTCGGGCTCCTCGGCATCGACCGCGGTGTCATCGCGCTCACGAAGCGCGACCTCGTCGACGATGAGTGGGCCGCGCTCGCGGTCACCGATGTCCGCGCGGCGCTGCGTGGCACGGCGCTCGCGGATGCGCCGCTCGTCGAGGTCTCGTCGACCGCGCGCCGCGGACTGGGCGACCTGCTCGTCGCGCTCGAGCGCGTCCTCGGCGCGGCGCCGGCGCGGCGCGACGTCGGTCGCCCGCGTCTCCCGGTCGATCGCTCCTTCACCATGCCGGGCTTCGGCACCGTCGTCACCGGCACGCTGCTGGATGGCTCGCTGTCGGTCGGCGATGAGATCGTGGCCGTTCCCGGTGACATCCGCGGCCGTGTCCGTGGGCTGCAGACGCATCGCCGCTCGCTCGACGTCGCGCGGCCCGGTAGCCGGGTCGCGGCCAACCTCTCCGGCATCGACAAGGAGGCCGTGTCACGGGGCATGGTCGTGACGCGGCCCGGGGCGCTCGGGACGACCTCGCTGCTCGCGGTGCGGCTCGCGCTGCTTCCGAGCGCGAGCGCCGCGCTGGAGCACGACGAGGAGGTGAAGGTCCACCTGGGCACGGCAGAGACGATGGCGCGCGTCGCGCTGCTCGAGGGACCACAGATCGCTCCGGGTGAGACCGCGTGGGCGCAGCTGCGTCTCGCGACTCCGGTCGCGGTCGCCGTCGGCGACCGTCTCGTGATCCGGCGACCCTCGCCCTCCGAGACGATCGGCGGTGGAAGGGTCGCGGATCTCGCGACGATGCGTCTGCGCCGCCGCGCCGAGACCGTCGCGGCGCTCGAACGGCGCGTCGCTCCCTCGGGGGCCTCGCGTCTGCTCGCGTCCCTCGATGTCCCGCGGACCGCGGGCGAGGCCGCCGACCGGAGCGGTCTCGCTCCGAAGGAACGTGATGCCGCGACGGCCGAGGTCCTCGCCGACGGCCGCGCCGTACTCCTCGGCGATGCCATGGTGTCGCGCGACGCGTTCGAGGCCCTCGCGACGCACGTCGAGCGTATCTGCGCAAAGGCGCACCGCACCACGCCCCTTCGCGCCGGCGCCTCGCGCGAGGAGGCGCGCTCGGCCCTGGGGCTGCCGGCGAAGCGCTTCAACGCGCTCGTGGAACGGCTCGTCGGCGACGGGCGCCTCGCGGAGCGGGGGAGTGCGCTCGCGCTGCCCTCGCACCGGCCGCGTCTCTCTGAGGATCAGGAGCGACGCTGGCGCGGCGCGCGCGCGGCGCTCGCCAAGGATCCGCTGCAGCCGCCGAGTCCGGCGCAGCTCGAGAGCGAGCATGGCCTCGACCGCGAGCTCGTGGCGGCGCTCGCCGAGCGCGGCGACGTCGTGCGCATCGGCACCGAGGCGGTCTTCCTGCCCGAGGCCGTGACGCGCTTTGCGCGCGCGGTCGTCGACGAGCTCGCGGCGAGTGGAACGATCACGGTCGCACGCGCGCGCGATCTGTCGGGCTCGAGCCGCAAGCACGTGCTTCCGCTCCTACAATTCCTCGACGACCGCGGCCTGACGCGCCGCCACGGCGACGATCGCATCCTCGTGCTCACGCCGGATACCGCTCGCGAACGCATCGCGTCGTTCACGCACCAAGGGGAGGACGGTCCATGAAGTTCCGTGCAGTCCGCGCGTCGGCGCTCGGTCAGGTCGACGCGATCATCGTCCCGCTCGGCAGCGATGGCGGCGCGCCGGCCGGCCTGCCGCGTTCGGTGAAGACCATCGTCGACCGCATCGCAAAGGCGGAGGCCGGGGCGGGGCGCCCGTACGGCGTGACGTCGCACCACGGCGAGCCGATCGTGGTCGTCGTCGGCGCGGGCCGCGCGGCCGACTACGACGCGGAGCGGGCGCGCAACATCGCCGCCGCCGGCGTGAAGTCGCTCTGGCGGGCCAGCGTGCGGAAGCTGGCCGTTTTCATCGTTCCGAACGGCCTCGGCGAGGACCGTGCGGTCCAGGCCGCTGTCGAAGGCGTCATGTACGCGATGTGGCGGCCGGAGGTGCACCGGACGCGCGAGGAGGATCGCCGTCTGCCGGCCCTCGACAGCGTGCTCCTGGTGACCGAGAAGCCCGCCACGAAAGCGATCGCACGCGGCGAGGCCGTGGGCGACGCCGTGAATTTCCAGCGCCGTCTCGCGAACGAGCCCGCGAACAAGATGACGCCGACGATCCTGGCGAACGAGGCGCGCGCCGCCGCGAAGGAGGCGGGGGTTCAGTGCGAGATCCTCGACGCCGACCGCTGTCGCGCGCTCGGCATGGGGAGTTATCTGTCCGTCGCGCAGGGGAGCCACGAGCCGCCGCGCTTCATCGTCATGCGCTACCACGGCCGGCGGGGGAAGAACGGGAATGGCCGCAGCGGGCGGACCTACGACGTCGCGTTCGTGGGGAAGGGCATCACCTTCGACTCGGGCGGGATCTCGATCAAGCCCGCCGACAACATGCATCAGATGAAGGCCGACATGACCGGCGCGGCCAGCGTCATCGCGGCGCTCGTGGCGATCGGCCGGCTCCAGCCCGAGGTGAACGTGCTCGGCGTCGCGCCGTGCACCGAGAACCTTCCCGGCGGGGGCGCGACGAAGCCGGGGGACGTCTTCACGAGCATGAGCGGAAAGACCGTGGAGGTCACCAACACCGATGCCGAGGGCAGGCTCGTCCTCATCGATGGGATCACGTACGCGCAGCGCGAGGGCGCGCGGCGCGTCGTCGACATCGCCACGCTCACCGGCGCGGTGAGCGTCGCGCTCGGCCCCTACTTCACCGGCCTGTTCGGTAAGCCCGACGCCTTCGTCGAGACCGTGCGCGGCGTCGCCGGCGCGGCGGGCGATCGGGTGTGGCCGATGCCGCTCACCGACGAATACAAGGACGAGATCAAGGGTGAGGTCGCGGACATCAAGAACAGCGCCGGCCGCGAAGGCGGTGCGATCAAGGCTGCCGCCTTCCTCTGGGCCGCCGTGGAGGGCGCTACCGAGTGGGCGCACCTCGACATCGCGAGCGTCGACTGGTCCGATAAGGACCGCGCCTACTCACCCCGCGGACCGCAGGGTCCTGCGGTCCGAACGCTCGTCGCGCTCGCCGAGAGCCTCGCGGTACAATAGAACAAATGAGCGAAGTGCTTCCGACCGCGGGCCCGTGACCGCTCGCGCGCGAGGCGGCGCGTGACCGAGCAGCTTGCCTTCCGCCTGGGCGAACCGAAGCCCGACATCCTCCGCGGTCTCACCGACGAGCAGCGCCGTGCGGTCGAACATGGTGCCGGACCGCTCCTCATCGTCGCCGGCGCGGGGACGGGGAAGACGCATGTTCTCACCGCGCGCGTCGTGCACCTCATCGCCTCGGGCGCGGCCAAGCCGCATGAGATCCTCGCGGTCACCTTCACGGAGAGGGCCGCGGCCGGCATGCAGGAGCGTGTCGACCTCAACACGCCGCTCGGCCTGAACGACGCGGCCATCAAGACCTTTCACGGCTTCGGCGATGAGGTCTTCCGCGAGTTCGCCCTCGAGCTCGGACGATCGGGCGAGCTGCGCGTCCTATCGAGCGCCGAGCAGGTCATCTTCGTCCGCGAGCATCTGTACGACCTGCCCCTGCGCCGCTACCGGCCGGCCGGCGACCCGCTCGAGTACGTGCGCGCGTTGCTCGACCTCTTCGGCCGCGCGCGCGACGAGGACGTGTCCCCCGAGGAGTACGCGGCGCACGCGAAGAACCTGCGCGACGCGGTGGGGGATGGGACCCTGGCGGACGTGCGCGCCGACGGCGCCGATGCCCAGGAGGAGCTCGCCGCGGTCTATCAGGCGTACACGGCGCTCAAAGAAAAGGAAGGCGTCATCGACTTCGGCGACCAGATCGCCCTCTGCCTCCGGCTGCTCCGCGATCATCCCGCCGCGGCGCGCCGGCTCCAGAACCGGTACCACTACGTGCTCGTCGACGAGTTCCAGGACACGAACGACGCGCAGTTCAAGCTGCTGCGCCTGCTCGTGGAACCGCATCGGAACATCACCGCGGTCGGCGACGACGACCAGTCGATCTTCGCCTGGCGCGGCGCGACGCTCGGGAACTTCGACGCCTTCCGCACCGCGTACCCCGACGCCGCGGTGGTGACGCTCGTCCAGAACCGGCGCTCCTCTCAGGGCCTGCTCGACGCCGCGTATCGACTGATCCAGCACAACCCCGAACGTCTCGAAACGCGCCTCGGCATCGACAAGCGCCTTCAGGGCCGCGCCGAGGCGGCCGACGTCGAGGTCGACCACATCCAGAAAGTGAGCGGGGCCGATGAGGCCGAACAGGTCGCCGACGTCATCGCGCGCGAGGCGCTTCGGCATCAGCGCCGCTACGGGGACTTCGCGATCCTCGTTCGGAACAACAGCGACGCGACGCCGTTCCTCAATGCGCTCGCGCGCCGGCAGATCCCCGCGCACTTCTCCGGCGGCGGACAGCTCTACGAGCGACCCGAGATCCGGCTGCTCATCTCGTTCCTTTCGGCGGTCGCGCTGCCTTCCGACTCACGCCACGTGTACAGCCTCGCGGTCTCGTCGCTCTACGCGTTCCCGGCGGTGGAGCTCGCGCGCGCGGCGGAGGCGAGCGGTCGTCGCCAGCGTCCGCTGCGGGAGGTCTTCGAGGAGATCGCCCGTGCGGAGGCGGGCTTCTCGGCGGAGGCGATCGCCGCGGCGAAGTCGCTCTGCGAGGACCTCGCGACGTACGCGCAGCGAGCCTCTGAGCTCACCACGGCGGAGCTCCTCTATGAGTTCCTCGAGCGCTCGAAGCTCCTCGCTCGCTACCTCGACCCGGATTCGGCGCTGGCGGAGGAGCAGGGCCAGAACGTGGCGAAGTTCTTCCGGCTGGTCCACTCGGCCGCGCGCACCCTGCCGACGGATCGCGCCTCGTTCTTCGTTCCGTATCTCGAGCTGCTGCGCGAGGCGGGGGACGATCCGGTGGCAGCGGACTTCGAGACATCGACCGAGCGTGTGAACGTGCTCTCGATCCACAAGGCGAAGGGCCTCGAATTCCCGGTCGTCTTCCTGGTCCACTGCACCGACGAGCGGATCCCGGGATCGATGCGTGCCGACGCCCTCCCGCTGCCCGAGGCGCTGATGAAGTCGCCGCCGCCGTCGCGCGAGAACCACATCGCCGAAGAGCGTCGGCTCGCGTACGTGGCGATGACGCGGGCGAAGGACACCTTCTATTTCACGAACGCTGTCGACTACGGCGGGACGCGAGCCTTCCGGCCGAGCCGGTTCATCGGCGAGGCGTTGGGTCGCCAGCCCGAGCGGATCTCGGCGCGGCTCGCCGCATACGAGGAGCTCCAGCGCTTTCAGGTCCCCGCCGAGGAAGCGGACGCGCCGCTCCCCGCGCTTGGCCCGGACGATGTGCTGACCGTTTCCTACAGCGACATCGACGACTACCGCCGGTGCCCGCTCCTCTACCGCTTCAAGCACGTGCTGCAGATCCCGGTGCTCCCGACCCCGCCGATGATCTACGGCCTCGCGCTGCACGAGGCGGTGAAGGACTACCTCCGACGCAAGCGAGAGGGGGACCAGCCCAGCCTCGCCGATCTCCAGGCGACCTTCCGCGCGGCATGGCTCGCCGAGGGCTTCATCAGTCCGGAGCACGAGACCGAGCGATTCCAGGCCGGCCTCGAAGCACTACGCCGTTTCCACGAACAAGAGCGATCGCAGCCGGCGCCGGACCTGGTGGAACAGCGCTTCTCGTTCATGCTCGGCCGGGACCGCGTGGTGGGGAGGTGGGACCGCGTCGATCAGACCGCCGAGGGCGCGAGCGTCGTCGATTACAAGTCCACCGCGATCGACGAGGGAAGCGACCGGCCACAGCAGGCGGCGAACCAGGACCTGCAGCTCCGCCTGTACGCGCTCGCGCACGAGAAGATGTACGGCGCACGACCCGCGGAAGCCGCGCTCCACTTCCTCGAGACCGGCGAGCGCGGTGTGATCAAGCCGACCGACACGGACATGAGCGTGGTCCGTACCGTGGTCACGAGCACGGCGGCGAAGATCCGCGAGCGCGCTTTCGCGGCGGCGCCGATCAAGGGTGTGAAGACGTGCCAGCAGTGCGCCTATCACCAGATCTGTCCGAGCTCGCTCACCGTCCGCTAGCGCGGTCGCGTCTCTGCGCAGAGACGCGCTATCTTATTTGGTATCAGCGCCCGGCGACAGGAGGAACGCGGTGAGGGAGTCGATCTGTTCGTCGCTGAGACGAAGGTCAGGCATGAGCGCGGTGTAGCCGGCGACGCGATACGCGCCGGGCTCGCGGATCGACTGTCGGACGTACGCACGGGCATCGAGACCGGCGACGCGCGTTCCCGCGCGGTCGGCGAGCGCCGTGAGATCGGGACCGACGTTCATGCGCGCGTTCGGAAAGGACGCCTGGGTGTGGCAACCGATGCAGCCCTTCGTGGCGAAGAGAAGTGCACCTCGGCTGGTCGTGGCTGCTGGGGCACGCGCCTCGCCCAGAGCGCTCGCCGCCCTGGAGGAGCTCGTCGCGGAGCTCACCGCATTTCCGGTCTCGGGGCTCAGGCTCGCCGCTGTCAACAGCACGGCGAACGTCCCGTATGCGGCGAGCTCCGCGATCGATCTCAGCACTTCGGTCTAGGCGTTCGCTCGAGCGCGACGCGCGGTACGGAGCATGGTCGCGAGCCGCCAGATGAACAGCGCTGCGGCCGCCGCAGCGGCGAACGGCAGCGCGGATCGCACGGGGTCGTTGCTCTGCGTCGCGGGCGCTGACCCCGCCGGGGTGACGGCCTTGCCTGCGGCTGCAGCCTTCTCTGCGACGGCTGCTTTTTCGGCCGCGGCGGCCTTGTCAGCGGCGGCTGCCTTTTCCATCGCGGCTGCCTTGTCGGCCGCGGCTGCCTTGTCGGCGGAAGCTGCCTTATCGCTGACGGCCTTGTCGGTGGCCGCCTTGTCGGCGCCAGCCTTGTCCTTATCGGCGGTGGATGTGCCCGCAGCGCCGAGGACGGTGAGGGTGGCGAGATCCTGCGGGGCGAAGGCCCCCTGTGTGACGTGCCACGAGTACGTTCCGCCGGCCGGGAAGTAGACGCTGGCGACGTAGTGGCCGACAGCGCCGTCTTGCGTACCGGGGAAGGAGAGCGTCCGGCCGGATACCGCGACAGCGACGATCTCGGTCTTATCGACGTTGATCGGCGTGACGCCGTGCTGCCGGATCGTGTACCCCAGGGTGTAGTCGTGCCCCGAGATGAATTGCTCGGGCAGGTCGTCGAATGTCGTGACCGCCCAGCCCCCGGCGAGTGCGGGCATGGCGAAGAGACCGAGCGAGAGCGCGAGGACCGCGACGAGGCTCGTGAGTGAGCGCATTGCCTGACCCTCCGTTGTGATGCGGATTGGCGACGCGGCCCACGCCACCTAGAGGCCATACAACCCAGCGGCGCAAGGGTTCCCGGTCGCGGCGGCAGGTCTTCGTCTTTGCGCAGAGACGTCAGGCGCGGCGGGTGAAGGGTGCGCGGACGAAGAGCAGCAGGGCGAAGCTCAGGAAGACGAAGAGTGCCGCGCCGACGAACGGGATCCGGTACGTCCCGGCCGAGACGATGAGCAGGCCAGCGATGACAGACCCGATGGGCTGCGAGAGCGACCACACCGCCGAGCCGAGACCGGTCATCTCCGCAGCGCGGTCCGGGGGAACGAGGTCGACCAAGAGAGGGATCGCGAGAGCCGTCCACACGCCGTTAGCGAGGCCGACCGCGCCCATCGCGACGAGCGCCTGTGGCACCGTCGCCACCTGTGACGCCACCAGTGCGATGACCGAGAAGAAGAAGAGACCGATAGCCAGCACCGGCTTCTTGCCGCGGCGGTCGGCGAGGTAACCCGCGGGAACCGCACCGATCATCGTGCCCGCGAGCGCGGGAAGAAGAAGCTGAAAGGCCTGGCCCTCGGTGAGGCCGAGCTCCTCGACACCGAAGCGCGTGACGAACGGGAGAACGCCTCCCGTCCCGAGCCAGTACAGCGACGCCGCGCCGACGTAGAGCAACAGGTCGCGCCGCCCGGCGAGGTCGCGCAGATAGGCCTTGGCGTCGAGGCGGACCGGCTCGGCTGGACGCGGTGGTGATTCCGGCTCCTGGATGAAGATCGTCGTGATGCCGAATGAGACGACGAGTGCCGCCGCGACGACGAAGAACACGAGCGCGGGCGATCGATCCCAGAGGAACAGAGCCGCGAGCGTCGCCAGGATCTGGCCGAGCATGTTGAAGATCGCGAGGACCGCTCCAAGGCGCCCGCGCTGGTCGATGGGCACGAGGTCGGCGATGAGTGCGTTGTAGGGGTCGACCGCGACGTTGAGGAAGAACGCGTTGATCGAGAGCACCATGAGCATGGGGATGATCGGGGGGTAGCCAGCGAGATAGATCAGCGACGCCGCGGTCAGCGCGACGCCGAGGATGAAGTAGGGCCGGCGCCGACCGATCCGCGTCCGGGTGCGGTCCGACATTGCACCCACAATTGGTTGCACGACCGCACCCGCGAGCGAACGCTCCTGCGAGAGGAGGCCGACCGCCCATGCGGGCACCTCGGGGTAGCGATTGAGATAGAGCGCCGCGGCGCCGTTCAGGAAGCTGTAGACGGCGCTCGCCCCGAAGTTACCGCTGCCGAAGATCACGGTCTGCCAGAAGCTCAGCGGACGCTGCGGTCGCGAGGCCATAACGGCGGGTTGTAGCCGAAGACGCGGTCCGTGGATAGACTAGAACACCTGTTCAACCGGTCGCCGGATCGATGCGGAGGCGGCCGGCTGGCAAGAGGAGGCGCGCAGTGGATCTCGGCATCGCGATCACGCTTCTCGCGCTCGCGATCGCCGGTTCGGCGCTTCTCGTCGTGAGTCGCCGTCCCACCGCGGGCGGCGCGCCCGCCGAGCCGGCGCCTGCCTACGAGCTCCTCCGCGCCAGTATCGACGACCTGCGCACCGCGAATGCGAGTGCGATGGGCGAGCTGCGCACCGAGGTGCAACGGACGCTCGGCGCGACGGAGCAGCAACTGATGATGCAGACCGGAGCGACGCAGCGATCGCTTCATGACCTATCACGACAGCTCGGCGTGCTCAGCGAGCAGAGCGTCCGAGTCGGGGAGCTCGCGAAGGACATCGGGTCGCTTCAGGATCTGCTGCGCGCCCCGAAGCCGCGCGGTGGCTTCGGCGAGCTCATGCTCGAGCGCCTGCTGCAGGACTGCCTGCCGGTGAGCGCGTACGAGATCCAGTTCACGTACCGCGACGGCTCGCGTGTCGACGCCGTGGTCCGCTGCGCGAACCGCCTCGTGCCGATCGACGCGAAGTTCCCGAACGAGTCGTACACGCAGATCGCCGCCGCGACCGACGACGCAGACCGGTCGCGCCGCCGCCGCGCGTTCCTCCAGCAGGTCCGACGGCACATCGACGCCGTTGCGCGCTACGTATCGCCGGAAGATGGAACGATCGATTTCGCGTTCATGTACCTCCCCTCCGAAGCGATCTATTACGAGGTCATGACGCGCGATGGGCCGGAGGAGCCGGATCTCGGCACCTATTGCCAGGAGCGGCACGTCATCCCGGCGTCGCCGAACACGCTCCTCGCGTATCTCCAGGTCGTGGCGCTGGGGATCCGCGGACTCGCGATGCAGGAGCGCACTCGCGAGCTGCAGCAGAGCATCGCGCAGGTCCGTCGCGAGTTCGAGCGTTTCGTCGGGCTCCACGACCAGCTCGGCACGCATCTCGACCACGCGATGAAGAAGTTCGACGAGACCGAGCGCGCGCTCGCGCGCGCCTCCGGGGCGATCGAGGGGCTGGCCCAGGTCCCGCTCGCGGCCGGCGGCGAGCAGGCGGTGCTGCCGCTCGGCAACGGCGGGGAAGAGGACTAGCGATCGCGCGCAGCCTCGCGCTCGTCGCCGTCGCAAGCGCGCTCGTCGCCGCGGGCGTGGTGATCACGATGGATCCGGACCTTCCCCTCGCCGTCGGGCTCGTCATCGCCGCGGTCGCCGTGTGCGCGGGGGCGCTGTCGGCCGCGCTGCTGCTCGCCGTTCCCGCTGCAGCGCGCGGTCGCGGCCGGCGCGCCCTCGCACCGGCGCTGCGTCGCGGCATCGAGGTGACGGCGATCGTCGGCCTCCTTCTGCTCCTGCGCGTCGTGGACGGGCTCACCGTCATCACCGGTGGCTTCATCGTCCTCGGCTTCC
>DASYUC010000016.1:0-33494 GCA_036001645.1 Candidatus Limnocylindria bacterium
AAGCGCGTGCGCTCCTTCTCGTCCATGAAGCTCGCGAGGTCCTCGAGCGTGTCCGCGACCGGTCGCCCCGCCTCCCAGCCGTGCTCTGCCTCGCGGTTCGGATGCTTGTACGCCGGATGCTGCGCGGCGCTCGGGCGGGAACGCGGATCGACGTTGTACTGGTCGATCGACTTCGCCATCCGGTCGACCGTCTCGTCGCGGAAGCCGAGCGCCTTCGCGATCTCGCGGCTCGCGGAGCGCGCGCGATAGGTGACGACGTTGCACACCATCGCCGCGTAGCGCTCCCCGTACTTCTTGTACACGTACTGGATGACCTCTTCGCGGTCGTTCGTCGCGATGTCGAGGTCGATGTCCGGCATCGTGCGGCTGTCCTCGGTGAGGAACCGCTCGAAGAGGAGCTCGTGCTGGATCGGATCGACCTTGGTGATGTCGAGCACGAACGCGACGATCGAGTCCGCCGCCGAGCCGCGGCCCTGCGCGGGGATCCGCCGCTCCTTGCAGAACCGGACGATGTCCCAGTTGATGAGGAAGAACTCCGCGAGGCCGCAGCGATCGATGACGGAGAGCTCGTGCGCGAGCCCCGTCGCGACGCCCGGCGTCATGAGCCCGTATTTCTCGCGCGCGCCGTCCTGGCAGAGCGCGTACAGGAAGGAGAACGCGGTGTGGCCCTGCGGCACCGGGAAGCCGGGGAGACGGTCCTGGCCGACCATGGAGCCCAGGGCGCGGCCGCCGCCCGGACCGATCGTCTCGAGGTCGAGCGTGCACGCGTCCGCGATGGCGCGCGCGTTCACGAACGCCTCCTCGTGCCGGCCCAGGCGCTCGCGCAGGATCGTCTCGTCCTTCAGCCAGTACTCGCCGTTCGGTTTGAGCGCCTTCCCCGCCTCGTCGAGCGTCAGGCCGAGGTCGATGCAGCGCAGCACGTCGTGCAGGCGACGGCCGTCCGGCCGCGCGTAGTGGACGTTGTTCGTGACCACCGCGCCGAGTCCCTGCTCAGCGGCGAGCTGTGCGAGCGCGTCGCACAGCGCGGGGTCATCGGGATCGAGATGGTCGGAGAGCTCGACGTAGCAGCGCTCGCCGAAGATCCCCGCGAGCCGTGAGAGCGCGTCGCGCGCCGCGTCGACATCACCACCGCGCATCGCGCGCGGCACCGCGCCGTGCGCGCACCCGGTGAGCGCGAAGAGGCCCTCGGCGTTCTCGGCGATGAGCGCGAGCGTCGCGCGCGGCTTCGTCTTCTCGCCCGCGAGCTGCGCCGCGGAGATCGTGCGACAGAGACTGCGCCACCCGATGCGGTCGCGCGCGATGAGCACGAGATGCCCGAAGTCGAGCGTCTGGATCTCAGCGCCGTAGATCGGCCGGATGCCCGCGTCCTTCGCGGCGTTCCAGAAACGCACCGCGCCGTACAGCCCATTCGTGTCGGTGAGGGCGAGCGCATCCATCCCTCGCTCGACCGCAGCAGTGACGAGCTCCTCCACATCGGAGGCACCGTCGAGAAAGGAATAATTGCTATGGGTGTGGAGCGAGACGTAGCCCGGCACGTCATGTGCTCGCTATTGCGTCGAGATGCGTGCTATTCCCGTCGTCTTTGCCGCTGCGATCCTGGCCGCGATCGTCGGAATGAGCGCGAACGCCTCCGATACGGTCGTTCGCTGCGGTCAGTTGAGCGACATCACGCCCGCTTCGTTCGTGATCTCGTCCCCGAACAGCGATCCGTTGCGGGTCGTCATCCCGGAGGGCAAGGGGATCGGCGAAGCGAGCGGATACACGTGCGTTTCGGTACTGCCCGGCCGACCGGCCGCTCAGCTTGCCGGTCTCCTCAGCCCCGACATGCCGGGATACGTAGCTCAGCCCTAGTCCAGGCACTCGGCGCTCCCCCATGGTCGCTTAGAACGTTTGTTCTAGTCTATCCACGTCCGAAAAAGGGAGCGCTGACAGCCTCAAGCGGCGCGGAGCTACTTGGCGGCGTTCAGCTTCACGCTGCGGGTCGCAGTCGCGGTGACGCACGGTTGTTCGCACGCAGTCGCGCTCACCGTCGCAGACGCCTGACCAGCTCCGAATTTCCCGTTGTCTCCGACCACAGTCGTCGACCACGCGACGGATGGGCTGCTGCACGCGACTGTCAGCGAGAAGGTGCCCGTCACGGTCGTCCGCTTCGAGATCGGCTCGCTCAATGTCCCGCTGACATTCACGGGCACGTTCCTTGAGCACGACACCGTGCCGGAGATCGTCGCGGCACCGGACTTGTTACTGGCCACTCCCTCTTCGCCCAGCGATACGGCAAGCGTTACCGGCGGTGGTGGCGGCGGAGCATTTTCAATGCGGATACGCCCGTAGCGCGCCGTGAAGCTCGCATCACACCATTGCTCGAAGGTCGCCTGGAAGACGAGAAGCTCGCCGGTCGGCGCGAACGACATCTCATCGACGTCGAACTTGCCTTTGATCTCGTTGCACCCCATGCCGTCGCCGTACACGTCGAGCCCCGGGGAGACCGCGGTGCGAGACACGGCACGCACCGCGTGAACGTACGAGCCGACGGTCAACGGTCGCCCAAGCTGTGCGGCGATGTTGACGTACCACCAGTGCACGTAGTTGCCCTGGATCACGGAGGCGTAGAACAGGTTGTCGCCCTGAGTGAAGGACGTATTGAAGGCCGAGTCCGCCGAGGTGTACAGCTGCTCGTAGCTCCCGCCCGTGGGGATCGGCTGGTTCATATACAGGAACGTGCCAGAGGTCGGGACCGTCATCGAACCCGGCGGAAGTGTGACGCCTGGTGTCGGCGGCGGGATCTCGAGGCGCACACGTCCGATGAGAGCCGTGCTGCCACCTTCGCAGTGCTGCTCGAAGGTAGCGTCGAAGAGCGACACTTCGCCGTACGACGAGAACGCCAGCGCTGTCACATCGAACTTGCCGGTGAGCGTGTTGCAGCCTCGGCCGTTCCCGTTGATGTCGAGACCAGGCGCGCCGGCCGGCCTGAACGCCGCGCGCACCGCGCCGGTATATGAGCCCACCGCGAGAGGTTGCCCGATGGGCGCCGCGATGGTGACGTACCACCAGTCGACGTAGTTGCCTTGGACCACGCGAGCGTTGAAGGTGCTACCACCCTGCGGCAGCGAACCGTCGATGAACGAGCTCGTGGCGGTGTAGAGCTCTTCGGCGCCGCCGCCGATGTAGTCGCCGGGCTGGCTCTTCATGTAGAAGAAGCTCCCCGAGGCGGGAACGACGAATGCCCGTGCCGTGACGGCCTGCAGACCACCGTGGCCGTCGGACGCAGTGACACGGACCACGATCACGTCGCCCTCGTCGCCTTGGGTCGCAAGGTCCAGGGACCCGGTCGCCGCGCCGGGAATGACGACGCCGTTGCGCGACCATTCGTACGCGAGAGCGACCACATCGCCATCGGCGTCAGACGCCGAGGTGGTCGCGGTCAGCACGTCATTCGTACCGGGCGCCGTGCTGCTGAGGCTCAGGGTCACCGCAGGAAGCGCATTCGCGATGAGCACCGATGCGCTCGTGCTTGTGCTGAGACCGTCGGGATCGGTGACGCTGACGCGTGCGGTGATCGTGTCGCCGCGCTCGCCGGCACCAGCGCGAGAGAGGTCCAGCGTTGAAGCGGTCTCGCCGGGCAGCGGGATACCGTTGCGCGCCCACTCGTAGGTCAACGTCAGCGGATCGCCTTGGCCGCTCGCAAGATCGGCGAAGTCTCCATCCGTCGCAACCACCGCGAACGAGAGGATGTCGCTCGTTACCGGGGCGCCGGGGCCGAGTGAAGCCGCGGTGATGACCGGCGCGTGGTTGGCCATCGAGATCGCGACGACGGCGTCCGGACCACTCCAGTCAGGAGCTGAGAGATACAGGCGCCCGTCGGGATGCAGCGCCGGGAACAGCGGCCTGAGCGGAAGCGTCGACAGGCTCTGCATCACCTGGAACGTGTCGGCGTCCAGCACGTGATAGCCCTGATTGACGGCAGTGACGTAGAGGACCTCTGGCCCGACCGCGATCCCGCCGGCGAATCCGGGGACCACGACAGAGCCGACCTGGGTCAGTGTCGCGCCATCGAAGGCAAGCAGGGTCGACTGAGAGAAGCCGTAGCTGTCGCCGAGGTAGACGCGGTGCCGCAACTCGTCGACGGCGAGCGCGTAGCGAACGAACAGGTCCGTCCGCATCTCGGCCACGAGGGAGAGGTTCCGATCGTCGAGCACCACGAGGCTTGGGTACACCAGTTGAGAGGCTCCATCGGACAACTCGGCAATGTTCGCGACGTACACCTGGTGCAGAAACGGATCGATCGCAAGTGCTGCCCAGCTCTCGTTAGGCAGCGCCGGCCGGGATGCGACGACTGTGTTCGTGGCGCCGTCGATCACCCATAGATCGGTGGGGCCCGCCACGTACACGCGACGCGTGCTTGGATCCACGGCCACACCCGCGCCCCCGACCGGAAGGGTTGCTTCGATCGTCATCGTCGTTACATCGAACACATCGAGCGAGCCCGTGAAGTGCGAGACGTACAGGCGGCGATGAGCGGAATCGAGTGCGAGGTAGTTAGGCTCGCCGGTCGTCGCGTGATGCGTGACTTGGCCAGACACGGGGTCGATGACGGACACGCCGGGTGCGGCCCCTCCCCTCGCGACGAACACGCGGCCGTCGGTGGGGTCGGTCACGATCGTCCAGACATCGTCCCCGAGGACATAGGTCCGATCGACGCCGTCGGCCTTGGCCGGCTGTGCGAAGGCCAGCGCGAGCGCGAACGTCAGGCCGAAGATCGCGCCGAGCTGCCGCATGCGCGTGACGACTACTTGCGGCGGCCGGGTGTGACGGTCGCGCTTGCGCTGGCAGTCGTGCTCGCCGTGCCATCGCTCGCTGTCGCGGTGACGGTGACGACGTCGCCGTTATCGCCGTTGCCCTTGACGCCGAGGTCGAAGGTGCGGCTCGAGCCTGTCTGTCGTACGACGCCGTTCACGGTCCAGGTGTACGCCAGGGTGAGCGCGTCGGCATCGGCGTCCTGGGCGCTCGCGGTAGCCACGAGCACGTCATTCGTTCGCGGCGTCGTGTCGCTCACTGCCACTACGACCGTGGGCGACGAGTTCGCGACGACCGCAGAGGTGGAGACCATCCCACTTTCCAGCGTGCCGTCGGACGCGACCACCTCGACCGACACGGTCTGTCCGCGGTCGCCGTTGCCGGCGACGGCGAGGTCCAACGAGGATGACGCGTTGGGGCTGCTCACCACGGAGCGGACGACGCCATTGACTCTCCAGGTGAACGTATATGTCAGCGAGTCATTGTCGACGTCGGACGCGCTGGCCGTGGCGGTCAGGGTCTCGTCGGTCGTCGGCGTCGACGAGGACAGCGTGACGCTGTTGACCACCGGAGCCGAGTTCAGGACGACCGCGGCGAGAAGATCCGCGCTGAAGCCCGCGACGTATAGACGGCCGTTTGCATGGAGCGCGGTTTGTCCGGGCTGCCACGGCAACGGGATGCGCTGGACCACTTGGAGCGTGGCGAGGTCGAGCACGACGATGCTGTTCGGGCCGAAGCTGGAGGCGTGCGACAGGTACAGCCGATCCTCGGACGTGACGAGCGTCGCGGAGAACGGGAAGGTGCCCCCTGCCTGCAGATCCAGAGTCTTCGTGATCTGTCGCGTGGTCGCGTCGACGATATAGAGGCGGCCGACGGAGGAAGACCCGCCGACGTACACGAGCTGTCTCGCGGTGTCGACCGCGAGCGCCAAGCGGGGCACCTCGGGCAGCGGCACTTCGTCCACGAACGACAGGTCGTCCGCATCGAGGATCACGAGACTCGGCGCGCTCGTATCGAGATTGGTGACATACACGCGGTGCGCACCCACATCGAGAGCGACCGCCCACCAGCTGTCGCCGGGGCCGGCGCTCGCGGTGTGGAGAACGGCTCCCGTCACGCCGTCGACCATGGAGAGGGCTGTGACGGACGCGGCGTACACGTTATGTGTCGCCTCATCGACGGCGACGCCAAGGCTACCCGCGCCGGGGATCGCGTTGACCACCGATTGCGTCGCCACATCGACGAACGTCAGCGCGCTGTCCGCCGTCGTGACGAACAGTCGTCCCAGACCACGGTCCAGCGCGCTCATCGTCGGCGGCGAGGCGAGCGCGATCGTCTTCACGCCGCACGAGGACGGTGTGCAGGGAGGCGACGTTGGATCGACGACCGACAAGAACCCGGGATTGGTGGATCCGTGGTCGCTGTTGGCGACGTAGATCCGACCGTCGGACGGATCGATGGTCACGCCGAACGGCTCGTTGCCGACGGGAAACGTCCGCTCGATGGTTGCCGCATCCGCAGCACCAGGCAGCGCAGCGCTGAGGACGAGTGCCAGGCCAAGTGCAGCGCCGAGACGTCGCATGACAGGGAACGTAAACATGACTTACCGGATCACCGCAAGGAGAAGATGGTCCTGCCCTTCAGTCCATCACACGCTGTAACCAACTCGATCCCGAACCACGGTCGGTGTACACGTCGCAGACCATGCCGTCCGCGGTGCGCAGCGTGAGGTAGTCGCGCGCGGGTCCGCCTTTCCACCACTCGGCCTCGACGCGCCAGCGGCGCATGACCTCGACGACCGTGAAACGCCGACCCGCGACCTGCAGCAGCGTGAGCTCCCCTTCGTCCCACACGAGGCGTGCCGGTATCGGGTCGGCGAAGAGACGTGTCACGTGATTACCTCCTTCCAATCCGCGGCGCGTTCGGGCAGACGCGCATCAGCGTCGGCGACGCGCGCGCGAAGCACGCGACCGGTGCCGAGCTTCTCGCGCAGGTAGCGCGCGCTCGCGATCGCCTCCTCCCAGCGCGCGCCGTCCGCGGCGAAAAGACCGATCTGCCGGCCGCGCGCGGGCTCGGCCTCGCGCACCTCGACCGCGCAGCCGATCACACGTCCGATGTGCGCGCGCTCCTCGAGCGCCCAGCGCAGCGAGCGCAGCAGCGCGGCGCTCTCACTGGTCGGTGGCAGGACGGAGCGCTCGAGACGCAGTGGCTCGTCGTCCTCGCGGTCGAGCTTCACCGCGAGACGCAGCGCGGCGAGCCCGTCGGCCGCGAGCGCAGCAGAGATCTCGTCGAGCGCGGTGCGCAGCGCGAAGACGAGCTGGTCCTTCGACGCGAGCGGCTCCTCCCAGAGGCGCCGCGCGTAGATCCGGCGCGGTGGTGGGTCGGCATGTACGCGCTCCTCGTCCTCGGCCCGCGCGAGGGCGTGCGCGCGAGCGGCGCCGCGACCGAAGCGGTCGAACACCGCGCCGCGCGGGAGACCGGCGAAGTCACCGACCGTCCGCAGCCCCAGGAGACCGAGCTCGTCACGCAGCTTCTCGTCGAGCGGCAAGACGTCGAGCGGGAGCGGCACCAGGTACTCGCGCGCGTCGGTCACCAGACGCGTCTCACCCGATCCGGTGCGCTCCGCCGCGACGCGCGCGGCGAACGGCGTGAGCGCCACACCCACCGATGCGTGCGCGCCGATGCGCGTGAGGCGCTCGAGGATCCGCCGCGCGATGCGCGATGGCGCGCCGAGGACACGCTCGGTGCCAGCAAGATCGCAGGCGAAGGTTCCCGTCGCCACGACGCCGACGTGCGGCAGTAATGCGCGCAGCGTGATGAGCGAGCGTGCATGCAGCGTCTCGGTCGCGTCGCGCACGACGACCGCGGCGATCAACTCGCGAGCTCCGCGAGCTCGGCGCGCGTGCCGAGATCGCTCGCGTCCGCGCCGAGCGCGGTGACGGCGAAGAGCGCGCGCTCGCGCGACGCCGGCGCGCCCGCCGCGAACGACCATCCGACGGTGCGACCGAACCGCTCGCGCCAGTCGAGCGGTTCGACCCGCACCATCGGGAACGCGATCCGCCGACCGCGCTCTTCCGCCACTACGAGCAGTGCCGCGGGCGAACCGCGTACCACCGGCAGCAGCGGGGCAAGATCGTCCACGTCGCAGCGCGACGCGAACGACGGCCCGACATCCACGACCGCGAGACGGAAGCCCTCGCTGCGCAGCGCCGCCGCGCCGGCCAGGAGCACCTCAGCGCTATCGCGCGCGCGGACGACGATGAGGCGGTCGAGATCCACGCCCGCGCGAACGGCGGCGAGCGGATCGAACGAGGCGGACGGATCGATCCACGCGACCATGCCGCCTTCGCGCTGCGCCGCGGCTGCGACGTGGAGCGCGAGCGCGAGCTTGCCCGCGGTGAGCGGCCCGATGAACGCGAGCGGCTCCCCCGCCCGGATGCCGCCGCCGGTCACGCAGTCGAGCGACGTCCCGGACGCGATGCGGCGCTCGCCGTCCTGGCGCTCGGCCACGTCGCCGCGCACGACGGCGCGCGTGCCGTATCTCGTCTCGATGCGCGCGATAGCTGCGGCCAGTCCAGTGGCTCCCACGTTGGCTCCCCTTTTGGTCCGTTCCACCCATGTCCGGGCCTGGCCTCACCGGTCATGGTTAGAACGTATGTTCTAGAACGTAGAGAGGAGCCCACGACCTGTCAAGAGGGCTGAAAATAGGCCGGAAATGGCAAAGAGACGTCCGCCACCGCATGCGCGCCGCCGAAGGCGACTCGTCGATCCATCGCAGGCGTACTTCTGGACGGACGAGTGGCAGCGCGACGAACGCCAGGCGCAAGAGGACATCCGGCGTGGACGCGTGAAGCGCTTCCGCTCCGCCAAGGCACTCGTCGCTGACTTGAAGCGATGATCTTCGAGCGGACAACTCGCTTCAAGCGAGCCGCAAAGAGCTCACGACTAGGACTTAACGGTACGAGGTCGATCGGTGCCGCGATAGATCTTCCAGAGACGCGGCGCCGCGATCAGAGCGCCCACGACGAGCGCCGGCAGAACGAGGGCAACGAGGATCGCGAACCCGATCTCGTTCCCTCCGCGCGCCTGGGGCTCGAACAGGACCGCGCGGCTTGGAGCCGCGGGATCGTAATAGACCGCCACCGTGTCACCTGGCCGCATCGCATCGAAGTCGGGATTTGGCGGACCGATCACCGAATCGGCCACCTCATATCTCGCTCCGTCGACCTCGTACGCAGCGCGAACGATCGCATGGTTTCCCGGTTCTCGCGCGATGACGGTTCCCGTCGCCACTCGTGCATGGCCTGCAAAGCTGACGACCTGCTCCTGTCGTACCACCAGAGCGGCCACGACCAAAACGAGCAGCAGCCATAAGAGGATCCACGGCAGGAACCGAACAATGCGCGGGGACCGATTGCGGTCCCCAAAATCAGCCAGAGCGCGCGACCACCCGTGCTTGCGCGGTGGCCATCGCGTCGCGCAGCGCGCCGGCGCGTAGCAGTGCGAATAGGGACACGAGCACGACGACGAGTCCGCCCGCGAGGAACGCGGTGTTGATACCTGCGACGGTGCCCAGCGATCCGAGCAGCATCTGGCCAAGGGGCATGAACCCCATGAACACCATGGTGTGCACGCTCATCGCGCGGCCGCGCAGATGATCGGGCGTGCGCGTCTGCATGAGCGTGTTCGCCATCCCGAGGAAGACCATCACCGCGAAGCTCGTGAGCCCGATGAACACCATCGCGCCGATGACCGTCCGCTGCTCCGCGAACATCGCGAGCAAGAGGCCGTGCATGAGCGCGCTGCCGACGAGCACCGCCCCGCGCCGCTTCCACCCGCCAAGCGATGCGGTGACGAGCGCGCCGCCGAGCGCCCCCAGCCCGGATGCGGCGAGCAGCCACGACAGCTCGAGCGCTCCGACACCGAGGAACTGCGCCTCCGCGGGCAGCAGCTGGATGTATGGGCGCGTGAAGAGCGCGGTCGTCACGGTCAGGAGCACGACCCAGCGCAGGACCGGGTCGCGGCGGATGTACGCGAGTCCTTCGCGGATCGACTCGAGCATCGGGAGGCGACGCCGCGCGTCGCTCGGCTGCGGCGAGATCACGAACAGCGCCGCGACGACCGCGAGGTATGAGATCGCGTTGATCAGCATGAGCCCACCGACACCGAAGGGGATGATGAGAACACCGCCGATGAGCGGGCCGATCAGCGTCGCGCCGTTAAAGGCCGCGGAGTTGAGGCCGATGGCACTCATGAGCTCCTTGTCGGTGACGAGGCGCGGCACCATCGCCTGACGTGTCGGCGCGTCGAACGAGAAGATGATCGAGTTCAGCGCGCTGATGAGCACGACCTCGACGATGTTGATGTGCTCGGTGATCGTGAGGATCGCGAGGACGAAAGCGACGATCGCCGCCGAGACCTGCGTGACGATGAGGAGGCGGCGCCGGTCGGCGCGGTCCGCCACCGCCCCGCCGAAGAGGCCGAACGCGAGGCCCGGGATGGCTCGCGCGAGGCCGACGAGGCCGAGATAGAACGGGGCGAGGTGCGGAACGCCGTCGCGGATCGCGAGCTGTACCACCAGCCAGCCGAGGCCGTAGATCTGCATCCACGACCCGATGTTCGAGACGACGAGGCCGAACCAGAAGAGCCGGAAGTCGCGGAACTCAAGGGCGGCGAGGGTCGAGGTGCGCCCGGGTTCGGCGGCGCTGGCTTCGTCGAGCCCGCCCTCCGTCTCGAGGGCGGGCGCAAGCCGCTCCTTCGTCATCGTGCCCGACCAGTGTGCGCGCGCGGCGCGGCCGACGCTGGTACTTCTGTCACATCACCGGATCGCCGCCGAGGAACACCGCACGTGGCACACGCTGCAACAGACGGATGTCCTCGTCAGGCATGCCGTCCCACACCACGACGTCCGCGAGCTTTCCCGGCGCGAGAAGGCCGATGTCGTCGCGACCGACCGCCCGGGCGGCGACACCGCTCGCTGCGGCGATGGCCGTGACCGAGCTCATGCCGAGCAAGACCATCAGCTCCAGCTCCTGCGCGTTCTCGCCGTGGCGGTTGAACGGGGTGGCGGCGTCGGTGCCCATCGCGATGGGCACGCCGAGCTCGAGCGCGAGACGGAAGGTGCGGTCGCGATCGGACCGGCGATCGTGCGCCTTCGCGCGCATGTCCTCGGGAACGCCAGGGCCCTCGGGATCGGCGATCCGCGCGAGCGCCTTGAGCGTCGGCACCAGGAACACGCCGCGCGCAGCCATCTCCCTCGCGACCCCAGCGTCCTCATGCAGGTGCGTGCCGTGCTCGATCGTATCGACGCCCACCTCGACCGCGCGAGCGATGCCCTCGATCCCGTGCGCATGGGCCGCCACACGCAGACCCATCTCATGCGCCGTATCGACGGCCGCCTTCAGCTCATCGCGACTGAACTGCGCCGACGTGGGTCGCTCGTGACCCGGTGCCAGCACCGCGCCGGTCGCCATGATCTTGATCACATCGGCGCCCGCGGCGACCTGCTCGCGCACGGCTTTCACCACCTCGCGCACACCGTCGGCCTGCCGGTACATCCCCGGCCACGAGGACGCGCCGGCGCTCGTCATCGAAACGATCTTGCCGGCGAGGACCAGGCGCGGCGTGCGGATCAGTCCTTCTCGTGCCGCGCGCCGTAGCGCGAACTCGAGGTGGTCGCGTCCGCCGACGTCGCGGACCGTGGTGAAGCCCGCCACGAGCGTGCGCCGAGCGTGCTCCGCCATGCGAAGGACCCGCAACCCCGACGGATCGCGGTCCTGTATTGAAGCGTCGGGGAGTCCGGCATCCGAAAGATGGACATGGCAGTCGATCAGCCCCGGGGTGATCGTCGCGTCCGGAAAGTCGAGCCGCGTGACATCCGCCGGTGCGTCGATGTGGGCGCCGACGGAGCGGACGCGGTCACCTTCGATGAGCAGTGCGCCCGGACGCACCGCCGGCCCACCGGTTCCATCGATGAGCGCGCCGGCGGTGATGAGGACGGCGCGCGTGCTGCTCAAGGTGAGCGCGAAGTCTAGGCGGACCTCGCTCGCAGGTTTGGCGAGAGTGCATGGGAGTCGAACCCACCACGGAACGCAAGCGCCCCGTCAGCGGTTTTGAAGACCGAGGACATCACCGGATGCCTCGCACTCTCCCGCCGTTCCCGAAGCTCAAGCGGATTGTCCGGCGTGGACGACTTCGGCGCTAGTCGAGCGACATCACGTAGCGGACCTCGTGGAGCGTCGCGAGCTCGCGCCGTTCTTCCTTCTCGCCGCCATCGGTACGCCAACCGCACGATTCATAGAAACGCCGGGCGCGGTCGTTCTCCCGGAGCACCCACAGCATCGCGGTGCGAAAGCCGAAGTCGCGAAGGTGCTGCGTCGCGCGGAAGAAGAGCTCGCGTCCAACGCCGCGTCGGTACCACGCTGGGTCGAGGTAGATCGCGTAGATCTCGCCTTGGTCCGGCGAATCGGCATCGCGGGTGGGACCCAGGTGCACGAAGCCGATCACCACGCCGTCGGCCTCGGCGACCAGGAACCGCTGGCGGTCACCGAGCGTCTCGAGGATGTGCCGCTGGAACTCCTGGCGTTCTAGCAGTTGCTCGAGCATGCGCGCGAGCATCGGATCCGGGAGCAGGCCTCGATACGCGACCTGCCAGCTCGCGACATGGACCTCCGCGATCCGATCCGCGTCGACCAGACGCGCGTCGCGCACCTCGACGCGTCGCGCCATCTTGTCGGCGTCCCGGGTCATCGGCGCGCACGATACCGGGGTGGGCTGGAAACCTTTCGGGCGCGCTGGCAGGATGCCTCGAATGGCGAGTCGGGCGCCCACTCTCGTGTTCGTCGTCGGCCCACCGGCGGTGGGCAAGATGACCGTGGGTGCGGCGCTCGCGGCGCGGACCGGGCTCAGGCTCTTCCACAACCACCGGACGATCGATCTCGTCCTGCCGTTCTTCGCCTTCGGAAGTCCGCCGTTCGGTCGCCTGATCAATGAGTTCCGGCGGCGCATCCTCGAAGAGGTCGCCTCGAGCGATCTGCCGGGACTCATCTTCACGTACGTGTGGGCCTTCGATCAGCCGACAGATGACGCGGAAGTCGAGGCGTATTCCGCGATCTTCAAACAGAAGGGCGGCGCCGTGTTCTACGTCGAGCTGCAAGCCTCGCAGGAAGTTCGGCTGCAGCGGAACGAAACGGAGCTGCGTCTCGCCGAGAAGCCATTCAAACGGGATCTGGTCGAGTCGCGCCGCCAGCTGATCTCGCTCGACCGTTACCAGCTCGATTCACGTGGCCGCTTCGACGGGCGGCCCGACTACCTGCGGATCGACAACACCGATCTGTCGCCGGATGAGGTCGCGGAGAAGATCATCCGGACGTTCGGACTCAGCTACCTCGAAGCACCGGGACGAGACCGATCAGCTGGACGGTCCGCTGAAAGTCCGCCTCAGTGACGCCGCCAGGCCGGTCATTCTCTGGCCCTGTTGCGTACATGAGGACCAGCAGTCTGTCCACACGCTCGATGTAATAGGCGTGGACCTGCAGCGCTCCGGCCGTCCACGACGCGGCGAGCGTCACACGCGGAAACTCTTGCCGGTACAGCTCGGTCCAACGCTCGGCGGTGATCACTGCTCCATAGGTAATGCCACGAGCGGACTGATTTCGTTAGTGCGCCCCGTAAGGGCGCTTCGCTACCGGTTGATCGCGATCCGGTGCTCCACCCAGAACTTCACCAGCGTGAGGGCTTCGCCCCAGCCGCCGGCGTTCTCGATCACGTTCTCGATCTTCCGGAAACCGTACTCGCGAAGGCGCACCAGCGTGCCGTCGTCGCGCTCCTCGAGCACGATCTCGACCGTCGACTCGCTCCCCGGCCCGCCCCACTCGAACACGAAGCGCTCCGGGCGCTTCGCTTCGAGCACGCGCCCGGGGGCCTCGACGTTGATGTCCTGCTCTGCGCCCCAGTCGACCCATTTGAACAGCATCGCGCCGCCCGGGCGCGCGTCGACGCGGCTCCCGCGCGTGAACCAACCGTCAAGCCCCTCCGCGGTCGCGAACGCGTCGTAGACCTTCTCGCGCGGCGCGCGGATGAACATCTTGTGCTTCGTCTCCAGGTCCGGCCGTTTCTCAGGCATGCCGCTCCCCCTCCTCGACATAGCGCTTCAGTCGCTGCAGCCGCGCTTCCCATCGCGCCGACACCGCCGCCAGCCACTCGCTCGCGCGCGCGAGCCGCTCCGCGTCGAGCGAATAGCGGACGTCGCGGCCCGACCGCTCCCGCGCGATAAGTCGTGCCTCATCGAGCACGTCCAGGTGCTTCGCGACGGCCTGGCGGCTGATGGGCAGGCGCCTCGCAAGCTCCGTCGCCGTGGACGGCCGCACCGCGAGCCAGCTGACCAGCTGGCGCCGCGTGGGATCGGCAAGTGCGGAGAACACGTCCGGCTGCATGTGCAACCCAACGGTTGCACATCATTGGGCGGTTGTCAAAGCGCCACCGCTGGGCCGGTCTGAGGCACGGCGGTCGGCGGGCCTCCCGGTCAGGGATCGCAGTCGCCAGGCGAACCAGGGCCCGGCGGCGGGCCGGCCAGCGGTGGACCCGACCAGATGTCCAGGCGACCGCAGGACAGATCCGTGCGCACTGCAGCACCTTTGTACGCCCGGCCGCCGTTCGGCAGATCCGTCTGGGTCACGTCTCCTGGCTGGACCGTCAGCGATACCAGCAGCCGGCCACTCGCCGTACGCGCGTCCACCTTCCAAGGGAGCGCGGGCAGCTGGCTCGGAGCGATCCTCGCCACGTTGCCGGGCCCGACGTTCGTGATCGTCTTCCCGTTGACATCGAGCGCGATCGCGAGCGTCGTGCCGTTCGAGACCTCGAGGTCCGCGATGACCGGCCCGGTGCCGGCGCAGGCGGCGGCGACCAGCAGCGCTGCCGCGGCAAGCCGGCTCGCGGCGCCCATCAGCTCGCGGTCTGTCGGAACAGCGCGCGTGGCCGCGAGACGTCGGCGAGCGCGGAGACCGTCGCGAAGAGGCCAGCGAGCACGACACCGCTGAAGACCAGACCCGCGGCGTCGTGGACGCCGACCGACTCGAGGGCCAGCTGACCGATGCCGCGCCATACGAACAGGTACTCGATGATCGGAAGGCTCGCGACCGAGACACGCAGGCCGCTGCCGAGCGCCTCGAGCATCACCGGCCGCACGTGCGGCAGGACGTGCACCGCCAGGATGTCCCTCGTCCTCAGACCTTTGGCGTTCGCGGTGGTGATGAAGTCGGCGTCCAGCACCTCCTGCATGCGTGTCGAGGTGAGCTGCGCCGTGAACGCGATCGCGGGGACCGAGACGGAGAGGAGCGGCAGGACGAGGTGGCTGTCGTAGCCGAAGCCGAACACCGGCAGGAGCTTTCCGCCCTCGGGGGTCGCGCCGACGATGATCACGAGGATCTGCAGGAAGTACGCGACGAAGAACGCGGGCACCGCGCTGAGCAGCGTCGTGATCCCGACGATGCCGCCGCTCGCCCAGGCACGGCGACGCAGCAGCGCGCCAGCGACGCCGAGGAGCGTGCCGACCACGAGCGCGAGGACGGCCGCGCCAACGAGCAGCGCGAGGCTGCGGAACATCGACTCGACGAAGAGCTCGAGGAACGTCGAGTGGTAAAGGTCAGCGAGGCTCTGGCACATGTTCGCCGGGAACGGTTGGTCGAGGCGCACCGGTACCGCGGTGCGGACGCAGCGGATCCCCGGACGCACGACCCAGGGCCCGTAGTACGCCATGGCTACCGGAACGGTCGCGACGAGGATCGTCCAGACGACCGCGATCGTTAACGGGATCCGCAACAACCGGACGAACGGTGTGCTCATCGCGGGAGCTCCTCGGCGCCCAGCGCAAGCCGCCCGGCGATGTAGCCCACGAGGGCCGCCGCGTCAGCGCGCGGATCGCCGTCGCCACGGCTGCCATCGACGAGGACCGTCTTGACGTCGAAGAACGGAGCGACCTCGTCGATCGCCGCGATCCGCGACGTCTCGAGCGTGCGCTGGTACCGCGCACCAGCTTCTTCCGCATAGCGGTCGAGCGCGGGGATCAGGTCACCGTACGGCGTCGTGAAGCGCAGCGTCGGGCCGTCGAGGCGATCGAGCACAACGACAAGCGCGATGCGCCGATCCTTGAGCACCTCGCTGATGCTCTTCGTGTTCGCCTCAGGGTCGAGCGAGGGATCGAAGTCGACGAAGATGAAGGGCACCCGCCGCGGGGCCAGCGCTCGGCTGACAGCGGCGAGGACATCGGTAGACGGGTGGGGCGCGCCGGGCCGCTTGATGCTCCAGACGACGATGCGCGCAGCGTCTTCCGGCGCGTTCGCGACCTCCGCGACGTGGCTCGTCACCGATGCGGTCTGGCGCTGCAGCGGGACCTCGACGCGCGCGGTGACCCCAAGATCTCGCGAGACCGAGAGGCCCGGCGCCTCGGATGTCCGCTCGTCCTGCTTGAAGAACGGCGAGAGGTCGATCCCGAACGGCTCGACGAACTGTCGCGCTGCCACGTCGCCGAGCACGACCACCGGCACGCCGGAGGTGCCGGCGGGCGGGTGCTGCTGCTCGGCTCGTAGATACGGATTGATGCCGCCTTCGATGTCACCGAGTGCGTACGTCGCACCTGCCGGCAGATCCGTGTACAGCCAGAGCGCCGGGTCCACGAAGATCACGGCCGCGGCGCCGCGCTTGATCGCGTTGGCGATGCTCTCATCCGGGAAGGGGCCGCGGGCGTAGTTGAACGAATTGCGCGGAGGACGCGGCTTGAACCCGATGAAGCGGACGAGCAGCACCACTTTGCCGCGCACGTCGATGCCGGCGAAGTCGTCGGCGTAGCCGTAGTTACGGATCAGCTTTGAGAAATCGTCGTTGCTCGGGCCGTAGAGGATCAGCGGGCCGGGCGGGTAGTCGGCGGTGCTGATGCCGCGGCTGGCGAAGACGAGTGGCGCCTCGACGACGCCGCCCCCGGCAGCTCCGCTCACGAACGACCGCACGGTGCGATTGCGATCGGGTACGTCGAGCGACGAATGCGGAAAGGGCTCGATGAGGCTGACCGAGCCGGCGCTCACGCGTGCCGCGCCGGTCTGCGCGATCGTCGTGATCTCCCGTGTCACGGCGTAGCTGGCGCCGATCGGCCGCAGTCCTGCCTCGGCGAACGCGCTCTCGATCTCCGCGGTGGGTCGCAGCTCCGCGCGGGAGGCCGCCGCCCATTCACGCGCAGGGGCAAAGCGCTCGGGCACGAGCGAGGAGGCGAGAAAGATCGCGAGCACCGCTACGACGAGTCCGGCCGTGCCGCGTCCCCGCAGATCGTCGATGACGTCGCGCCTCGCGTATCGCTGCGCGACCGTGAAACCGATCAGCGCAACGGCAACGGCGGTGAGGGCGAGGGCGATGCCCGGAACGAGGACGAGCCAGCGCGTCGTCCAGAGGCTCTCGATCGTGCGCGCGCTGGCGAGGAGGCCACCCCACTCCGGCGGGTCGGAGATCTGCGCGACGTTGACCTGCGTGGGGACGACGCGGCTCAGCGACTCCTCGATGTTGATCGTGCGCGTCAGCCCGAGCGCGACGCCCAGGACGC
Organism: Candidatus Limnocylindria bacterium; assembly: GCA_036001645.1. Taxonomy (GTDB): domain Bacteria; phylum Chloroflexota; class Limnocylindria; order P2-11E; family P2-11E; genus CF-39. The sequence goes on from DASYUC010000016.1 coordinate 17,381, forward strand.
CGAGCTCGGCGACCAGAACGAGCGAGGCGACGACCTGCTGGCTCGTGTTGAGCGCGACGATCGGCACGAGGTTGGGCAGGTGATGCCGCCAAAAGAGCCGCCACCGCCCGACGCCGATGGCGCGCGCGCCCTGCGTGAACGGCATGCTCGCGAGGCGGTCCAGCTCCGCGCGGATGACGCGGTACGGCCCGGCCCAACCGGTGACGAGCAGCGCGGCGATGAACACCAGCAGGTTCGTCTCCGCCTTGACGAAGATCTTCACGAGCACGAGCGCGACGAGCGTCGCCGGGACCGCGGACGCGAGCTCGGCGAGCCATTCGATCGCGACCCGCCCCGGACGCCACCAGCTGCCGAGCGTCGCGACGAGGGCCCCGGCGACAACGCGTGCGATGCCGCTGATCAGGACGATCGCCAGAGTCGCGCGAGCGCCGGCGACGACGAGGCTGACGAGATCACGCCCGAGGACATCAGAGCCGAATGGGAAGACGAGTCCGGGGTCGTACGGCCGTGGGTCCTTGCCGTGCTCGACGACGAAGTAGATCGGCTCGTGAGGCGCGATGCGCTCGCCGAACAACGCGACGACGACGAGGCCCAGGAACGCAGCGACGCCGATGAGGGCTCCCAGCTCGGGCACGCGCGGGCGCGGCGCATGGGTCCGACGCACCATCGCCGCGGTCGCGTTCATCGCGGCAGCTCCTCGGCGCCGAGTGCGAGGCGCCCCGCGAGGTATCCGATGAGCGCCGCTGCGTCAGCGCGCAAATCGCCGGAGCCGCCGTTCCCGCTCACAACGACCGTCTTGTGCTCGAGGAGCGGCGAGAGATCCGACGCCGTGGCGGCCGACGCCGTCGACCTGGTGACTTCGTGCCGCGCTGAGGCCTTCTCCGCATACAGGTCCAGGGCAGGTATCAGATCGCCGTGCGCCGTCGTGAACCGGAGCGCGCTGCCATCGAGTCGGTCGAGGACGACGACGAGCGCGATCCTCCGATCCTTCAGGACGTCCGCGACGGTCTTCGCGTTGACCCTCGCATCGACCGAAGGGTCGAAGTCGACGAAGATGAACGGAACGCGACGGTCGGCGAAAGAACGCGCAAGCGCCGCCAGCACGTCCCGCGTCGGCGAACTCGACTCGTCCGGTTTGCGCTCCCTCCAGACGAGGACACGGCCGCTATCGCCGTGCACGCCTCCGACCTCCCCGATGTAGCTCGTGACCAACGCGCGCTGGCGCGAGAGCGGCACCTCGACCCGCGCGGTGACGCCGAGATCTCGCGCGATGGATCGCTTGTATTGCTCCCCCTTGTAGTCGTCGAACACAAAGATGCGTCGAAGCGGGTCGAACTTGAACAACTCACTGAGGTTGAGCCCGGTCGAGCCGACGAGCGTGGAGGCCACGCCGGGATCCACGACGACGACCGGAACACCGGAGGTGCTCGCCGGAGGAAGCTGGCCCTGGAACCGGATGTATGGGTTGGCGCCCGCGGTGCCGATGCCCGAGCCCTGATCGATCTGTTCGGTGTAATTGGTGAGATCAGGGTCAACAAAGATGACGGCCGCTGCCCCGTGCTTGATCGCGGTGCTGATGCTCTCCTCAACGGGGAAACCGTACGTGGTGCCGTTCAGTGGGTGCTGGAGTGAGCCGAGCTCCGGGGGCTTCGCGGCCTTGACCCCGAGGAATCGGACGACGAGCACGACTTTGCCGCGCACGTCGACGCTCGCGTAGTCGTCGGCGTAGTCCTTGATGAGCACGCCGAGGTCCGCCGGCTTCCAAAGGAAGTTCGGCGTGGGTGGTAGCGGCGGATGGTCCGCCGGGGAGATGCCACGACCTACGAAGACGAGCGGCGCTTCCACCACACCGCCTCCGGTGTCCGCGGTGACAAATGACTGCACGCGGATGAAGTCGGGGAACTTGGGAGCCTTCCGCGGCCACACCTGGGTCACAGATGCCGCGCCGACCTTCACGGTCGCGGGACCGGTTTGCACGACGCTGCCCACATCACGCTCCACGGCGTACTTCGCGGCGACAGGCTGGAGGCCCGCGTCCGCGAACGCCGACTCGATCTCACCAGCTGGTCGCACCTCGGCCCGCGCTGCTGCGGCCCACTCTCGCGCGGCGGCGTAGCGCTCCGGCACGAGCATTGAGACGACAAAGATCGCGAGAAGGGCGACGGCAAGCGCGGCCGCACCGCGACCGCGGACGTCTTGCGTGACATCGCGTCTCGCGTAGCGGCGAGCGAGCGCGAATCCGATCATGGCGACGGCCACGGCGGTGACGGCGAAGGCGACGCCCGGGATGAGGAAGAGCCAGCGCGTCGTCCAGAGGCTTTCGATCGTCCTCGCATTGGCGAGGAGACCGCCCCACTCGGGCGGATCGGCGATCTGCGCGAAAGGCACCTCGCGGATCGCGGCGCGGGTCAGCGACTCCTCCAGGTTGATCAACCGCGTCGCACCGACGAAGACGCTGAGCACTCCGAGCTCCGCGACGAGGACGAGCGAGGCAACGATCTGCTGGCTCAGATTCACCGCGAGCACCGGTGCGAGATGCGGCAGGTGATGACGCCAGAAAAGTCGCCAACGGCTGACGCCGATCGCAACGGCGCCCTGCGTGAACGACATCGCGCGAAGGCGATCCACCTCGGCGCGTATGACTCGATAGGGACCGGCCCACCCGGTAACGAGCAGAGCACCGATCACCACGAGCACGCTCGGATCGGTCTTGAGGAAGACCTTTACCAGGATCAGCGCGACGAGCGTCGCGGGCACTGCTGAGGCAAGCTCGGCGAGTGACTCAGTCGCGATCTTCGTGGGCCGCCACCACCCACTGACGGCGGCCACCATGGCGCCGGCGACGACCCGAGCCGCGCCGCTGAGGACGACGATCGTGAGCGTTGCGCGGGCGCCGGCGAGAACGACGCTGAAGAGATCGCGTCCGAGCACGTCGGAACCGAACGGAAAGACAAGGCCTGGGTCGTACGGCCGCGGGTCGCTGCCGTGCTCGGGGACGAAGTAGATGGGTTCGTGTGGCGCGATCCGCTCACCGAAGAGGGCGAGGAAGACGAGGCCGAAGAACGCGACCAGGCCGAGGAGGAGCCAGGGGTCCCGGCGGGCCATCGACGAAAACTACCCCCGGCGACTCACGGGCGTTCGAACGCCTCTAAGCGCGCTAACGACTCTCGCGGTCGGACAAGATGTGCCAGAACTCGACGGGCTCGCTGAGCAATTGGCTGTTGAGTGATCCATCGGTCGAGTGGAGCTGACCGCGCGACATATACACCATGCGTGGGCCGACCAGCCCTGCTCCGCGCAGGTCCGCGACTTTGATATCCGCCCGCTGACGCGTCGCGAGATCAATGTGGACGAGTGTGTCGGGGCCGAACTCATTTGGATCTCCGCTGCTCTTGGCGATGACCCAAAGACAGCACCCGTCGGATCGGATCGCTAGCTCTCCCCAAGCGTTCGCGGTCGCCGGCGCACTCCCGCTCCATTCAGAGTCTTCGAGGATCGTGCCGCCGGCCAGATCGAGCCCAACTACACGCAGTTCGCGAGTCACGCCGTACAGACCGGTTCCGCTTGTGAGGGCCATCGGTCGAAAGACGCCAGGCAAAGGAATCGTCCGCGACACGCGCCAGCGACCCGTGTCGATCACGCGGACGCCGTCGCGGCAAACGACGTACGCCGCGGCCTTGGCGCCGGCGAATACGGGACCGATGCCGCATTCCGGCAGCTCGACGTCGGCGAGTTCTTGTCCGCTCGCCGCGTCATGCACCGAAAGCCAGTAGCGCGACGCCCCTGGAGCATTCGCATCCCCAGGGCGTAGCACCTGGTAGTGCCGGAGGAATACGAGTCGCCCTTCCTCGCCGACGGCGAGCGCGGTCGAGCCGCCAGGTGCTTTCGTCAGCTGCCGGTCCGTGACCGGCACGCTCCAGCGCTCTCGCAGCGTGCGTACGTCGTAACTGACGAGCTTCGACGATGCGCCATGCGCGCACAGCACCAGGAGCTGTCCGCCTCGCGCGTCATAAACGGCCTCGGGCGAGCCGGCAATGTCGACCCGTCCATCCAACGCGCCCGTCGTGGCCGAGAGGACGAACGCGACACCGTGGTCGCCCTGATCCGCCAGGGCGACGAACACCGGCCCCGTGCTCACACTGCCAAGCGTCTGCGCACGGCACTGCGTGACTGCGTTGGTCGGCGCCGGCGCAACGCCGGGCTGGCGGGACGCGACATCTGGAGTTGGGGCGCTTGGCTGCGCCGCGGCGTTCGGCGGTGTTCCACTCGCCGTGACCCGTGGCGTCGACGTGCAGGCGGACGCGATGAACGTCAGCAGAACGAGCAGGCGCAGGGACGTGGCGCGCACACAGGCACTACAGGCCACGACCGTCGCTGGTTCCCGTGAGGCCGCACCGCGGCGAGGCTCGACGAATACCCCTTATGACAGATGAGGATGAGGTGGTCTTCGTGCTGAGCGGGATGTGCACCGAGCCTGGGATGCGGCCGTCGCACGAGCGAACGTCACCATCGCGCGTGTCGACGAGGACCGAGCCCTCACGCAGCTCGGCCACGGCGTGATCAAGCCATGGTGCCACACGAAACGATGACGTACCCCTACTTTCGTAGCCCTCACGGCCGTAACGCCAGGGTCACGCGGGCGGGTGTCATCCGTTAGGCCCACCGTGGGCATCGAATGGCGCGGCCCAATCCCACAGAGCAATTACACGGTGGGCCGCGAAGGCAGCACCGTCGAGCTCATCGTCGACCACTGGACGGTCGTGATGTTCGAAGGCGCTATACGGCGCTTCAAGGATCCCGCGAGCCGGCTGTCGGCGCATTACGTCATCGGACAGGACGGGCGCATCGCGCAGCTCGTGAGCGAGGATGACACCGCCTACCACGCCGGGAGCTACCCCGTGAATCTGCGCTCGATCGGGATCGAGCACGAGGCCGGCCCGGCGATGGCGCCGACCGATGCGCTGTATGCCGCATCGGCGCAGCTGCATCGCGACATCGCGGACCGGCGCGGTCTCGCGCTCGAAGTCGGCAACACGGTGCTGCCGCATCACGCGATCGTGCCGACCGAATGCCCTGGCACGGTCGATCTCGATCGCATCGTTCGTGAAGCATTGGAGGAGGACGACATGTTCACCGAAGAAGATCGCAAGATGCTGACACGGGTGTACGACCATCTCGAGGCATACGAGCCGCTCGTCTGGACCACGCGACTGCAGCGCTGGCTCGCGAAGGCCATCCGCAGCGTCTTCCCGAACGTCGACGTCAGCGGACCCGACGTCGAGACCGGTCAGCCGTTCAAAGGCTGAGCGTGAGATCTCCGCGCGTCACCCGCCCGAGCATCCCCGCGGGCTACGGCGTGTCCCTCGACATGAAGGGCGCGCTCCGCTGGATCAGCGTGCGACGCGTGCTCGAAGGAGCGCTTCGTTACTGGATCGCGACGTCGCAAGATCGCGACGGGCCGCACATCGTTCAGCAGTGGGCAGCCTGGGTGGACGACACGCTCTATTTCGGCGGCAGCGAGAAGACGAAGTGGTCACGTCATCTGCGCCTCGATCCGCGCGTCGCGGTGAGCGTCGAGCGGACGGGGTATTCGATCATGGTCGAAGGTCGCGCCGAGGTCCTCGCGACGGCGACGCCAGAGCTCGCGGAGGCGCTCGTCGCGATCTTCAAGAAGAAGTACGGCTACACGACGACGGTCGAAGACTGGACGAAGGGCGGCCTCTGGGCGATCCACGCGGAGAAGGTCTTCGCCTGGAAGTTCGCGCGCCTGGGGACGACCGCGACGCGATTCCTCTTCGAGTGAGCTAGCGTCCGGCTGCCCTGTCCAGGGCTCTGCGAATCAGTGCGGCGACACCGCCTTCAGCCCAAGTAACAGGGCGCCTTTGGCCATTCGCGCGTCATAGGTCACGATGGCATCGAGATCATCGCCGAGCACGAGGGCTGTGGCGAGATGGATGGCATCGAGCGTGCGCAGGACGCGGGGTTCGAGCGTACCGGCAGCATCGAGGATGCCGTCGCTAACAGCAACGAGGTCGACTGCTCTGAGTGCCGATCGCGTTTTCGCGAGAGCCTGAGGGCCGAGATGCCGAACCGCGCGAAGCGCCTCGGCACGGAGCATCGCCGACGAAATGTGGCGCGCGCGGCGTCGGATGAGGAACGACCGCAACGCGCGCGACTCCGGCTCCGCCACGACGAGCTTTACGAATGCCGAGCTGTCGAGATAGACCGCCACCTACTTATCCGCGACCCTCGCTGACCAGCTGGCTCGGGCGTCGTTTGCCCCTCGGCATCCGTACCGGCGTCATGTCCAACAGCTTGCCCTCAGCACGGCGCACGAGGCCGCGCCGCTCCAAGTCAGCCAAGCCCGAAAGCCCCGGAGCCGAGAGGATCGCGGCCGACCGGCCGCGGTCAGTCACCTCGATAGATTCGCCGGCGGCGACGCGGCGCAAGATTTCGCTTGCCCTCTGTCGGAGCTCGCGGACGCCTACACGTTCCATGTGCTACATCGTAGCACATCGAAAAACGCGGCAACGCCCAGTCGCTGCGCGATCGCCGCCAGGCGGTGGTGGCCGAGACCTGCACCCCGCCGCGTTAGCGCGGTGGCAGCAACAGCGTTCCGACGATGCGCTCCGAAAACGTGCCGAGGTGTCGCCCGGAATCGGTCTCAACGAGCTCGAGCGAGTTGAACGCGGTCGCGTAACTCGCGAAGTACGCGCTCCCGTCGAAACGGAACAGGATGCCCATGACGGACGGCGATGGGTCCACGACTCGCGGCGAGTCCACCCCGGGGCGCCAGACTTCCAACCGCGACCACTGCGCGGGGTCAGCCGTGAGCCCGTTGTCGTGCGCGAAATACAGCTGGTCGCTGCGCGGCCGCCACCACAGGGAGAGGATGCGCTCGCCCGGCTTGGGGACGATCTCGGTGCGCGCGGCGTAGTCCGCGACAGGCCACGCGACCAGCGCGAAGTCCCGCGTGCGCGCGCCCGCGAGCGTCTTGCCATCGGACGAGATGCCGATCGAGTAGTTCAAGAAATGACCGTCGAGCACGTACGACTGCGCGTTGCCGTGGTCGATCACGACGATCGAGGTCGCGTAGTTCGCGTTGCCAGCGGCCGCGAGCGCCACGATGCGATCCGCGGCGCGATCCCAAAGCAAGGGCCTGAGCGTCGCGTTCCCAGATGCGCCGCTGTCGATCGCCGGTCCCACGTCGTCAGCTTTACCTGTGGCGAGGTCGATCGTGCGCAGGCGCGCGAGGTTCGGCCCGTTAGCCGATGCTGCGCCGCTGTTCCATCCCACGCCGACGAGCAGACCGGACCCGTCCGTCGACCAGACCACGCCCGATCCGGCCGCATCCGGCAAGGACAGGAGCTCTCGCGTCGTGCCGCTGTTCGCGTCGAACAGCGCGAGCTTGGTCAGGGTGAGGCTGCCGAGGCCTGGTGGGCTCGCACCCCAGATCCAGTACGCGACGCGCCGCCCGTCGGGCGAGACCCCATGCAACACGCCCAGCTCGCTGCCGCCGCGGTGGATCGGCTCGTCGTAGAGCCGCGCGATCTGCGTCGCATCGTCTTCGCGTCGCACGACGGGTCCGCCCGATGCGACGATGATTCCGTAGCGATCCGCCGTTCGAGCCGGACTGGGAGGGATCGAGGACAGCGCGGCTCGGCGCTCGCCGATCGCAGCGCCCAACACGAGCGCGGCCACCAGCGTCATTGCGGACAGCCCGATGGCCGCGGCGATCCGCAGCGGTGCGAAGTCACGCCCCGGACGCACGACCAGAACGGGTGTCGGGGCGGCTGGTACCGGCAGACCGTCGATGGCCGCTTGCAGACGAACGATGAGGTCGTCATCGATCGGATGCACGGTGTCCTCCTTCACTCGGGTCCTTCGAGCGCGCGCAGCTTCGTGATCGCGCGGCTAAGCGTGGCCGAAACGGTGCCGCGCTTCATCCGAAAGCCCGCGGCGATCTCGTCCTGGGTCGATCCGAAGTAATGCTTCGCGATCAGGAGCTCCCGCTCGCGCTGCGGGAGCTGCCCGAGCATCGCGAGCAGGTCGATGCGCGCGATCGCTTGATCGATCTCGGGTGCCACGTCGGGCCGCCGAAAGCGCAGCGCCTGGAGGATGACCTCACGCCTTCGTGTCCGACGCATGTGACGAAGCGCCACCGTGTACAGCCAACCGCCGAGGTTCGCGATCTCCCGATCGTCCCGTGCGATCGCCGCCAGGAAGGCCTCCTGCACCGCGTCCTCCACTCCGGCATAGGTACCAACGGTCGCCGCCAGAGCGCGCACCAGCCGCGGCCGCAGCTCGGCATACCGCCGAGTCCAGGTCGCTTCGGCATCGGCGGCCCGGAGCTGCCGCTGGATCACATTCACTTGGTAGTGCATCTGGAGGCCGCTGCTGCTGCATTCGCGGACCAGCTGACGCCTAGCCAAGCGTCCGCACGCGTGCCTTGGACAGGCGTCATAAGCAAGAGGCGCCGCTCGTGCGTTTAGATGATGTGGCCTTGTTCGACCCGGAGCGTTGGGAGCTTCTGTATCGACGCGCCTTTCCGGATGTCTATCGCGCCGTGCTCGCCACGGTGCTGGACCCGGAGGTTGCCCTCGATGCCGTGCAGGACGCGTTCGAGGTCGGACTGCGTCGACCTCCCGCGAACGACGTGAACGTAACGGGCTGGCTGTTCCGCGTCGCCGTCCGCCGCGCGCTGCGCGCGCGCCTACGGCGTCCGCCGCGCGTGTCCACGGAGTACCCCGACCAGATCCAGCGGGCGTTGCAGCGGATCGAGACCCACGAGCTCCTGAAGCTGCTTACGGCGCGGCAGCGCTCGATCGTCGTCGCTCACTATTTCCTCGGCCTGCCTCACGAGGAGATCGCGCAGATGCTCGGCATCCGGCGGGGCACGGTCGGCGCGACGATCGCTCAAGCCTTGGCCCGAATGCGTGAGGTCGAAAGCGATGCCTGACCGCCGCGGTCGTCCGATCAACATCGCCGACGATCTCCAGTCGCTTCCGTTGCCGCCGGAGCAGAACTGGGTCCGACCGCGCCGGCCCCGCCGCAGTCCGTGGCCGTTGGCCATGGCCGCGGGCGGACTGGTCGTGGTGGTGATCGTCGTGAGCGCGCTGAACGGGACGCGACCGACGCAGCAGCCCGAAGAGGCGACGCTCACCGCGCAGAGCGTCGCCGCCGCGCCGGAGCCGCAACACACCCTTCCCGGGCAGTGCGACGAGCGCCTTCAGGTGAACGCAAGCGCTGCGACATCGGTGGCGTGGGCTCCCGACAGCTCCGCGTTCGCGATCAGCGACGTCGTGGACGGTCGAGCGCGAGTCGTCGTCATGACGGCTCCCGACTGGCGCGGCCGCGACGTCGGCGAAGGCAGTGATCCGAAGTGGTCGGCGAGCAGCGCGAAGCTCGCGTACCTACGTGGCACGACCGTCGTGATCGCCGACGCGGCGAGTGGCCGCGAGCTCGGGAAGGTGACGCCCGGCACGCCCGGTTTCGGTTGGAACGGCGACACGCTCCTGTATTGGGGAGGGACCACGCTCCGTGCGTGGCGGGACGGGCGTGACGCCCGCTTCGCGGCGCACGCGCCGGACCTCACGCCGATCCGCGGCCCGAGTGAGGTGACGTTCAGCGGCAACGGCGCTCGGTACGCGATCGTCGCGCGCGAGGGCGCGATGATCACCGTGCTCTACGGCGACACCGCCGACGGCCGCGTCAGCCTTCTGCCCGGTCTCCCCGCACCGCTGTGGTCGCCCGCCGCGAACGCGCTGTTCACCGGAAGCGATCAGGTCGTGCTCCTGCGCGCGGAGAAACACCTCCTCGCCAGCGAGAGCCTGCCGTCCCGCTTCGCTATCTGGTCGCCCGATGGCGACCAGGCCTTATTCGGAGCGGAGTCCTCCGGCGCGAGCTGGGATGTCGTCGCCTGGGATGGCCAGAAGATGGGCGCGAGCGTCCGCATCGCGAGTGGCATGCGGACCGGCGCGTTCAGCCCGGACGCGTCGTACCTGGCGGGCATCTACAACGACGGTCTCCGGATCTATCGCTGCAGCCGCTCGGCGCCGACCACCGCGGGCTTGATCACGCGCGATCAGGCCAAGCAGATAATCCAGCGCGGCGGCGATGTCATCCGCGTGAACCTCGAGGATTCGAAGCTCGTGCGCTGGACGGACGTCGCCAGCGTTCTCACCGGGTCGTGGGCGAACGTCACGAGCGAGGCGGCGGATCTGGAGCCTTCGGCTCCGGTCTGGCTGCTGATGTACGCGGGCGAAGCGAAGCAACCTCAGGGGACGAACCTCGAGAACCCACCGGGCGTTCGCAGCCCGACGGTCTCGCTCGTGCTGTACGTGCTGGACGCCAAGAGCGGACATCTCCTCGGCGCCCGTGTCGCATCGGGGACCTGGTGGATCGGCCAGCCGTTCGAGTCGCTCACCGATCGCGCACCGGATGCGACACCGCATCCGTTCGAACCGCGCGCGACCGCTCCGCCGTTCGTCACGCCCCGCCCAACGCCGACGCTTCCTGTGAGCACCGCCGCACCAGGCGTGACGCGGGTCGAGAGCGCGCCCGGTGGCTGGCGCATCGACTTTCCCGAGGGATGGTGGCCGACGCGGTCCGGATTCGGTGGTGCGTCACTGTCGACGCGCGATCCGGCGTTCGGCTTCGGTTCCCCGATACGGCCGTCCGGCTGGACCTGGACTCCGCCGTCGCTGCGCATCGAGGTGTGGGCGAATCCAGGACAGCTCGACCTGAACGCCTGGGTCGCGGCGAACTTTGCGGACAACCTTGTCACAAAGGCCATCGACCGCACGCAGGTCACGATCGCCGGTACGACCGCGATCCTGCTCAGGCGTTCCAGCGGACCACAGCCTCCCGACAACAGCATGCTCGCCGAGAAGACGTGGATCGTTCCGACCACGCGTGCTGATCGCGTCCTGGTCATCACCGCAACTCCGGCCGACTCCGTGTACCAGAGCGAGCTCGACGCGAGCGTGGCCTCGCTCGCGGTGTTCTCCCCTCAGGCTCCGTCCCCGACCATCGACATCAGCCGCCAGCAGGTCCTCGAGCGTTGGACGAACGGACCTCTTGGCACGCCGGGTCGTGTCGAGGCCAAGCTCGTGAAATGGTCGGAGGCGAACGCGGGTGGGACAGGGAACGGACTCGCGCGGCTCGACCGCGATCCCGATCAGCTGGTGTGGATCGTCGCCGTCAGCGTCGCGGGCGGTTCGCCGGGATTCACGCTGCCGTCTCGTCGAGGTTCGTCCCCTGAGGGAGTGCGCGGCGGCGACCCGTTCCGCTGGACGCTGTATGTGACTCCCGCGAGCTCCTCCGATGACGGCAACGGCGGTTGGTCGCAGTCCAGCGGCAAGGGCGACTGGCCCGAGTTCTTCGACACCCTCGTCGATCGCTGCTGCTGACGTGCGGCTAACGTCGTATCGCGCGGTCCTCGATCTCCCACGCGTGGTCGAGCACGTGCCACGCAACGCGACGCACGAAGTAGCGCGGGGTCCACGGCTTCTTGGTCGGTCTCGGCTCCGCCACGGGCAGCCCGCGCGCGCGGGCATGCAGCGCCGCGAGCATGGCGTCGTGCAGATCGGTCGGTCGGATCGCGTGACCGGAAGCGGCCTTCGGGGGGCGCGCGCCAAGCTGGGCGATGTACGCCCCCTCCGCCTCGACGACATGCGCGGCGATCTTGTCGAGATCGCGACCGCCGCCGCGCGGACCCTTGCGCAGCTCGAGGCCTTTGGCTGAGCGGGCCGTGCGATCGAACGCGCCCCAGCACGCTTCGAGGATCCGCGTCAGACGCTCGAGCTCGGCCGCGGCGATGGGTTCTCCATCCGTCGGTAGTCCCAGCGAGGGGATTCCGAACTCGGTACCGGCATTGCCCTTCAAACGCTTGACGATCCTGTAGTCCGTCGGGTCCTTCGGGGCGGTGAACTTCGGGGTCACGGGCTGGACGACGGCGCTGTAGCGGTCCCTGTACGCCGCCAGCGCGGCGACGGCCTCGTGCTCGTCACGCCCAGCACGGGACCAGCCCGGCCACTCCACTGCTGACGCGAAAGTGCGCCTCGTGCCGACCTCGATGTAGATCGGCAGGTCGCCCTTCTTCGGGATCTCAGGCTTGCTCGGCACGAAGCCTCACGGTAACGCCGATGTCGTCCTCATCACGATCGATCACGCCGCGGTAGACCATGCCCATCGTGATGCCCGAGATGAGGACGTAGAGCCACGACGACTCGCCGCCGATGTGATCGGCGACCATGACGACGACGCAGAATCCGCGCAGGAGATCGAGACGGAGATCGCGCTTCGTCGCGGCGTTCAGTGCTTCTGTGCGGCCACCCAGGCGTCGACCTTCGCGCGGTACTGGTGCGGTGCCTTCGCGAACGACTTCATGCAGCCGGGACCGCAGAACGCATATTCGCGGTCGTCCATCTCAAGAGTCAGCCCGTGGTCGCGCGAATCCGCGACATCCACGATCATCCCGCATACCGGATCGAGCATCTTGGCCCCCGGCAGGCCCGAGGTGTCGCGCACGCTCTAGTTGATCTTGTTGATGCCGACGCCGGCGTTGGGTGTGCTGCTCGTCGGCGAGCCGCCCATCGGAGGGGTCGTCGTGGTGGACGCGCTCGGTGTCGCCGCGCTTGGCGCGGCCGCGACGCTGAGGTGCGGCGTCAGCTTTTGCATGAGCTGCGGCTTGGGGTGGTAACCCACGATGCGGTCGGCCTCGCGGCCGTTCTTGAACAGGATCATCGTGGGGATCGCACGGACGCCGAAGCGTCCAGCGGTGATCGGATTGGCGTCGACGTCGAGCTTCGCGACGCGGATCTTGTCGCCCTGCTCGCTCGCGACCTCTTCGAGGACCGGCGCGACCATGCGGCACGGACCGCACCACGTCGCCCAGAAGTCAACGAGCACCGGGGTGTCCGACTTCAGGACCTCCTGCTCGAAACTCTGGTCGCTGACGACCTGTGGCTTTCCCATTAGTGCGGCTCCTTTTATGGTCCTCTTACTACATCCCGGCAACGCCGGGTGGAGAGCGAAGGGTCGCGAAGCGACCTTTTCGCTACCACCTAAACGCTAGCTGCTGCCCCGATTGTTCCACCGCAGGTTCGAGGCCAAGAACGGGCTCAAGGCCATCCAGGCCGCCCTGGGCGTCTGCCAGCCAGCGGCGCAATGGATCCCACTTTACGAACCGCCAGCCTCGGCGTCGAACGACCTCCGCGACCGCGGGCGACCGGAGCAGCTTTTCGCGCACTAGGCCGGTGCGCTCGTCGGCCACGGCGAGGAAGCGGAACACCCGATCGTCGTCCGGGATCGCCTCGCCGAGGGCGACGACGCTGCGGTGGATCCGCGCGGTCCAGTCGACCTGCCAGAGGAACACCATGTGCCCGCGGTCGTACCACACGCAGTCGACGAAATCGAGCGCCTCCGACGCGCCCCGCACGAAGCGCGATGGGCCGTTCGCGCGCTCGGCCTCGCCGACGAGATCCGAGAGCACGCGACCGCGCTCCTCGTGCGAGTTCGGCACCGCGCGCCGTTCCACGTCGCGACCGACGTGCACCTTGAATCCGAGCCGGTGCCCGGCGTCGATGAGCTCCGCCAGGACCTGCGCCTGCGAGGCTTGCCGCGCGACGAGCGCGTCCTGATCGAGCAGCCGCCACCGCCCGTCCTCGGTCTGCGTCGCGTATGCCGCGACGCAGCGTTCGATGAGCTCGCGGTCCGGTGTCTCGATCCCGCGGAAGAGCGCGTACACGCGCCGCAGCAGCGAACGCGTGTCGACCTCGCGCGCGGACGACAGGAGACCCCACACCGACCACTCGACGCGGTCGCCGAGCGGCGTCGCGTCGGGCGCCTCGCTCACGGCGTACGCGACATCGTCGGCGTCGTCGCTGAGTGGCACGCGCGTGATCCCGGTGCGCCGCCCGTCGGCGAGGGCCGACTTGAAGTGATCGAGGAAGAGCTCCAGCTCCGACACGCCGCCGGCGCGCGCGAGCGCGATCGGAACGAGCAGCCCCTTCGCGGCGAGCGACTGCAGCGCCGCGACGGCGGCGACGTCCTCGCGCACGGGCTCGCCCCGCGCCATGACCGCTTCGCGGACGCCCGCGCGGATCGCGTCCTCGATGAGGGACGCGTCCGCGGCCGATTGGTCCCGCAGCAGCGGCACGTCACGGTCGAAGTCGCACACCGCCGCGGCGGGTGAGCCGTACGCGCCGGCATGCGCGTCACGCTGATAGAGGATCGTGCGCAACCGGTATCCGCCGCCCGCGCCGGCGAGGACGCACGCGGCGATCGTCGCCGCGTCCGCGTGTGGCACGTAGACGACCGCAGCCGCCTCGGGCCGCGACAGGCGATGCGCGTCGATGAGCGCGGCGCGGAGCGTGCGAAGGAGTCGCTCGCGCGCCGCGAGCCGGCCCTCGCCGGTGTCCATCGGACGGAGCGTCTTCGCGCCGAGCAGGAGCGCGCTCGCCACCGTGCTCCAGCCACCCAGCGCGTCCTCGACCGGCGCCTGGCATAAGACGAGGTCCGCGTCGCCGGGGTCGAGGAGCAGCCCGCCACGCGACGCCGGGGAGCGATGCTCGTGCTGGGCGAGCCACGCGACGAGCTCGCGCACGGTGCGCTCGTACTCGAGCCAGAGGTTGACTTCCCGTGTTTGCGCGGCGTGTCCCCGGCGCGCACGGCCCTTGTCGATGCGCAGCGGCGTGCCGTGCCCGGCGACGGCGTTGAGCCGGCTCCCCGCGACGATCGACTCGAGGAGACAGAGCTTCAGCAGGCCCTGCGCGGCGGCATCGCCGACCGACGTCTCGATCGCGCGCAGCGTGGCCATGAGCGCGGTGATGTTGCGCGGCGTGTAGAGCGCGGCGACGGTCTCCCCGAGCGCCTGCGCAGCGGGATCGGCGCCGAAGCGCTCGACGAACTGCCAATACGCCATCCCGCGCGGCTCGAGCCGGCGCGTGCGCTCCTCGTCACCCGTGTCGATGGGCTCGATGAGGAGGGCGCGGCCCTCACGCGCGCACACGCTGCAGCGGAAGGCCTTCTTCGTCGGCACGGGCGCGTCGCGCTCCCAGAGGAAGGCCTCGACGACGACCGGGCCGTGACACGTCGCGCAGTGCGAGCCGTAGAGCTCGCGCATCGCGACGCGATGCGGTGTCCCGACGAGCGCGCTGTCGGCAACGCGTTCGAACGCCGCGATGACGTCGTCGAGCGGCGGGGCGAGGGCGACGACCGCGCGCGCCCACTCGCCCAGCGGCTCGCGCGACTTCGCGATGCCGCGCCGGTCCGCGGATTCGACGGCGTCGGCAGCGGACCACGGATGCGCGAGCGGATCCAGGACGACACCGCGGCGCGGCGCGTAGGCCGTCGCATAGACGTCGGCGAGAGCGGTGGGAAACGCGGTGCCGAAGCGGTTCAGGGGTCGCGGGAGCGGGATCGTCTCGATAGGTGTGAAGGAGAGGATCCGCTCTCGCATGGTGCTCACGTTGGCGTGAAGAGTAAGGGCGACGTCGTTCGGTCGGAAAGGACCAATGCTATGCAGGGAAGTCCGTGTTCCAAACGTAGTCGACCTGATCTAGGGGGGCGATCGTCGAGAGGCGTGCCAACAAGCTTGGGATGTCCGGTAACGTCTCCTCGGCGAGGATGACCTCTCCGTCATTGGGTCCCACCCATCGGTCCTCTGCGATGTAGCTCGAGTCGAATTCGTAATGCAGCAGCCCGTATTTCGATCCGCCTTCGTGGGGAACCACCCTCCACCATGACCGCCAGCCCTCTTGAGACGCGGGCACTTCCAGGACCATGTCTCGGCCCGCCGTGAGAGCATTTTCGAGTTCCAGCTTGTTCACAAGCACATAGTTCGGCGCATCACGCCTAGGGCAGTCTGAAAAGCACGGCTCGCTTCGCTTCCGCGACGAGCCCCACCCAACGCCCATCGCGCGACACGACGAGATCCTGGATCTGTCCGACGGGCGCAAGCTCATCGAGTGCGCCCGTCTTGGGGTCGAGCGCGACGACGCGGTCGGTGCCGTCCAGCACGACCGCGCGGAGGCCAACGGCCATGCGCCGGCCGTCGACGAGCGGCGTCGTCCAGCGCGTCGCGCCCTCGGCGTCGACCGCCAGGATGCGC
>DASYUC010000017.1:0-3051 GCA_036001645.1 Candidatus Limnocylindria bacterium
GCCGAGGCCGGCGCCGCGCTGGCGGCCGACCGCGTCGATCTCGTCGATGAACACGATGCACGGCGCGTTGCGCTTCGCCTGGTCGAAGAGGTCGCGCACGCGGGAAGCGCCGACGCCGACGAACATCTCGACGAACTCGGAGCCCGATATCGAGAAGAAGGGCACGCCGGCTTCGCCGGCGACCGCGCGCGCGAGCAGCGTCTTGCCGGTGCCCGGCGGCCCGACGAGGAGCACCCCGCGCGGGATGCGTGCGCCGACCGACGAGAACTTCTCGGGGTACTTCAGGAACTCGACGACCTCCTGGAGCTCGGCCTTCGACTCGTCCACGCCGGCCACGTCATCGAACGTCACCGTCGGCTTGTTCCCGATGAACATGCGCGCGCGGCTCTTGCCGAACGAGAGCGCCTGGTTATTCGTGCCCTGCGCCTGCCGCATCATGTAGATGAAGAAGCCGCCGATCAGCAGGACCGGCAGCAGGCTCAGCAGCACCGAGCCGATCAGGCCGAGCGTCGGGCTTTCCGTCTCGTACTTGAGATTCACCTTCTTGTCCGCGTTGGCCTGGCCTCGGTTGAAGTCGTTCACGGTCTTCGCGAGCTGGTCGTCCCTGTCGGGCAGCGTGACCTGGTACTTCTGCTGGGAGTCGCGCAGCTCGACGGTCGCCTTGTTGCTCGAGACGGAGATCTTCGAGACCTCGCCGCGCTCGATCCGACCGAGCGCCTCGCTGTAGTCCATGTCCTTGGACGTGGGCGACTGCGCGCGATAGGCATAGAGGAGCGCGACCCCCATGACCACCAGCAGGAGGGTCAGGATCCCGTTCTTGAAGATGCGGTTGTTCAGATCCAGCTCGCGGCTCCTTGATACCTACTTACGACGATGCTAACCGGCGGAACGCAGCATTTGTGCGGGCAGCCCCCATGCCGAGGGCCCTCATGTCACCAGAACGTACCCCTCTGACACCTCATTCCGTTCGATCGGGGGCGCTGTGAGGCGTGATACGCACGTCGCGGTGTTCGCGAAGAAGGCGCCCACCGGGCAGATCGAGCGCGGAGCGGCCGTCGCCGCGCGACGCCTGCGCGGCCACCGCGTCGCGATGACGGGCGGTGAGCACGTGGCCGGTCGCCCGCTCCCACGCGATCGCGAGCGCTTCCTCGCGCAGTGACGCGTCCGTGCCGAGCGCGTCGAGATCGATGGCGCCGTCGCGCGTCGCCCGATCCAGGAGCGCCGTGGCGCGGCCGCGGAGAGAGCCCGCGACCTCGGCTGCGGTATCCGCCAGGCGTGCCAGGGCCGTCGCGACCTGCGGGTTGATCGCGGTGAGCTCGGGCAGGACGCGCCGGCGGATGCGGTTGCGCGCGTAGCGCAGCGAGCGGTTCGTCGGGTCTTCGCGCGGCGTGATGCCGGCGGACGCGCAGATCGCGCCGGTCTCCGCGCGGCCGATGCACAGCAGCGGGCGTACGACCCCGTCGCGCGACGGCCTCATGCCCGCGAGACCCGTGATGCCGCTTCCCCGCGCCAGGTGGAGGAGCACCGTCTCGGCCTGGTCGTCGCGCGTGTGGCCCGTCGCGATCGCGGTCGCGTTGCGCTCCGCCGCCACGCGCTCGAGGAAGGCGTAGCGCGCGCGCCGGGCGTCGTCTTCGCTCTTCGGCGCGGCATCCGCGCGACCGAGACGGATGGTCGCACCGACGCTCGCTGCGAGGTCGGAGACGAACTGCGCGTCGGCCGCGCCGGTCCTGCGGACGCGGTGGTCGAAATGCGCGACGTGGAGGACGAGGCCGATCTCCGGCGCGACGTCCGCGAGCAGGAGCAGGAGCGCGGTGGAGTCGGTGCCGCCCGACACCGCGACGACGAGCGAGCCGGGGTTCAGCAGGTCGTGGTCGCGCGCGTACCGGCGGACCGTGTCGCGGATCTGCTGCGGGATCTTCGGGGGGGTCACTGCGGTGGCTGGGGTGGGATTCGGACCCACGACCAGCGGATTATGACGCCGCTGCTCTACCACTGAGCTACCCAGCCGCGGGTGTGAATGACCATTCTAGGTGCATCGCCCCGCTCGTCCGACGCGCGACCGACCGCGCTCGATCACCTTCCCAGATACGGCCCGCCGAGGATCGACAGCCGTTCGCTGTCGTACGACAGCAGCTCGCGGCCTTCGCGGTCGAACAGCGTCACCGTCCCGGCGCGCGCGACGCAGCGCAGTGTCGCTTCGGCGCCGAAGATCGCGAGCGCGAAGCCGAGACGGTCCGCGTGGTCGTGGCGCACGTCGTCGAGGTCGCCCCACGCGCCGGTGCTCCTGATCCCGTACGGCACGCGCTCTCGATCGGCCGGGGCTTGCAGACTATCGTCTGTAGACCCCTTGTCACGGCCACGGCGACCCTCACGTCATGGCCGAGCTCGCGCCGCGCGTCGGACGCGTCATCCGCAAGTACCGCGAGAACGCCGGCCTCTCGCAGGAGGCGCTGGCGGCCGAATCGGGCCTCCACCGCACGTACATCTCGCTCGTCGAGCGTGGGCGCCGGAACATCACCGTCGGCGCCCTGTCGCAGATCGCGGAGGCGCTCGGCATCTACCCGTCGAGGCTCATGAGCGACGCCGAGAAAGAGCCGGAAACCAAAAGTCCTTCGGCCGATCGCCGAAGGACCTAACTGTTGCGGGGCTGGGATTCGAACCCAGGCCCTCCGGGTTATGAGCCCGGCGTGGTACCGCTCCACTACCCCGCGAATGACAGTCTACGGCACCACGTTGCTCGCGTGAAGCGCTATCTCTTCCCGATGAAAAGCTGCAGCCACCGGCCGAGCCGACCGTTATCCGATGGGTTGATGCGCAGTACCGGCGCGCCTGACGGACCGCGCTCGACCGCGATCAAGCCCTCACCCGGCCGCACGTAGCCAAGGTCGCGCGCCTTCTCCGTCACGTACGCCGGCGTCTGCCGCTCGGCGATCTCCGCCTGCAGCTGCGCACGGCGCGCGAGCTCGCGATCGATATCCGCCTGCGCTTCACGCACGTCCTGCTGCACCGCGGTCTGGCGTATCGCGATCCCGACGAACGACCCGGTGAGCA
>DASYUC010000018.1:0-40731 GCA_036001645.1 Candidatus Limnocylindria bacterium
GCCTTTTTCTTTGGTCGGGCTTGTCGGGTTTTCTTTGGCCGGGTCCTATTGCAACGACGTCGCCTGTTCGCTAGATACGGCGAATGTCCGAGGGGCTCGATGCCATACGCGGATCCTGACGAGCGGCGCGCGTACGGGCGCGAATGGATGAGGCGCAACCCCGATAAGGCGAGAGAAGCCATGCGGCGGTGGCGCCGTCGACATCCCGAGGTTCATGCCGCGCGGACGCGCGCCCGATATGCCCTCGACCCGAAACGATTTCGGGAGACGATTGAACGCAGCCCAAACCGAGCGGCGGTGCGGCGGGCAATGCACGAACGTCGTCGGGCCAGGGCTTTAGGAGCCGGACCATCGTTCACCGCGGCGGAGTGGATCGCACTGGTCGAGGCACACGGAAATCAGTGCGCGTATGACGGAGCTCCCGGTCCCCTTCATGCCGATCACCGTTTGCCGTTAGCGCGGGGCGGCACGAACGAGATCGAGAACATCTTGCCCGCGTGCGCGCGCTGCAATCTGCGGAAGCATCTGATGACCGAGGACGAGTTCCGCGCCCGCCTCGCCGCCGAGCGCGGCGCGGAGTCAGCGGCGCTGCGACTGCCGCATCATGTAATAGAAGAAGCCGCCGATCAGAAGGACCGGGAGCAGGCTCAGGGCGATCGATCCGATCACTGAAAAGGTGGCGCTCTCCTGCTGGTACTCGACCGTGATCAGCCGCGATGGGTTGGCCGTGTTGTAGTCGAAGAGCGCCTTCTGGAACACCTCGTCGCGCTCCGGCAGGTTGGTCTGTTGCCTGCCGCCGGTGGAGAGCTCCAGTACGGCCCTGTTCGCCCCGGCGAAGATGGTGACCTTCTTCACCTGGCCGGCGTTGACCTCCTGGATCGCCTGCGTGATCGTCACGGTCTCGATCGCGGGTGTCTGCGAGCGGTAGGCGTAGAGCAGGGTCAGGCCGAGCACGACCAGCAGCAGAGTCAGGACACCGTTCCGGAAGACGCTCGTCGGACGCGGGACGACGGTCGCGCCGACCGCGACCTCTCCGGAATCGCGAAAGCCACGGCAGCGACACGGCGCGCCACCGACCTCGCGGTAGCAGGGACGATCGACACCCGGCTCGACGCGGGCCATCTGGCGCGCGGCGTCGCGGTCGTGCCACGACCAGATGTGACCGCACTCGGCGCAGATAGCCCGTGAGTCGGTGGTCATCGCGGACAGATTAGTGCGCGGTCCTATTGCACCCGCGTCGACTGCTTGTTGGATAACGGGTGTGGCGTACAAGGATCCGGAGCGACAGCGCGCGTACGGGCGCGAGTGGATGAGGCGAAACCCTGAGAAGGCGCGCGAGGTCGTGCGACGCTGGAGCCAGCGCAATCGGGAGCGGCGGCGTGCAGCAAAGCGCCTGTACTACGCGCGCCATCGCGAGCATCACAAGGCCGTGATGGCCGCGTGCCACACGGCGCACCCCGAGGTGGTCCGAGCCAAGAGCAACGCGTATCGCGCCCGCGCTCGCGAGGCCGAGGGCCGGTTCACGAGCGCCGAGTCGGTCACCCTGGTCGCGAGCTACGACGGCAAGTGCGCGTACTGCGGCTCGAGCGGACGCGTTGAGGTAGACCATCGCATCCCGTTATCTCGTGGGGGCACGAACTCGATCGACAACGTGCTTCCCGCATGTGGGACGTGCAATCGGATGAAGGCCCAGCTCACGGAAGGAGAGTTCCGAGCGCGCCTGGCCGCCGAGCGAGGTCCGATCCGCCCGTAAGAGGTCTGATCCGCCGGTAGAATGAGCATCGCGGGCGCTCGCGGCTGGGTAGCTCAGTTGGCCTAGAGCAGTCGACTCATAACCGACCGGTCGGCGGTTCGAATCCGCCCCCAGCCACCGGTGTCAATCACGGCCCCATCCACGATCCTCAGCACCGTCCGCTCCTACGCGCGCGCCCACAACATCCTGAAACCCGGTCCACTCGTCCTCGCCGTCTCCGGCGGCACCGATTCGACCGCGCTCGCCCTCATCCTCGCGGAGCTGCGCGACGAATTCGGACTCGTGCTCCACGTCGCGCACTTCGATCACCGCGCGCGCCCACGTGCCGCAGCCGCGGACGCCGCGTTCGTTGCGGAGCTCGCGAATCACATCGGCGCGACGCTCCGCGTCGGCCGCGCGGACGCGCCGCCGAAGAACGAGGACGACGCACGGAACGCGCGGTATGAGTTCCTCCGTCGCGTCGCGCGCGACATCGGCGCGAGCGCGATCGCGACGGGTCACACGCGCGACGATCAAGCCGAGACCGTCCTTCTCCACCTGACACGGGGCGCCGGACTCGCGGGCCTTGCCGGCATGCGGCCCGAGCGCGACGGCATCGCTCGACCGCTCCTGATGCTCGGTCGGGCGGACACCGTCGCGGTCTGCGCCGCCGCGGGGATCACGCCGCGCGAGGACCCAACGAATCGTTCCCTGCGCTTCGCGCGCAATCGCATCCGGCATCGCGTCCTGCCGGAGCTCGCGAAGCTCAATCCGGAGATCGCAAGCGCGATCGCGCGGCTCGCCGACGCTGCCGCAGCCGCCGCGGACAGCGCCGCCGACCGCGCCGACGCCACGCTGGAGGCGGCCGCGATCCAAGACACCGTCGCACTCGACCGCCTGCCGGGCAACGAGGACGCGCGTCGGGAAGCGCTCGCGCTGTGGTGGGCACGGCAGACGGGCCAGCCGCTCGCCGCGCGGCACCGTTCCGCGTTATCGCAGCTCGCCGCCTCGACCGAAGGCTCGCGCTCCCTCGACCTGCCCGGCGGACGAGCGCTTCGTGAATACGCGACGCTGCGCATCGCGCCCCGCGACCGACCGTCCGAGGCGGTGGATAAGAAGACGTTAAGAAACGGGCCGATCACACTCGAGCCCGGGCGCACCGCGGACTGGCATGGCTGGCGCTTCGCGTTTGTTGTGGATGTTGGTGGAGAGGCGGAGGTCGGGTACGTCGACGCGGAGCGGATCATCGTGCGTGGACGCCGCCCCGGAGATCGGATGAGCGGCCCGCGTGGCGCGAAGGTCCAAGACGTGTTCACCGATGCCAAGGTCCCGGCACGCGAGCGGGACGGCTGGCCGCTCATCACCGCCAACGAAGCGGTCGTATGGATCCCGGGGATCACACCGCCGCCGCGAAACGGCCGATCGGCGCTCAGAGCGGTCCGGATGGGGGAGGACCCTTAAGGAATGACCCTTGGTAACCGCGAGCAGGTAGCATCGTTGATAGAAGCACGCCCGCGGGGCGAAGAGAGAGGCCGGCCACGAACCTAGACAACCGCATCTTCAAGAACGGCATCCTGACGCTGCTCCTGGTGGTGATGGGACTGGCGCTGCTGTACGCGTACCGGTCGCAGACGCCATCGATCGAGACGGTGGCCGTGACGAAGGTCCAGGAAGAGATCCTGGCCGGCATGGTGTCGAAGGTCACGATCGTCGCCAACACCGCGACGGTCGAGCTCAAGGCGGGCGGGAAGCAGCAGGCGGACCTGGCCGAGAAGGATGACCTCCTGGCGCCGGCGATCGATCGTTACAACACGGCCAACCCGAGCCAGAAGGTGATCCTCGAGTACAAGAGAGAGAGCGCCACGTTCTCCCTCATCGGCTCGATCTTCCTCAGCCTGTTGCCGGTGGTCCTGATCGGCGGCTTCTTCTTCTACATGATGCGGCAGGCCCAAGGCACCAATAACCAGGCACTTTCCTTCGGAAAGAGCCGTGCGCGCATGTTCATCGGCAACAAGCCGACCGTCACCTTCGAGGACGTCGCTGGTGTCGAGGAGGCCAAGCAGGAGCTCACCGAGGTGGTCGAGGTCCTCAAGTATCCCGAGAAGTTCTCGAGCCTCGGCGCGCGCATCCCGCGTGGCGTGCTCCTCGTCGGGCCGCCTGGCACCGGCAAGACCATGCTCGCGCGCGCCGTCGCCGGCGAGGCGGGCGTGCCGTTCTTCTCGATCTCCGGCTCCGAGTTCGTCGAGATGTTCGTCGGCGTCGGCGCGTCGCGCGTGCGCGACCTGTTCGACCAGGCGAAGCGCAACGCGCCGTGCATCGTGTTCATCGACGAGATCGACGCGGTCGGCCGCCAGCGTGGTGCCGGCCTCGGCGGCTCGCACGACGAGCGCGAGCAGACCCTGAACCAGATCCTGGTCGAGATGGACGGGTTCGACACCGGCACGAACGTCATCGTCGTGGCCGCCACGAACCGGCCCGACGTCCTCGACCCGGCATTGCTACGTCCCGGCCGCTTCGACCGCCAGGTCGTGCTCGACCGGCCCGACATCAAGGGCCGACGCGCGATCCTGGACGTGCACGTCCGGGGCAAGCCGCTCGACAAGAACGTCGAGCTGCTCCGGGTCGCTCAGATCTCGCCCGGCTTCTCGGGCGCCGACCTCGCCAACGTCGTGAACGAGGCCGCGATCCTCGCCGCGCGCCGCAACAAGAAGACGATCGCGCAGATCGACTTCGAAGAGGCGCTCGAGAAGGTCGCCCTCGGTCCGGAGCGCCGTTCGCGCGTCATCACGGAGAAAGAGAAGTGGATCGTGGCCTACCACGAGGCCGGCCACGCCCTCTGCTTCAAGCTGCTCAAGCACACCAACCCGGTCCACAAGATCTCGATCGTCGCCCGCGGCATGGCCATGGGCGTCACGTGGTCGCTCCCGCAGGAGGACCGCTACATGCGGACCAAGCGGGAGTTCGAGGACGACATCGCCGCCGCGCTCGGAGGCTGGGTCGCCGAGCAGCTCCACCTCGGTGGCGACGCCACGACCGGTGCGAGCAACGACATCGAGAAGGCGTCCCAGATGGCCCGGCAGATGGTCACGAAGTTCGGCATGAGCGAGAAGCTCGGCCCGCTCCAGTACGGCCGCAGCGACGAGCTCATCTTCCTCGGCCGTCAGATCCAGGAAGAGCGGAACTACTCGGAAGAGATCGCGAAGGTCATCGACGCCGAAGTCCACGACATCGTCGAGCGTGCGCGCCAGCGCGCGTACGAAGTGCTCACGCAGAACCGCGACAAGCTCGACCTCGTCGTGCAGAAGCTCATCGCGCAGGAATCGCTCGAAGCCACGGAGTTCGATGCGCTCTTCGACGAGCCAGGTGATGAGACGCCGGTCGCCGCCGCGACTGGTGGTCCGGACTTCACACCGCCCGGCACTCCCGCGGGCGAGGTGGAGCGTGAGAAATCGAAGAAGGCCAAAGGTCCCGCGACCGCACCCACGCCCGCCTAACAAGCGCTTCGTCACGATTCGGTAACGCTCGCCCGAGGAACATGCGGCACGCTGCTTGCTTGAAGGCGTGTCGCAATGAGTGCCTTGATCTCAGACACACGGGAACAGATCGCGCGTAGCGAACGTCTTCGCGTCACCGCGCTCGCATGCTTCAGCGGTGTTCTCGGGGTCGTGTTCATCGCGCTACTCGTCGCTGACGAGGTCCACGCCGCGGGGCTCTAACCTTCGCGGATACGACTTTTCGTCGCACTTCCACTCCCCACCGAGATCGCCGAAGCGGCATTCCGCTGCGCGCCGGAGCTTCCGGCGCTGCGCCGCGTGAAGCCGGAGCTCATGCACGTGACGCTCGCGTTCCTCGGGCGCACCCCTGAGGAACGGCTCGCTGACGTGGCCGCCGCCGTCGAGGTGGCCGCGAGCGACGTCACCGCCTTCGACATCGAGCTCGACCGGCCGGGCCGCTTTCCGCCGACCGGCCGGCCGCGGGTCGTCTGGCTGGGGATCGGCACCGGCGCGCCGATGGTGCTCGGGCTCGGCGACCGCGTGCGCGCGGAGCTCCGGCGCCGCGAGATCGCGTTCGATGCCAAGCCGCACCGCGCGCACGTCACGCTCGGTCGCGCCCGCGAGGACGTGACGCTCGTCGACGCACGCGCGATCGCGGCGGCCGTCGAGGCGATGCGGGTCCCGCACCTCCGTTACCGGGTCGACGCCGTGGTCACCTTCGAGAGCGTCCTGTCGCCCCGGGGACCGCGCTATACGCCGCGTTCGATCGCACCACTTCGTGGCGGCGGCGCGACTTCGTAGTCGCGATCCTCGCGCTGGGCGGGTGGGCCAGGGTGCACGCATTTCGAGCCCGGGAACATTTCCGAGCGCTAGGCTCGGAAATCGGAGGCACGAATGCGGCCGATCGCGATCCTGTACGAGAACGAGGCGTGGATGGCGCCTGTGTTCGGCGCGCTCGACGAGGCGGGAGCGCCGTACGAGCGCATCTTCGCGAACGAGCTGACGTTCGATCCGGCGGGACCGGGGCCGGACTGGTCGTGCGCCGTGAACAAGGTGTCGCCCTCTTCGTACCTCCGCGGGCACGCACGGAGCATCGCCGTCACCCGCGAGCTCCTGCCGCTGCTCGAGCAGCGAGGGATCCCCGTCGTGAACGGCAGTCGCGCCTTCGCCCTGGAAACCTCCAAGGTCCGACAGCTCTTGATGCTGCGGCAGCTCGGCATCCGGGCGCCCGCCGCGCGTGTCATCACCGAAGGGGCCCAGGCTGCGGTCGCGGCGCGCGAGCTCCGCTTTCCGGTGATCGTGAAACCGAATGTCGGCGGCTCCGGCGCGCTCATGCGCCGCTTCGATACGCCGGAGGACCTCGCCGCCGGGGCGGCCGATCTCGACCTCGGCCCGGATGGGACCGGGCTCGTGCAGGAGTTCATCGAGAGCGAGGACGGCACCAGTCGGCGCGTGGAGTTCCTGGGAGGCGACTACCTCTACGCGATCCGCATCGCGAGCGGGCCGGGCCAGGACTTCAACCTGTGTCCGGCGGACATCTGCCAGGTGCAGGACAGCGCCGAGTTCGACAACTGCGTCGTCGACGCGCCCGCGAAGAAGCAGCTGCGCATCGACGCGTTCGACGCGCCAGGGCAGATCGTCGACGACGTGCTCCGCATCGCGAACGCCGGCGGGCTCGATGTCGGCGGCGTGGAGTACCTGGTCGGTGCGCGCGACGGCCTGCCGTACGTCTACGACATCAACGCGCTCTCGAATTTCGTGACCGACGCGCCGTCGCTCGTGGGCTTCGACCCACACGCGCGCTTCGCGCGGTGGCTCGTCGACCGCGCGCGATCGGGCCAGCGCGACGCGGTCGTCGCATGAGCGGGGCGCTCGTGCGCACCGCCGACCCGTGGAAGGACACGGATGTCATCGACGCGCGTGCGCCGCGCACGAATCAGGCGATCGTCGGGACGCTGTCGCTACTTGCCTTCGTCACGGGCTGGTGGCCGATCCTCGGGCTCCTCGCGGCGCAGCTCGCGATCGGACTGAGCTTCGGGCGCCGCTGGTGTCTACCCTGCCTGCTCTACTTCGACGTCCTCCAGCCTCGCTTCGGCGAGGGGCCGATCGAGGACAGCCGCCCGCCGCGCTTCGCGAACATGGTCGGCGTGGTCTTCCTCGGAAGTGCGACGCTCGCCCATGCGCTGGGCTTCACCACGGTCGGTTGGGCGCTCGGTCTCATCGTGGCCGCGCTCGCGCTGCTCGCGGCCGTGACCGGTCTCTGCGTCGGCTGTGAGATCTACCGGCTCGGCGCACGCATCCGCGGGATCCGTCCGGGCCGCATCGAGCGCGTCGATCTCGCGGAGATCGGCGCGGCGGGCCGGGCCGGCGAGATCGTCGTGCAGTTCACGCATCCGCTCTGCACCGACTGCCACACGCTCGAGCGCGAGCTCGTCGCGGCCGGGCGCGACGTGTTCATCGTCGACGTGTCGCGGCGGCCGGAGCTCGCCCGCAAGTACGGCGTCGCCCTCGTCCCGACCGCTGTCGCCGTCGGCCCGGAGGGGATCGTGACCGCGCGCCTCGCCTGATACTTGCGGCCATGGACGACGGGCCGACCGCGAGGTTACGACGCCGCGAACGCCGCATCGAAGAGCAGCTGGCCGAGCTCGCCGGCATGGGAGAGCTCTCGAAGCTGCCAGGTGAAGGTGCGCCGCTCGTCGACGACGATCCGGATGCCGGCGCCCGCTGGGCGGCGCGGCATATCGCGAAGCAGGCCAACCTCACCCCGGAGTTCATCGAGCTTCGTCGCGAGATCGCCGATCGTCGCGACCGTCTGGTCCGCCGTCTGCGCGCGCATCGTGACTGGCTCGACGACCGGGCCGCGCTGCTCCACCACCTCCCGGCCGAACGGATCCTCGACGCGGCGCGCGCCACGACCGACTTCGACCTGCGGGTGGAGTCCGAGCTGGGTAGGGCCCTGGGTGAGCTGAACGCGCTCGTCGCGCGTCACAACCTGAAGGTGCCGCTGGCGCTGCAGATCCCTCCGCTCTCGCTCGAGCATCTGCGCGAGCGCAGCTGATCGGCGCTCGCGCCCGCCTCTAGGCGGCGCGCTCCCCGCGAGAGCGGATCGCCGGCGGGCGGACCGGCGCGCGTTTCCGGAAGTTGGTGTACGCGTAGCGGTCACAGGCGATCTCCGCTGCGGCGCCCCAGCCGTGCGTGAGATAGAGCCACCAGTGACAGAACTCGTGGAGATAGAGGAAGCGGATGACCTCGCGCCGCGTGCGGAAGAGCACGCGCGGCGAGCCCCAGGAGCCGAGATCGACCTCCTCCCGGAATGGCCGGAACGGCTCCGGGACCTGTATGACGATCTCGGGGTGATCCCAGTACGTGAAGGCCTGCAGATGCGGACCGGTGCGGTAGCGCAGCGGCTTCACCGTGACGGTGTAGCCGGTCGCCGTAGGCAGCCCGCGAAGCGTCTCGCGCACCTTGAGCGGCGGGTGGGTGGGCAGGGTGGACCGCACCGCCATGGGACCGAGGGGCCGACCAGACGCTCGTAAGTTCTTCACTTACCAACTGTACGGACCGGCCCTGCGCTACCGACCCTGGACGCAGAGATGGCCAAAAACCGGCCATTTCGCTACGATGCGGCGAGCGTCGTTCGAGCGGGAACGAGTAGGTCGCGCGGACCGGAAAGCGAACCGGAGACGGTGAGAACCGGGACGGCGAGCGCGAGGCGAATGGCTCCCGCGAGACGCCGCGGCGAAAGGAAACGACTAGCCGCGGCCGGCAGCCCGCCGTTACCAACGGGCGCTCCCTGGTAGGGGAGGCTGAGGTCACCGCAGCGATGCGGTGACGTGATCGGGTGGCACCACGAGCCCTCGTCCCGAGATCGGGCGAGGGCTATTTGTTTCCGCGGGAGGCAGGGGCAGGGCTTCTGTCAGCGACCGAAGGGAGCGTAAACGTGGCGATCACCGCGGCAGCGACGATCGAGCTCGTACCCGTCATGCGCGAGCGTCTCGCGGATCTCGAGACGCCGGTGTCGGCGTTCGCGAAGCTGCGCAGGCTCGGCGGCGCGTTCCTCTTCGAGTCGGCCGAGGGCGGCGAGCGCATGGGGCGCTTCTCGTTCATCGGCGTCGCGCCCCGCGCGATGCTCTATTTCCGCGATGGCCAGGTCACGAGCGAGGAGCCTGCGGGGCTCGACCGCGATCCTCGTGGCCGCATGAATCTCAGCTGTGAGGCGGCGCCGGACCCCCTCGCCACGCTCCGGCGCGTGGTGGGGTCGTACCGGCGGCCCGGTCAGCGTGGGCTTCCCCGCTTCAGCGGCGGCGCCGTCGGATTCGTTGCCTACGAGGCGGCGCGGCGGTTCGAGCGGCTGCCCACCGCGGCGAACGATCCCTACGCACCGTGGGGCATGCCGGAGATGGTGTTCGGGATCTACGACACCGTCGTCGCCTTCGACCACCTGCGTCACACGTTGACGGTCCTCGCGCATGACGACGTGGCCGCGCCGGGCGTGGCCGCGCAGATGATCGATCGCATCTTCGCCGCGCTCGACGCACCGCTGCCGGCCTTCGCTCGCGCGAACACCGGCACGGTCGATGTCCGCGCGAACGGCACGCCCGATGAATACATGCGGCGCGTCGCGAAAGCGCGCGAGCTCATCGCGGAGGGCGACTGCATCCAGATCGTGCTCGCGCAGCGCTTCGACGTCCGCCCGGCGCCGGACGCTCTCGCGCTCTATCGCGCGCTCCGCCACGTGAACCCGTCGCCGTACATGTTCCTGCTCGAGACGACGGCGGCCACGCTCGTCGGCGCGTCGCCCGAACCCTTCGTTCGCTTCGAGAACGGTCGCGTGGTCATGCATCCGATCGCGGGCACGCGGCCGCGCGGGAAGGATGACGACGAGGATGCGGCGAACGAGGCGGAGCTGCGCGCGTCGGAGAAGGAACGCGCGGAGCACGTGATGCTCGTGGACCTGGCGCGCAACGACATCGGTCGGGTGTCGCGCCCGGGCACCGTGCGGGTGAAAGAGCTCATGCGCGTGGACCGCTTCTCGCATGTGATGCACCTCACCTCGGTGGTCGAGGGCGAGCTCGCGGAGGGCCTCGACGCGCTCGACGCCTTCCGCGCGTGCTTCCCGGCGGGAACCGTGTCCGGTGCGCCGAAGATCCGCGCGATGGAGCGCATCGCGGAGCTGGAGCCGGATCAGCGTGGGCCGTACGCCGGCGCGGTCGGCTACCTCGGCTTCGACGGCGCGCTCGACACCTGCATCACGATCCGCACCGCGGTGCTGGCACATGACGTGTGCCGCATCGAGGCGGGCGCGGGCATCGTCGCGGACTCCGATCCGGCGGCCGAAGAGGCCGAGACGCGCGCGAAGGCACGGGCGCTGCTTCGCGCGATCGAGCTCGCCGGCGGGGAGCTGTCGCTATGACCTCGGTCCTCCTCGTCGACAACTACGACAGCTTCACCTACAACCTCGCGCAGGCGATGGGCGCACTTGGCGCGGTCGTCGATGTGGTCCGTGCGGACGACGCGCGCCTGCAGGCGGCGATCGACGCGCGACCCGATCGGCTGGTGATCTCGCCCGGCCCGGGCCGTCCCGAGGCCGCCGGACGCTCGCCGCAGCTGGTGCGCGAGGCGCCCGAGCGCGGGATCCCGACGCTCGGCGTCTGCCTCGGCTTGCAGTGCGCGGCGATCGCGTTCGGCGCGCGGGTGGTCCGCGCCCCCGAGCCGCGCCACGGCAAGACGTCCTTCGTGCGCCACGACGGCAAGGGCATCTTCACCGGCGTCCCGGATCCGACCGAGGCGACCCGCTACCACTCGCTGATGGTCGACGAGGCGTCGCTGCCCGCCGATCTCGCCGTCACGGCCCGGAGCGACGACGGCGTCGTCATGGCGCTGCGCCATGCACGGCTTCCGCTCGAGGCGGTGCAGTTCCACCCAGAATCGGTCCTGACGAAGGACGGGATGCGCATGCTGGAGAACTTCCTTGGACGCCCGTGAGGCGCTCGCCGCGGTCGCGTCGGGCAAGACGCTCACGCGGGCGGAGGCCGAGGCGGCGATGGGCTCGGTGATGGCCGGAGAGGCGACGCCGGCGCAGCTCGGCGGCCTTCTCGCCGCGCTGCGGGTCCGCGGTGAGACCGTGGACGAGATCGCCGGCTTCGCGTCGGCGATGCGGCGCGCCGCGGTCAAGGTCACGCTCTCGGTCGCGGACGCGGTCGATATCGTGGGCACCGGAGGATCGCGTACCGACCCGTTCAACATCTCCACCGTCGCGAGCGTCGTCGCGGCCGCAGCCGGCGCGAAGGTCGCGAAGCACGGGAACCGCGCCGCCTCCGGAAAGTGCGGCGCCGCGGACGTCCTTGAAGCGCTTGGGGTGAAGATCGATCTGGGGCCCGAAGCGGCAGCGCGCTGCGTGGACGAGGTCGGCCTGGCGTTCCTCTTCGCCGCGCGGTATCACCCCGCGATGCGCCATGCCGGCCCGGTGCGCCGCGAAATGGGGATCCGCACCGTGTTCAACATCCTGGGCCCCCTCGCGAATCCGGCGGGGGTGCGCCGCATGGTCCTGGGCGTTGCGACACCCGAGCTTGGTGAGACGATGGCGCGCGTGCTCGGCGAGCTCGGTGCGGATCACGTTCTGGTCGTGCACGGTGCTGACGGCCTCGACGAGATCAGTCCGACCGGCCGAACGCTGGTCTGGGAGTTGCGGGACGGTGCGGTGCGCCAGTCGTCGATCGATCCGGCAGCTCTCGGCCTGCCGCTCGCGTCGGTCGCCGACATCCTGAGCGGCGACCCTGCCGCGAATGCGGCGACGGTGCGGTCGATCGTCGGCGGCGAGACCGGCGCGCGGCGGAACGCGGTGCTCCTCAACGCCGGCGCGGCGCTCATCGTCGCCGGGCTGGCGGCGGATCTGCGCGAGGGGATGGCAACAGCGGCGCGTGTGATCGACAGCGGCGGCGCGCGCGACACGCTCGACCGCTTCATCGCGACGAGTCAGCGGCTCGGTGTGGCCGAGGCGGCGACGGCATGACCGACTTCCTCGAGCAGGTGATGGCCGAGCGACGTGCGGACGCGATGAAGGCCGAGGGCGCCGCGTTCGAGATCGACCTCCGAAAGGCGAAGGACAACGTGTGGACGCGCGCCAAGAGTGAAGGACGGGGCGACGCGTTCACGGCCGCGCTCAAGGTGCGGCGCGCCGAGGGGCATCTCGCCGTCATCGCGGAGGTGAAACGGGTGTCGCCCGCATACGGCGTCGTTGCCGTGGACGTCGACCCGGCGCTCCAGGCGCGCGGCTACGCGGCAGCCGGGGCCACCGCGATCTCGGTCCTGACCGAACCGCGCCACTGGGGCGGCTCGATGCTCGACCTCGCGGCGGTCCGCGATGCGCTCCCGACCACGCCGATCCTCTGCAAGGACGTGATCGTCCATAAGCAGCAGATCGTCGAGGCGCGGGCGGCGGGCGCGGACGCGGTGCTGCTGATCGCCGAGGCCCTCTCGGACGACGAGCTGCGAATGCTCATGGCGCACGCCCACACGCTCAACATGGGCGTGCTGCTCGAAGCGCACGAGCCGCTCGCGTTCGGACGCGCGGCGGCGCTGCGCACGAGCGTTCTCGGTGTCAACGCGCGCAATCTCCGACGGCCGACCGAGATCGACATCGGGCGAGCGCGCCAGCTTCAGGCCTTCGCCCAGCCCTGGCAGATCCTCGTGGCCGAGTCCGGGATCACGTCGGTCGACGATGCGCGGCTGTTGCCCGCGCGGGTCGATGCGGTGCTCGTCGGCACCGCGCTCATGCGCGCGGACGATCCGCAGCCGCTCATCTCGGGGATCGCGTCGATCCGCAAGAGCTCGACGCCCACACCGGTCGGAACGGACGGCCGCCGATGAGCGGGCGCGGTCGCTACGGTCAGTTCGGCGGTCAGTTCCTCCCGGAGACCCTGATGCCCGCCGTGGCGGAGCTCGAAGCGGCATTCGAATCGGCGCGCGGGGACGAGGCCTTCCAGCAGGAGCTCGACCGCCTCCTGCGCGAATGGGTCGGGCGTCCGACGCCGCTCTCCGATGCGTCGCGTCTCGCGGAGCTCGTGGGGCTGCGGCGCGTGATGCTCAAGCGGGAAGACCTCACACACACCGGCGCGCACAAGATCAACAGCGCGCTCGGGCAGGCGCTGCTCGCGCGACGGATGGGGAAGCAGCGCATCGTCGCGGAGACCGGGGCGGGCCAGCACGGGGTCGCGAGCGCGGCCGCGTGCGCGCTGCTCGGTCTCGAGTGCGTCGTCTACATGGGCACCGAGGACATGCGCCGGCAGGAGCCGAACGTGTTCCGCATGCGCCTCCTCGGCGCGGAGGTGCGTGCCGTCGAGGCCGGCAGCCGCACGCTCAAGGACGCGGTGAACGAGGCGATCCGCGACTGGGTGACGAACGTCCGCACGACGTACTACCTGCTCGGCTCGGCGATCGGTCCGCATCCGTATCCGGCGATGGTGCGCGAGTTCCAACGGGTCATCGGACGCGAAGCGCGCGCGCAGTGGCTGGAGCGCGTCGGCGCGCTGCCGAGCGTCGTCGTCGCGTGCGTCGGCGGAGGCTCGAACGCGATCGGCATCTTCAGCGCGTTCATCGATGACGCGGGGGTGCGGCTGCGCGGTGTCGAGGCGGGCGGCCTCGGCGTCGAGAGCGGCAGGCACGCGGCGTCGATCGGTGGCGGCCGTGTCGGCGTCCTTCACGGGACGCGCAGCTACGTGCTGCAGGACGAGCACGGCCAGATCCGCGAGACACACTCGATCTCCGCCGGCCTCGACTATCCGGGCGTCGGCCCCGAGCACGCGTTCCTGCACGAGACGGGTCGGGTGGAATATGTCTCGCGGACCGATGCCGAGGCGCTCGAAGCGTTCGGTGTGCTCTCGCGGACCGAGGGCATCATCCCCGCGCTCGAGCCGGCGCATGCGATCGCCGACCTCGCGCACATCCGCATGCGCTACGGCGCGGATACCGACGTGCTCGTCTGCCTCTCCGGTCGCGGCGACAAGGATCTCGAATCGGTGATGCGCGCCAGAGAGTCGACGTGAGCGTCGCCGTGACGGGCGCGCTGCGCCTCGAGCGCGCGTTCGCGCGGGCGCGCGCGGAAGAACGCCTCGCCCTCGTCGTCTACCTGACCGTCGGCCATCCCGATCGCGCGTCGACCGCGGCGCTCCTGCGCGCCGCGCTCGATGGGGGCGCGGACGTGCTCGAGCTCGGAGTGCCGTTCAGCGATCCGCTGGCCGACGGCACCACCGTCCAGCGCGCGAGCGAGGCCGCGCTGCGCCAGGGCGTCACCCTCGCGGACTGCCTCTCGGAGGCGGCGACCGTCGTGCGAGAGCGCGACGCGCCGGTGCTCTTCATGGGCTACACCAATCCCTTCATGCAGTACGGCTTCGAGCGGCTCGCCGCTGATGGCGCGCGTGCGGGCATCGCCGGCGTCATCGTTCCCGACATGCCGGCCGAGGAGAGCGCCGAGCTCGACGCGGCGCTCGCGCCGGCGGGCCTGCTGCGCATCGACCTCTACGCGCCGACGACGCCGAACGACCGGCTCGCGAAGCTGTTGCCGCGCGCGCACGGCTTCGTGTACTGCGTGTCGCTCACCGGCGTCACCGGCGCACGCCGCGCGCTCGCGTCGGACGTCGCGGAGTTCGTCGGTCGCGTGCGGCGTCACACGACGCTCCCCATCGTCGTCGGCTTCGGCATCAGCGCGCCCGAGCACGTCCACGCGCTGCGCGGCGCCGCCGATGGCGTCGTCGTCGGCAGCGCCGCGATCGACGTCGTGGCGAGCGCTCCGCCGGAGCGCCGCGCGGCGGACCTGCGCAAGTTCGTCGCCTCGCTCGCCGCGGCGGGACGATCCTGATGGCGGTGCGCGGCGTGCGCGGCGCGACGACGGTGCGCGCGAACGACGCGAAGGCGATCTTCGACGCCACGGCCGAGCTGCTCCGTGTGCTCACCGAGCTCAACGGCCTGCGGCCGGACGACATCGGCTACGTGTGGTTCACCGTGACGCCCGACCTCGACGCGGCCTTCCCGGCCGACGCCGCGCGCGCCGGACTCGGCTGGACGGACGTGCCGCTCATCTGCGGCCGCGAGATCCCCGTGCCGGGCGCGCTCGGGATGTGCGTCCGCGTGCTCGTCGCGTGGAACACCGCGAAGACACAGAAAGAGATCCGCCACGCGTTCCTGCGCGGCGCGAAGGCGCTGCGGCCGGCGTGGGCGGTCGAGCTCCCGAGCGACGGCCGCGGCGGAGGGTCCTAGTGCTCGTCGTCATGAAGCGCGGCGCGTCACAGCGAGAGATCGACGCGGTCGTCGCACGCATCCAGGAGTTCGGCATCACGCCGATCCCGCTCCCCGGTGCGGAACGCATGGCGATCGGCACGTTCGGAACAACGTCGCGCGCCGCGGCCGAAGCGGTCGAGTCGCTGCCGGGGGTGGCGGAGGTCGTGCCGGTCAGCCGCCCGTTCAAGCTGGCGTCGCGGGAGGTGATCCCGCAGGACACCGTCGTGCGCATCGGCCCCGTGCCCGTTGGCGCCGGCGCTCCGCTCGCGATCATGGCCGGCCCGTGCTCGGTCGAGTCACGCGAGCAGACCCTTGCGACGGCGCGAGCCGTGCGCGCGGCCGGCGCGACCATTCTGCGCGGCGGCGCGTTCAAGCCGCGATCGTCGCCGTACAACTTCCGCGGGCTCGGCGCGGCGGGCCTCGACATCCTCGAAGAAGCGCGCGCGGAGACGGGGCTCGCGATCGTGACCGAGGTCCTCACGCCCGGCGACGTCGAAGCGGTGGCGCGCGTCGCCGACTGCCTGCAGATCGGCGCCCGCAACATGCAGAATTTCGCGCTGCTCGACGAGGTCGGCGATCAGCCGAAGCCGGTGCTGCTCAAACGCGGCATGTCCGCGACGGTCGAGGAGCTCCTGCTGTCGGCGGAGTACGTGCTCGCGCGCGGGAATCGCAACGTCATCCTGTGCGAGCGCGGCATCCGCACATTCGAGAAATACACGCGCAACACGTTCGACGTGAACGCGATACCGCTCCTCAAGCGTCTCTCCCATCTGCCCGTCATTGGTGATCCCTCGCACGGCACCGGGAAGTGGTACCTCGTCGCGCCCGTCGCGCTCGCCGCGGTGGCCGCGGGGGCCGACGGACTGATCGTCGAGGTGCATCCGAGCCCCGACCACGCGCTGTCCGACGGCTTCCAGTCCCTCACCTTCGAGAACTTCGCCGCGCTCGTCGGGCGCGCGAGCGCCGTCGCGCACGCGGTCGGGCGCGGCGTGCCGGACGCGGCGCCGGCTTGAACGTCTCGATCGCGGGCCTGGGTCTCATCGGAGGCTCGCTCGCGCTCGCGCTGAGGACGCGCCACCGCGTCACCGGCTTCGACACCGACCCGGCCACTCGCGACGCCGCGCTCGCCGCGGGGATCGACGTCGTCGGGGCGCTCGAGGCGCTGCTCCCAGCCGACGCGGTCATCGTCGCGACGCCGATCGAGGCCGTCGTGCCGACGCTCGAGGCGCTCGCGGCCCGCGCCGGCAGCGCCGTGCTGCTCGACGTCGCATCGGTGCGCGCGCCGGTGGAGGCGTTCGCGGCGTCTGCCCCGGCGGGCTGCCGCATCGTCGGACTTCACCCGATGGCCGGTCGCAGCGGCAGGGGTTTCGGTGCGGCATCCGCACAGCTGCTGGAGCTTCGCCCATTCCTGGTCGTCCCGACGATCCGCGCGGACGCCGCCGCGATGGCGGTGGCCGGGGCGCTCGCGCGCGACGCCGGCGGCGAGGTGACGGTGTGCTCCGCCGCACAGCACGACCGCATCGTCGCCGTCCTGTCGGCTCTACCGCTGGCGTTCGCGTCCGCGCTCGCGCTCACCGGGGCGGAAATGATCGATGGCAACCTCGCGGCGTTCAGCGGACCCGGCTTCGGTGACAGCACGCGGCTTGCGCTCACCGCGCCGGATCTCGGCAGCGCGATGCTGCTCGCGAACGGCGAGAACGTGCGTGGCGCGCTCGACCGCGCTCGCGCGATCCTCGACGAGGTCGATCGTGCGATCGCCGCGGGGGACGCCGCGGCGCTGAGCAGGGTCCTCGAGCGCGCGGCCGAGGCGCGCCGCCGTCTCAGCTAGCGCGACGTCGTTACCGCGACCTCAGCTAGCGCGACAGGTGCCGTAGCACCTCGTAGAAGTCGGGGAACGTCTTGGCCACCGCCGACCAGCCTTTGATGGCGACACCTGGCACCTTCAGCCCGAGGACCGAGAACGCCATCGCGATCCGATGGTCCCCGGCGGCGTCGACGATGCCTTCGTGCAGCGGCATCGGCTCGATGCGGATCGCATCGCGGTACGCCTGCGCCCGACCGCCGAGCGCCGTGATGCCGGCCGCGACCGCGGCAACGCGATCGCTCTCCTGCGCGCGCGTGTGAGCGATGCCCGTGAGCTCCGTCGGCGTCTCGGCCTGCGTCGCGATGATCGCGAGGGTGGGGAAGGTGTCCGAGCAGTCCATCACGTTCGCGACGATGCCGTAGAGCCTGCCGTCGCGCCGCACGGTGACGCTCTCGCCGTGCCGTTGGACGGTGCAGCCCATGTCCTCGATCAGCTCGAAGAAGCGGGCGTCGCCCTGGCCGCCAGGCTCGACGCGAGCCCGCGCGTTCGTGATCGTGACCCAGCCGCCGAGGAGCGCGGCCGCTGCCGCGGGATACGTTGCCGCCGTGACGTCGCCGGGGATCTCGAGCGAGCGGCCCTTCACCTTCTGCGGACCGATCACGACCTCACGACCCGACGGCCGCTCCACGCGGATGCCGCGCGACTCCAGCGCGAACACCGTGAGATCCACGAATGGAGCTGACACGAGCGGGCCCACGATGCGGAGACGGAGTCCGTCGCGCATGCGCGGGCCGACGAGCAGCAGCGCAGACGCGAACTGGCTCGACTCGTGACCCGGCACGTCCACCTCGCCGCCGGCGATCGGGCCACGGACACTGAGGGGCAGCGAGTCGGCGTCGACGATCGCGCCGAGCTTGCGTAGCGCGGTGACGAGCGTGGCCATCGGACGCACCCGCAGCCGCGGCGTTCCGTCGATGTGGACCTCGCGCGCGGCGAGCGCGGCGAGCGCGGTGCCGAAGCGCGCGACCGTGCCGGCCTCCTGCGCGTCGACGATCGCGTCCTTCGCGGGGTGCGTGTCGCCCGCGCCGGTGACGGCGATCGTCGCGCCGTCCCAGCTGACCTGATAGCCCATGTCGGCAAGCGCCGTCGCCATCGCGCGCACGTCGGCGCCAGGATCGAGCGGACCGAGCTCGAGTCGCGAGCGTCCGTGCGCGATCGCGGAGAGGACGAGCTCCCGATTCGCGATGCTCTTCGAGGCGGGCACGCGGACGCGCTTGTCGACGAGGGTGTGGCGTACCGGAGCGATCGGGTGGATGTCCTGCACGGGGTGCGAGGATTATGTTCGCAAGCCGCATGTACACGCCCGCGGAACGCCTCGGTCAGGCGGTCGTCGTGATGGTCGGTCTGGTGTTCGCCGTCACGGTCGGCGGCTTCATCCTGCGCGGCGGGCCCGCGGAGGTCGGGCTCGGCGGCACGCCGACTCCGGCGGCTTCGCCCACGCTCAGGGCGCCCGAGGTGAAGTTCACGCAGGACACCTGCTGCACGCAGACGGCGCGGTCGATGCGCGCGACCTGGGAATCCAGCGAGAAGGTGACGAAGGCGGCGTTCCAGCTGACGCCGGACCCCGGCTTCCCGTGTGCGACCTCGCTCGATCCCTCCGCTGTGAAGGGCGTGCTGAGCTGCCAGGGCCTCCTCCGCGGCTCGACCGACTACGTCGCGGCGCTCTCGCTCACGGTGGGCCGAGACGTATTCAAGTACGAGCAGAAGTTCAGGACGATGGGGGACAAGCTCACCGACGTGAAGTGGTTCACGGAGTTCGAGAACCCGACCGGCGATCCGCTCGCGTGCGCCGCGGCGAGCATCCGGATCGTTCAGAACTACACCGCGAAGCAGGATCCGCTGAGCGCGGAGCAGATCCTCACGACCGGGAAGCCATACAACAAGAGCCGCGATCCGGGCCTCGACCCCGTGGCGATCGCGACGATGCAGAAGCGGCTCGATCCGAACAACAACTACCACTACTACCGCTTCGGCTCGCGCGAGGAGGCGACGAAGTCCGCGGTCTACTGGCTGGTGCGGAGCGGTAAGCCGGTGCACGTCATCTCGCTCGCGGGCCAGCACGATCCACTGCTCATCGGATTCACCGGCGTATTCGGAACCTTCTACGACGACCCGGCCAACACGATCGAGCAGGTCGTGGTCGAGGATCCGCAGCGCGGCGACATGCGGCCCGAGACCGCGAGCCGTCGGCCCGACAAGTACCGCACACCCGGTTTCCAGACCGGCCAGCCCATCGGACTGGACGAGTGGTACGGCGACGAATGGTGGCTGCGCTTCGTGTACGCCGGTGTGGTGTCGGGCATCAACATCGACCGCAACGACGGCGCGTATCCGGCGCCGCACTGGGGCGGGACGTTCGTCTTGCTCGTCGACGACGCCGACGCCGAGTGGCCCTCTGACCGCGAGGGCCGGGTGAAGTGGCATTGACCGTAACGTCTCGGTCACGCCGTACGGTCAGTGCGTGCGAATCTATGATGTCTCTCCATGGCGACGACGCGCTCGAGTCCGTCTCTTCTCGCTGGTGAGCTCAGCGCGGTCCAGTCCGAGATCGAGAAGCGACACGACGAGAGCATCCATCGGCTCCAGCACTGGGTGAGGAACCCATCCATCGCCGCGGAGGACCGCGGGATGGACGAGGGCTGCGACCTGATGATGCGGATGGCCCGCGAGGCGGGATTCCAAACGGCGACGCGCATCGACACCGACGGCCATCCCGGCGTGTTCGCCACGCTGGACGCCGGCGCGCCGCGCACGTTCGGCGTGTACTTCATGTACGACGTGAAGCAGGCGGACCCGGCTGAGTGGTCGTCGCCCCCCTTCGATGCGGCGATCGTCGACAAGCCCGGCTTCGGCAAGGTGCTGATGGGTCGCGGGGCGGTGAACCAGAAGGGACCTGAGGCCGCATTCCTCGCGGCGCTCCATGCGATCCGCGGCGCGGGCAAGAAGATGCCGATCAACATCGTCCTCGTCGCGGAGGGCGAAGAGGAGATCGGCTCACCGCATTTCCGCGAGGTCGTGAACCATCCGGACGTGGCCGCTGCCCTCCGGAAGACCGTGGGCGTCGTCATGCCGGGCGCCGGCCAGGATCCGGATGGCAACTTCAGCGTGCTGCTCGGGGCGAAGGGGGTCGTCGAGGTCGAGCTCGTGGCCAGCGGCGAGAAGTGGGGCCGCGGGCCGGGGATCGACGTGCACTCGTCGAACCGCGCGCGGCTCGACAGTCCCGCGTTCCACCTCGTGCAGGCCCTCGCGACGCTGGTCAACGCCGACGGCGATCCCGCGATCGACGGCTTCGGTCGAGAAGCACGTGCGGCGACCGCTGAGCAGAAGAAGATGCTCGACGCCTCGGCGCAGCGCCTCAGCGAAGAGACGGCGAAGAAGCTCCTCGCCGCGAAACGCTGGGCGCATGACAAGTCGTGGCGCGAGGCGCTCGAGCAGTTCCTTTTCACGCCGACCGTGAACATCGAAGGACTCGTCGCCGGATACACGGGACCGGGCGGCAAGACCATCCTCCCGCACCGGGCCGTGGCGAAGCTCGACCTGCGGCTGGTGCCGGACATGACGTACGGCGGCGCGCTCGAGCTGCTCAGGGCCCATCTCGCGAAGCGCGGCTTCGGCGACATCGAGGTGAAGCCGAGCGGCGGGTATGACCCGACGGACACGCCGTTCGACGCGCCGCTGATCCAGGCGCAGATCGCGGTCCTCCGCCGAGCGGGTATCGAGCCGGCCATCATGCCGCGCATCGCCGGCAGCTACCCCGGCTACGTCTTCACCGGCGAGCCGCTGCGTCTCGCAGCGGGACACTTCGGCCTCGGTCACGGGAGCGGGGCGCACGCGCCGAATGAGTACTTCGTCATCGAGCCGTCGAATCCGAAGGTCGCCGACTGGGGCGGCGCGGTGGCCTCACACGCGGCGTATCTCTTCGCGCTCGCGAGCTAACGGCGCCTCCCCGGTGGGGGATACCCGCGGCGAGGCGAAGAAGAGGATGCTTGGTGAAGTGGGATTAGACGACGCGCCTCGCCGGATGGGCCGAGCTGCTCGCATCGTGCGAGGGGCGCTGGTGGTACTCGCGCTCGTTGGCCTCGCGGCCCTCAGCTGGCGCGTGAACCTGTTCGGCGTCCGGACCGGCCCGCCGCTTGGGTCGGTGGCAAGCGCCTTCGACGAGACGCCCGCCTATCCGGGTTACACGTGGACGCGCGACGGCCGCGCCGTCGGCGAGCGCGAGCTCGTGACGATCGCGGGACCTGGCCACTGCGGTTGGGAGGCGGCGACGTTCCTCTTCATCGGCTGGCCACCCGGAACGGTGGCACCGGACGCGTCGCAGTCACACCAGTACATACGCGATCCACGTGGTGTCATCCAGGGCTTCTTTCAGGAGCTGCTGGAACGGGACGTGAAGCTGCCGGCCGATGCGCGTGCAACCGGCTACCGGCTGGGGTCGATCGAGCTCTACGTCAGCCCGACGGATGAGGATCGGTGGATCTACGTCGTCGGGCCTTCGAGCGTTGAGCGATGGCCGCGAAGCGATCCGATGATGCTCTGCATGTGAGCGAGCCGGCCGCCGAGTGCGTGTTCTGCCGGATCGCCGCACACGAGGCGCCGGCGACGATCCGCTTCGAGGACGATCACGTCGTCACGTTCGACGCGGAGCCCAGCGCGACGCCGCTGCACGTTCTCGTTGTCCCTCGCCGCCACATCCGATCCGTCGCCGAGCTCACCGACGTCGACCTCGCGGGCCGCCTCATCCTCGCGGCGGCACGGATCGCACGCGACGCGGGCGTAGCGAGCTTCCGCATCGCCACCAACTCCGGCGCGCCGCTCCAGGATGTCTTTCACCTGCACTGGCACGTCATGGCGGGGGGCGAGATGGGACACCCCGCCGGCGTCGCGTTCTCGCGTCGGACATGAGCGGACTGGCCGCTGACCTGCGCTAGCGTCGTCCTGCGGAGGGCTGTCAGATGGCGATGACGTCGAGCGTCGTGACGCGCGAGATCTGGGCCGCGCGCGACGGAGTGAAGCTGCATGCTGTCGAGTGGCGACCGTCGAGCGGGGAAGGCGGTGTCCCGATCCTGGGGATCGGCGGCGCGCTTTCGAACGCGTGGAATGCGGAGGAGCTCGGCATTGCCGCGGCGTCGGGTGGCCTGGGGGCTCCCCGGCGCCTGATCTCGCCCGACCGGCGCGGCATGGGCGTATCGTCGGCACCGCCGAGCGGCTACACGCCAACAGAGTTCGCGAGGGACAACGAGGCCATGCTGGCCGTCGCCGAGCTCGAGGACCTCGTCGTGTACGGGCATTCGCTGGGTGTTCCGATCGCGATCGCGTACGCGCTCGCGCATCGTGACACGGTTCGTGGGCTGGTCCTCGGCGACTACCCGGCGGTGTGGCCGCGGCTCTCGGAGGAGTGGCTGGCGCGGGCGCTCGCCTCGTTCGAGGTGTTCCCGGACCGGGAGGCCGCGTTCCAGGCGGTGCGGCAACGCGAGCTTGCCGGTCCGCGGACCGCCGACGAAGCGCACGACCGCGACCGCTTCGCCCGCTTCGCTGAACGGTTCCTCCGCGAGCGCGACGGGCACATCGAAGAGATCTGGAGCCGCGACGCGATACGGCAGATGCAGCGCGAGTCGGTCGAAGCACCCTATTGGGACGAGCTTGCCCGCTTGGACGTGCCCGTTCTCGCGATCACCGGCACGGACGTGGGCGTGCGCGTCAAACCTGACGACGCGGAGCGGTATCGCCGCGCCTGCGGTGACGCGTCGCTCGTCGTGATCGATGGCGCGGATCACTCCCTCACCGTGGACGGCGATCAGGCTCCGTTCTTCGCGGCGCTCCGCGGTTTCCTCGCTGACGTCGATCGGCGAGAGTCAGCGCGCTGAGTGGGTCTCGCCGACGAGCGCGCGGGTCCACCGCTGTTGCTCTTCCACGGCTGGAACGGTTCGAATCACAACTTCAGCGCCTGGCTGCCCGCGCTCGCGCCGCACTTCCGGGTGCTCGCGCCCGATCTGCCCGGCTGCGCCGGCGTCGCGCCGCTTTCGTCGCGACACACCGCGCACGCGTACGCGAGGTGGGCGCTCGACCTGCTTGCCGCGCGTGGCCTTGATCGCGTGGCGGTCGGTGGCCTGTGTTCGGGGACAGCGATCGCGCTCGCGTTCGCCGAGATCGCTCCCGAGCGTGTCGCGGCGCTGTTGCTGCACACGCCGTTCCTCAGTCCCGAGCTGATCCGACCGCTCATACGCGCGCAGCTCGCCGTTCTCGTTTCGCCGGCGGGTGTGTTGTGGGGGCCGGTGCGCCGGAGCACGACACTTTCGATGCTGCATCGCAGGCTCTTCGCGGAGGCGGCGCAGGTGGACGCCGAGCATCTCGCGCACGATCAGGCGGACCTGGTGCTCGCCGATCCCCGTGCGGGCCGCGAGCTCGCGCGCGACCTGCTCGCGATCGATCGGACCTCGACGATCCGTGCGTGGAGCGGCCCGCTGGCGGTGATCCTCGCGGACCACGACGCCTTCGTCGATACGCCGCGTACGGTCGCTGCGCTCACGGAGGCGGCACCGCAGACCCTCATCGAGCGTTTTCCCGGCGGCCACGGCTGGACGCCGGCGTACCGAGAGCGTCAGCACGCGGCCCTGTCGCGCTTGGCCCCGCGGATCCGCGCGGCCATGGCCTGAGACGTGGAGCCGCGGCTGGAGGAGGCTCTCCGCGCGGCGGAAGAGATCGTGCTCGTGACGCGCGGCCGGAAGACCGGTCTTCCTCACGAAGTGACGGTGTGGTGCGCGTATGAAGACGGCGCCCTGTGGCTTCGCACCGACCACGACGCCGATTGGTACCGCAACCTGCGGCGTGACCCGCGCTGCCGGATCCGCGCCGGAACGACCGAGCTCGCCGCGACGAGCGAGCCGATCGCGGATGAGGCGGCGGCGCTGCGACATGTGGTCGAGCTGTTCCGCGCCAAATACGGCGTGGAATGGGTCTCGGA
The DNA here is from genome assembly GCA_036001645.1 of Candidatus Limnocylindria bacterium. Lineage (GTDB taxonomy): Bacteria > Chloroflexota > Limnocylindria > P2-11E > P2-11E > CF-39. The sequence goes on from DASYUC010000018.1 coordinate 24,330, forward strand.
CTGGTACGTCGAGCGGGGACGCGCGCCGGTGCGGCTCCATCTGGAGCGCTGACCGGTCGGGTCTATCCTCGAATCGTGCGCATCGCGCTACGCCTCGTATCGGTCGTCGCGATGGCGCTCGGCGTGTCCGGGATGGCGTTCGCCGCCGACGACGCCCACACCGTGCTCGTCGGACACATCGAGGGCGTCATCAACCCCATCACCGCCCGGTACGTCGATCGGCTGCTCGACCAGGGGGAGGAGCGGAAGGTCGCCGCCGTCGTCCTGGTCATCGACACACCCGGCGGTCTCATCGATTCCACCTACAAGATCACCGGCCGGATGCTGAATGCCGGCGTGCCGGTCATCACGTACGTCGCGCCCTCCGGCGCACACGCCGCATCGGCCGGGACATTCATCACGCTCGCCGGGCACGTGGCCGCGATGGCGCCGTCGACGAACATCGGCGCGGCGCACCCCGTCGACTCATCGGGCGGGGACATCGAGTCGGACCTGCGCGCCAAGGTGGAGAACGACGCCGTCGCGCAGATCACGAACATCGCCCGCGCGCGCGGTCACAACGAGAAGTGGGCCGAGGATGCGGTCCGCAAGAGCGTGAGCATCGGCACCGATGAAGCGGTCAGCCTCAAGGTCGTCGACCTCATGGCGACCGACGTGCGCGACCTGGTCGATCGCGCCGACGGCCGACAGGTCGCGACGAGCCGCGGCGCCGTCACGCTCGCGACGAAGGGCGCCGCGCTCGAGGACAGCGGGCCCAACCCGCTCGAGGCGCTCCTGCATCTCATCGTCGATCCGCAGATCGCCGTGCTCCTGTTCACGATCGGGACGTACGGGATCATCTTCGAGCTCTCGAATCCGAGCCTCATCTTCCCGGGGATCATCGGCGTGATCGCGATCGTGCTCGCCCTCTTCGCGTTCGGCACGCTCGATGCGAACGCGGCCGGCGTCGCGCTCATGATCTTCGCCGTCGCGCTGTTCGTCGCCGAGATCAAGGTCGCAAGCCACGGCCTCCTCACCGCCGGTGGGATCGCCGCGCTCGTGATCGGGACGATCATCGTCTTCCCGCCGCTCCGGCCGGTCTTCCCCGGCATCCGCGCGACCGTCGATCCGATCGTGATCGCGGTGATCGTCGTCCTCACCGGAGGGTTCTTCCTCGCGATCGCGCGCCTCGCGGTGCGAGCGCGCGGCGTGTTCACTCCGACCGGGAGCGCTGTGCTGCTCGGCGCGACCGGGTTCGCGAGGAGCGACATCAGTACGAGCGGGATCGCGTACGTCGGTGGGGAGGATTGGACCGCCGTGAGCGAGGGAGGTCCGATCGCGAAGGGCAGCCCCGTCCGCGTAAAGCGCGTCGATTCGCTTCGGCTTATCGTCGAACCCGCACAAGAGATGCCTGAGAGAAGGGGAACGTCCTGATGCCAGACCTCGGCACGCTACTCGCGATCTTCCTGGCGATCGTGGTGATCATGGTCGCCCGCGCCGTCGTGCACATCGTGCCGCAGTACCAGCGGCTCGTCGTGCTCACCTTCGGGCAGTTCAACGCGGCCTCCGGCATCGCCGGTCCCGGACTCGTGCTGCTCTGGCCGCCGCCGGTCCAGACATCGCAGACGGTCGACCTGCGGGAATTCGTTGTCGAGATCCCGCAGCAGACCTGCATCACGAAGGACAACGCCCCGATCTCGATCGACTTCCTCATCTTCCAGCGCGTCGACCAGGCCGCGGACTCGGTCCTGAAGGTCCAGAACTTCCGAACGGCCGTACAGGGCATCGCGACGACGACGCTCCGCGCCGTCATCGGCGACATCCCGCTTGACGACGTGCTCGCAAAACGCGAGCAGATCAACGAGGTTCTGCGCGTGAAGCTCGACGAGGTGACGCAGCGCTGGGGCGTGAAGGTCACGACCGTCGAGATCCGCGAGATCATCCCGCCGAGGGACATCCAGGAGGCGATGAACCGCCAGATGGCTGCCGAGCGTGGCCGGCGCGCGGCGATCCTTGACGCCGAGGGAAAGAAGCAGGCCGCCATCCTCGTGGCCGAGGGCGACAAGCAGTCGAACATCCTGCAGGCTGAAGGAGCACGGCAGGCCGCGATCCTCCGGGCCGAGGGCTTCGCGCTCGCGCTCGATCAGATCAACAACACCGCGAATCACGCCGACGCGCGAACGATGACGCTCCAGTACCTCGAGGCGCTCAAGCAGCTCGGCGCGTCGCCGTCGACGAAGTGGATCATCCCGACCGAGTTCGCCTCCCTCGCCGCGCCGCTCGCGGTATTCGCGCGCGGCGACGGCGAAAGCGGCGAGAAGAAGGCGGCGCGCTAGCTAGGCTGCTCTGCGCCGCTCTTTCGCTGCTCTTCGCGCGTCCGGCCGCCGAAACCCTCTGTTCGCGCGACACCCTGTCCCTGCAGGACGGGGTCCCTCGCGCGCGGGGGCCCTCGGCGGCCGGCCGCGCTCAGCGTCGCGGGTTTAGCGCTCAGCGCTCCCCGCGCCAGGCGCCCGCCTTCATCTCTTGTGGAGGAATGAAAGCGGGGATCCGCGACGCGCACTCGCGCTCGTGTTCGCGCTCGCGCTCGCACCGCGCGTGGCCGGCACGGCCATCGGACGGGCCAGTCGGCGGGGCGTCAGCGGCGAGTACACACGCGGCGGCATCCGCCAGGCGGACGCCGCCGGCGTGTGGCGTGGTGGAAGGGCAACGCGAACAGCGAACGCGCTCATCACAGCCATTTGTTTGCTCCCCTGAAGGCAGTATCGAACGTGCGTTCGCATCTTAGAACGTCTGTTCTCACTGTCAAGGGGGTGGGATACTCGACCAAAGTTGAAGACTGTTTTGGGCGCAGAGCTGGCGCCGCAGCGACCCCGCTACGCCCGCGAACGTGCGGAGGTAGCGAACCACATCCTCGAGCCGGATTGGGTGGGAAAGCGGGCCCTGGTGCGCATCGGCCACGAGGGACCGCGCTTCGTTGGATACGGCGGCGAGGTCGATGGGCCGCGTGAGCTCTACGACGCGATCGTGGCGGAGGCGCGGTGTACGACGGCGATCATCGACGGCGTCCTCGTCTCCGACTGGCGCGATGAATCGGAGCTCGAGCTCGATCCGGAAGGCAACGCGTTCATGCGCAACGCGAGCGCGCGGCAGATCTTCGCGGCGTTCGATCTTCTGGAGGTCGACGGCGAGTCGCTCCTGGAGATCCCGCTGCTCGAGCGCAAGCGGCATCTCGAAGGTCTGCTCGTGCCCAGCGTGAATGTTCGCCTCACGCCCTTTGTGACTCGCGGCCTGCGCTCCTGGCGCGAGACGCTCGTCGGCCAGGGCTTTCGTCGCGTCGTGCTGAAGAACTGGAACAGCGTCTACGCTCCGGGCCGCACCACCGACGACTGGCTCGTCGTGGAAAAGATCAGCGGCGCGAGATAGCCGAGGAGGGCACCGTGGCAATGAAGTCAGCCGTCATCGATCACACCCAGCGCGATCCGTGGTCGGTCGCGCTCGAGCAGTTCGGGATCGCGGCGGACAAGCTACACCTCGACCCGAACATGCGCGCCATCCTCGCGGAGTGCCAGCGCGAGCTTACCGTGCACTTCCCGGTCAGGATGGCGGACGGCGTCGTGAAGGTATTCACGGGCTACCGCGTCCAGCACAACACCACGCGTGGACCCGGTAAGGGCGGCATCCGGTATCACCCGTCCGTCTCCCTCGGCGAGGTCAAGGCGCTTGCGATGTGGATGACGTGGAAGTGTGCGGTCGTCGGCATCCCGTACGGCGGCGCGAAGGGCGGCGTCGTCTGCGATCCCAAGACGATGAGCTCGCAGCAGCTCGAAACGCTGACGCGGCGGTACACGACCGAGATCGAGCTCCTCATCGGTCCGGATCGCGATATCCCCGCCCCCGACGTGAACACGAACTCGCAGACGATGGCCTGGATCATGGACACGTATTCCATGCACCATGGCTACACGGCGCTCGCCGTCGTCACCGGCAAGCCGCTTTCGATCGGCGGCAGCGAAGGGCGCAACGAGGCCACGGCGCGCGGCGCGGTCTACACGATCATCGAAGCAGCGAAGCACCTCGGCATCGACCTCGAGGGCTCGCGCGTCGTCGTGCAGGGCTACGGCAATGCCGGCTCGTTCTCCGCGAAGCTCATGGCCGAGCTCGGCGCGCGCGTCGTGGCCGTGTCGGACACGAGTGGTGGCATCTACAGCCCGAAGGGCATCGATCCGCAGAAGGTCGATGCGTACAAAGGCGAGACCGGGTCGGTGACGGGCTTTCCCGGGACCGAGAAGGTGTCCAATGCGGAGCTGCTCGAGCTCGACTGCGACATCCTCATCCCGGCCGCGATCGAGAATCAGATCGACGAGCACAACGCGCCGCGCATCAAGGCGAAGATCGTGGCCGAAGCGGCGAACGGTCCGACCAGCCCGGAAGCCGACCGCATCCTCTTCAACAAGGGCGTCTTCCTCATCCCGGACATCCTCTGCAACGCCGGCGGCGTGACCGTCTCGTACTTCGAATGGGTGCAGGACCTGCAGAACCTGTTCTGGCGCGAGGCGACCATCAACGCTCGGCTCAAAGAGGTCATGGTGAAGTCGTTCAACGACGTGCTCGAGATGCAGAAGAAGAACAAGGTCGACATGCGGACCGCCGCGTACATGGTGGCGGTCGCGCGCGTCGCCGAGGCCACGCTCACCCGCGGCATCTATCCATAGCACCACCTCCGCGGCGGGGCCGCGGCTAGAACGGCGAAGCTCTGGACGTCGTCGCGCTCGACATCGAGACCACCGGGTTCGACCCGGAGTTCGACCGCGTCATCGAGATCGGCGCGGTGCGCGTGCATCTCGAGGAGGACGGCTCGGCCACGCTCGGCGAGCGCTTCAGCACGTTCGTCGATCCGGGTGTCGGCGTTGGACCGGCGATCACGCGCCTCACCGGCATCCGTGACGGCGATCTCGCCGGCGCGCCCGCGCTCGAGTCGGTGATCGACCGCATCGCGTCGCTCGTCGCGGGAGCGCCGGTCGCCGGGCACAACGTCGGTTTCGACCTGGCCTTCCTCGAGCGTGCGGCCCTCGGGCCGTTCGAGCGGCTCGACACCGCCGAGCTCGCGTCGATCCTGCTGCCGTCGGCGCCCACGTACGCGCTGCAGTCGCTCGCCGCCGAAGCCGGCATCCGTCCCGAGTCGGCTCACCGTGCGCTCGACGACGCGCTCACCTGCGCCGCGGTGCTCGCCGATCTCGGACGCCGCGCGCGCGAGCTGCCGGCCGCGGTGCTCGACGAGATGCAGGCGTACGCGTCGCTCCTCGGGTCGGCGTACGCGGCGTTCTTCGCGGGTGCGCTGCGCGGCGCCGTGCGCGGGGCGTGGGAGCCGTCGCGTCTCGCGACACCGCCGCGAGGGCGCGCGTCCGGTCTGGCAGGTGCCACCGTCACGGTGGAGGCGGTGTTCTCGTCTGACGGCCCGCTCGCACGGGGCCTCGCGGGCTACGAAGACCGACCCCAGCAGCGCGCGCTCGCGGGCGCCATCGAGGGCGCGTTCCGCGAAGGTGGCGCGCTGGTCGCGGAAGCGGGGACCGGAGTGGGGAAGTCGCTTGCGTATCTCGTCCCCGCGATCGGCCGAGCGCTCGAGGGGGAACGCGTGATCGTGAGCACGCACACGCTGCCGCTCCAGGACCAGCTCGTGCGCAAAGACCTGCCCGCGCTGCAGACGGCGCTCGGCTCGACGGTCGAGGTCGCCGTCCTGAAGGGCCGCTCCAACTACCTGTGCCCGCGTCGCTGGCAATCGTTCCGCGGCCAGGTCGCGACGCGTGACGAGGCGCGCCTCCTGCTGAAGACGCTGGTATGGCGCACCGCGACCGCCACCGGCGATCGTGCCGAGCTGAACCTCCTCGGGGCGGAGGGCGACCTGTGGGGCCGCGTGTCCGCGGACGACGAGACCTGCGACGCGCGCCGCTGCGCCCGCGTGGCCGGCAGCTGCTATCTGCAGCGCGCGCGCGAAGCGGCCGCGCGGGCCGGCATCGTCGTAACGAATCACGCCCTTCTGCTGCAGGACGCGCGCATGCGCGGAGCGCTCCTGCCCGAGACGGAGCACCTGGTCGTCGACGAGGCGCATCGACTGGAGGACGTCGCGACCGATGCGTTCGGTCTCGCGCTCGAGGACCGCGGGCTGCGACGCGCGCTCGAGCGCCTCTCGCACTCGCCGGCGGTGACATCGGCCCTGCGCGACGAGCGCGCCGTCGTCGGCGAGGAGGTGCGCCGCGAGATCGCGTCGGCGCACGAACGCGGCGGAGAGGTCTTCGCCGCGCTCGCCGCGGTGCTCGAGCCGCTCGGCCCGACCGAGGACAAGCTCCGCGTCACGGCCGGCGTGCGCGCGAGCGACGAGCGCTGGCTCCCGGTCGAGCTCGCGTCCGAGCGTCTGGCCGACGCGCTCGCCGGCATCGCCGTCGCCGCGGAGCGTCTCGGCTCACTCACCACCGACGAGGACGAGCAGGCCGATCTGAAGTCCGCCCTCGCCGAGCTCGGTGGCGTGCAGCTCGCGCTCTCGCGTGGCGTCCACCAACCGCGCGGCGGCGACATCGTGTGGATCGAGCGCGCATCGAGTGGCGCGGTGTCGCTGCGCGTCGCGCCCTCGTACCTCGGCGACGCGCTGCGGCGAGGTCTCGTCGCGCCGCGGCGCTCGGCGGTGTTCACCTCCGCGACGCTCGCCGTGGCGGGATCCTTCGCCTTCGCCCTGGAGCGCTTCGGCCTCACCGACATCGGCGATGCGCGCGCATTCGGCTCGCCGTTCCGGTACGACGAGCAGGCGATCCTCGTCGTGCCCGACGACGGGGTGCTGCCGTCGGAGCCGACCTTCGCGGAGGAGACCGCGCAGACGATCGTCGAGATCGGCCGCGCCCTCGACGGTCGCACGCTGGTGCTGTTCACCGCGCACGGCTCGATGCGTGACGTCGCGGCGCGCCTCGGCCCGCTCGAGGAAACGGGTATCGCCGTCCTCACCCAGGGCATCGACGGGTCGCGCCGCGCGCTCCTCGAACGATTCGCGGCGGGACGCGCCGTCCTCCTCGGCACGCAGTCGTTCTGGGAGGGCGTCGACCTTCCCGGCGATCTGCTGCGCTGCGTGGTCATCGCGCGTCTGCCGTTCGCGGTCCCTGACGATCCGCTCGTCCAGGGCCGCGCCGAGCGCTACGAGGATCCGTTCGCCGAGTTCCAGGTCCCCCAGGCGGCGCTCCGTCTGCGCCAGGGCTTCGGGCGGCTCATCCGCACGCGGACCGATCGCGGTGCGGTCGTGCTCCTCGATCGGCGCGCGATCATGCGCGAGTACGGAGCGCGCATGCTCGCGTCACTTCCCGACGCTCGCCTGCACCGCGTCCCGCGCGACGATGTCGCCGCGATCGTCGCGGCGTTCTGCAAGAGCTAGCGCGGCTGGAAGAGCTCGACGACGTTTCCCGACGGATCCTCCACGAGGACCTGCTGACCGCCGGGCCCTTTGACGATCTCGTTGCGGAACCTCACGCCTGCCGCGCGTAGCCGCACGACCTCGCTCGCGATGTCGTCCACGATCACCTGAAAGCGATTCCACCCACCGGAGGCCGGTCTGCGTCCGTCGGGCATCGGTCGACCGGCCGAGCTCGTCGCCCCGCTGAGGAGCAGACGCAGATCGCCGCGCGTCACGTCCGCGAAGGCTGGCGCGGCATTCGAGTTGAGCGTGAAGCCGAGGTGCGTGGTGTAGAAGGCAACGGCGGCATCGACGTCGTCGACCATGTAGCGCACGTTGACGGTGGTCATTCCGCGCTCACCATAATCAGGAAAATGGACGAGCGCGCATCGCAGCTCGTATCCGCGTGGCTCGGCGGACTGTCGCTGGAGGGTCGTCGGACCCTGTACTCGCTCCTCGACGAGCTCTGCAGCGGGCTCGACGTGTCGCGACACAACCCCTTCGGTTTCCTCCGCCTGCGGGCGGAGTTCGAGACGAGCGGGGAGCTTTTCGGCTGCACTCTGCCCGACCTGCGCGATGCGGTCGCCGCCACGCTCGGCGATGACCTCCCGGCGCCGGATCGCCCGCGCAGCGCGCTGGAATCGCTGCGCGACGAGGTCAACTCGCGCGGCCACCCCGACTTCCGCTAGGCGGAAGCCCTAGCGCGGCGCCCGGTCGCCTGCGCGTATCACTCGCAGGGGTCACACCCGTTGGAGGGACTTCTCCCGGCCGGGCCGACCTATCCTGCGCCGTGGTGGGTGGGCTGCTTGCCCGCTCAGCATGCGAGGAAAGGAGGTTCTCGTGATCGCGTTCTTTCGTGACGAAGAGGGTCAGGGCCTCGTCGAATATGCACTCATCATTGCCGTCATTGCCATCGCCGTCATCGTGGCCATGATCTTCCTTCGCGGCCAGCTCCAGAACATCTTCAGCAACATCGGCAACAACCTGACGTAAGCACAGCGACGCCTCTATAAGCGAGCGGCCCGGGAGACCGGGCCGCTCGTTTTCATGCGGAACGAGGCAAGGTCGGGCGGCCGACGACCCGGTCGCAGGCGTCCAGGAGCTTCCGCCAGGCCTCGGCGGAGACCTCCGAGCGGGCGACGACGCGCTGCCCGGGCCGCACGATCTCATCGCCGAGCGCGCGGAAGTCCGCGCGCGCCGGGTCGTGCAGGTCGAGGTATTCGCACCGCCGGGACAGGCGAGCGCCATCGGCGACGATCGGGATCCGGCGCAGCAGATCGGCGCCGAGGTCGTGCAGCACGCGGTGCTCGTGGCGCACGTCGAACGCCGTGCGCCGCTGGCGGCGCGGCTGCTCCGCGTGCTCGTCGGGCGCCATCAGGACCTCCCAGCGATGCGACGTGCCGCGCGGCACCGGTGCCTCGTCGTACTTCGCCACGTCGCTCGCATGTGGCACCGGGCGTGCCAATTCGCGTACACTGGTGTCGGATCGGACGTTTCGCCCGATATCACGCACGCCTTCCCGATCGCTTCAGCCCTCGCCACGGGTGCCCTCGGCACGGCGGCGAAGTGAAGTGAGCTGACGGAGGCGGAGGAAAAAGGGAGGCCCACGTGGCCGTTGTCACCATGAAGCAGCTCCTGGAGTCCGGGGTCCACTTCGGGCACCAGGCGCGCCGCTGGAACCCGAAGATGAAGCGCTTCATCTTCATGGAGCGGAATGGCATCCACATCATCGACCTCCAGCAGACGCTCACGCGCGTCGAGGAGGCGTACGCGTTCGTTCGCGACATGGCCGCCGACGGAGGACAGGTCCTCTTCGTCGGGACCAAGAAGCAGGCCCAGGAATCCATCTCCGAGGAGGCCAAGCGCGCCGGCATGCACTTCGTGAATCAGCGCTGGCTCGGTGGCTTCCTCACCAACTTCGTCACCATCCAGAAGCGCATCAACCGGCTGAACGAGCTGCACGAGCGCAAGGAGCGCGGCGACTTCGCGACGATGCCGAAGAAGGACGCGCTGCGTCTCGACGACGAGCTGCTGCACCTCGATCGCTACTTCTCCGGAGTGCGCGAGCTCAAGCGTCACCCGTCCGCGCTCTTCATCGTCGACCCGCACCGCGAGCACATCGCCGTCGAGGAGGCGCGACGGCTCGAGATCCCCGTCGTCGCGATGGTCGACACGAACTGCGACCCCGACCTCATCGACGTGATCATTCCGGCGAATGACGACGCGATCCGCGCGGTGAAGCTCATCTGCCAGAAGATGGCCGACGCGATCATCGAAGGTCGCGCGATGTTCGACGCGAGCCGCAAGGAGGCGAGCCCCGAGGACATGGGCTACGCGCCTTCGACGACGGTCGCCGAGCTCGAGGGCATCGGCGTGCCGCGCGCGAAGCGCACGCCTCGCGTGTACGAGCCGGAGCCCGAAGAGGACGAAGAGGACGTCACCGCGGACGTCGAGACCGAAGCGACCGCCGACATCAAGACCACCGAGGAGAGCTAGTGGTGATGACGAAGATCGATCCCAAGGACGTGCAGCGCCTGCGCAGCGAGAGCGGCGCGGGTGTGATGGACTGCAAGCGCGCCCTCGAGGAGACGGGCGGCGACTACGCGAAGGCGCTCGCGCTCATCAAGGAACGAGGCATCCAGTCCGTCGCGAAGAAATCCGAGCGCGAGGCCAAGGAAGGCGCGATCGCGTCGTACATCCACTCGGGGGGACGCATCGGCGCACTGGTGGAGCTCGCGAGCGAGACGGACTTCGTCTCACGGGGCGAAGACTTCCAGAAGCTCGCCCAGGAGATCGCGATGCAGGTCGCGGCGATGGACCCGAGGAGCGTCGAGGAGCTGCTCTCGCAGCCGTACATCCGCGACACGTCGAAGACGATCAAGGACCTCGTCACGGCCGTCGCCGCGTCGACGAAAGAGAACGTGCACGTGCGCCGCATCCAGCGCTTCGCCCTGGGCGAGTCCTAAACTCCTCGCGATGACGCAGCGCAGCGCGGCCAAATACAGCCGGGTGCTGCTCAAGCTCTCCGGCGAGGCGCTCCTCGGCGAGCGCAAGTTCGGCATTTCGCCGCAGTACGTGAAGTACCTCGCCGAGGAGATCCGCAAGGTGCAGGAGCTCCCCGCCGAGGTGGCCATCGTCATCGGCGGCGGGAACTTCATGCGCGGCGCGGCCGTGGCGGAGCACGGCATCGACCGGGCGACCGCCGACTACATGGGGATGCTGGCCATGGTGATCAACGCCCTCGCGCTCCAGTCCGCGCTCGAGCAGCTCGACGTGCAGACCCGCGTGCAGTCGGCGATCACGATCCAGGACGTCGCCGAGCCGTACATCCGCCGCAAGGCGATCCGGCACCTCGAGAAGGGGCGCGTGGTCATCTTCGCGGCCGGTACCGGCAACCCGTTCTTCACCAGCGACACCGCGGCCACGCTCCGCGCAGCGGAGATCGGGGCCGATGTGATCCTGATGGGCAAGAACCAGGTCGACGGCGTGTACGACGCGGACCCGCGGACCACGAAGGACGCGAAGAAGATCGACGAGCTCACGCACCGCGACCTCCTGGACAAGCGGCTCGGCGTGATGGACTCGACCGCCGCCGCGCTGGCGGAGGACCGCGACATCCCGCTGATCATCTTCGACATCTCACAGAAGGACGCGATGGTGCGTGCCGCGAAAGGCGAGCACGTCGGCACGCTGGTACACAGCTGATGGCGCTCGAAGAGCTGCTCGCCCAGACCGAGGCTCGTTTCAAGAAGGCGATCGACGCGCTCAAGCACGATGTCGCGACCGTGCGAACCGGGCGCGCGGCGCCGTCGCTCGTGGAGCAGCTCGAGGTCGAGGCCTACGGCGTTCCCACCCCGCTCATCCAGCTGGCGCAGATCAACGCGCCGGAGCCGCGGCAGATCCTCATCCAGCCCTACGACCGCGGCCTGATCAAGGCCATCGAGAAGGCGATCCAGTCGTCCGACCTCGGCCTCGCGCCGAGCAACGACGGCGCGGTCATCCGTCTCAACATTCCGGCGCTCAACGAGGAGCGCCGCCGCGACCTCGTGAAGCAGCTGCACAAGAAGGTCGAGGAGGGTCGGGTCGAGATCCGCACGCTCCGCCGACACACGCACGAAGAGATGCGTGCGAAGGAGAAGAGCTCCGGCGTGTCGACCGACGAGGTCAAGCGCCTCGAGGCGCAGCTCCAGAAGCTCACCGACCGCTACATCCTCATGGCCGACGAGATCGGCTCGGCCAAAGAGAAAGAGATCCTCGCCGTTTAGCCGGTCTGTGAGCGCCATCCCGCGGCACATCGCCATCGTCATGGACGGCAATCGCCGCTGGGCACGGCAGCGCCATCTGCCGGCGATCGCGGGCCACCGCGCCGGCGTGGAGACGATCCGCAAGACACTTCGGGCGGCGCGCGAGCGCGGGGTCGAGTACCTGACGCTGTACTCGTTCTCGACGGAGAACTGGTCGCGCGACGAGGAAGAGGTGCGCGGTCTCATGGGCCTTCTCGAGGAGACGATCCGCCGGGAGACCGATTCGCTCGTGCGCGACGACGTACGCCTGGAGGTCATCGGCCGGCTCCAGGAGCTGTCGCCCGGGCTCCAGCGCTCGATCGCGGGCGCCGTCGAAGCGACCTCCAAGTGCGCGCGCGGTGTCATGACGCTCGCGTTCAACTACGGCGGTCGCGCGGAGATCGTCGACGCGGTGCGGCGCATCGTCGGCGAGGGTCTCGCCCCCGACGCCGTGGATGAGGCCGCGATCGCCTCGCGGCTCTACGCACCGGACCATCCGGATCCGGACCTCCTGATCCGCACCGGCGGGGAGCTGCGAGTCTCGAACTTCCTGCTCTGGGAAGTCGCGTACGCCGAGATGTGGGCGACACCGGTGCTGTGGCCGGATTTCTCGGTCAAGGATCTCGACGACGCGCTCGGCTCGTATGCGACACGTGAACGCCGCTTCGGGCGCTAGCGTTCCCGTCATGGGCACCGCCGACCTCGAGCGCCGTACCATCACCGCGCTCGTCTACGGGGTGGTCGTGCTCGCGGCCCTGTTCGCGCCGTGGCCGACGTTCGCGGTCCTGGTGGCGATACTCGCCGTGCTCGGCTACCTCGAGCTCCGCGCGCTGTTCCGCTACCGGTCGTACCAACCGTGGCTGGTCGGTGTCGTGTTCGTCGTGCTCTTCATCCTCGCGCATCTCTACGGCGCCGGCTCGCCGAGCGAGCTCATGGTGTGGACGCTCCTCGTCACTGCCGCATTCGGCGTCGTCGCCATAGCGGTATTCGTTGAACAAGCAATGCGTGGCCGTCCGTTGCCAGCGGTCCTCGGCGCGGTCCTCACGCTCGGCGGCGCGCTCTATCTCGGCTACTTCTTCGGCTTCTTGATCGAGCTGTGGCGCGCGGATGATGCGGCGACGCGCGGCTGGCTGGGGTCGCTGCCGGTGTGGCTGATCCTCGCGCTGGTGCCGACGTGGGCGGCCGACGTCGCGGCGTATCTCGTCGGAGCGCGCATCGGCCGGCGCAGGATCGCGCCGCGCATCAGTCCCGGCAAGACCTGGGAGGGAACGCTCGCGGGCTTCGCGGCCGCGGCGATCGTCGCGCTGCTCATCGCGACCTCCGCGGGGATCAAGACCGGACCGACGCTGCTGCTGGCCGTGCTCGTCGGACCGGTCGGATTCGCGAGCGACCTTCTTGAGTCCGCGATCAAACGCGCGGCGGGCGCGAAGGATTCCGGAACGCTGTTGCCGGGCCACGGCGGCGTCCTCGACCGGATCGACAGTCTCATCTTCGTCGCACCCGCCGTCGCGTTCGTGCTGTGGCTGGCCCGCGGCGCGTACACGTGATCGCGGCCGGGCGGGGATGGGATGATGGTCAGGTGGTGACACGACTCGCGATCCTGGGCGCGACCGGCTCGATCGGCAGTCAGGCGCTCGACGTCGTCCGGTCGCATCCCGACCGTCTGCGCGTTACCGCGCTCGCGTCGGCGCGCAACGGGTCCGCACTCGAGAGGCTCGCGCGCGAGACCGGCGCCGCCGCGACGGTGCTGCAGGAGCGCGACGGCGACGAGGCGCTCTGCGATCTCGCGACCCGCGACGACGTCGACCTGGTGCTCGTCGCGACGCCGGGCATCGCCGGCCTCGCGCCGACGCTCGCAGCCCTCCGCGCGGGTAAGCACGTCGCTCTCGCGAACAAGGAGGTGCTCGTGACCGGCGGCCACCTGATCGCACCGCTCGCGGGCGGGGCAGGGGACCGGCTTCGTCCGGTGGACAGCGAGCATTGCGCGCTCTGGCAATGTCTGGTCGGCGAGCGGATGGAGAACGTAACGCGCGTCGCGGTCACCGCGTCGGGCGGACCGTTCCGCGAGCATCCGCTTGAAGAGCTTGCGTCGGTGACGCCGGACGAGGCGTTACGCCATCCCACCTGGAAGATGGGCCCGAAGGTGACGATCGACTCGGCCACGCTCGCGAACAAGGGCTACGAGGTCGTCGAGACGCACTGGCTCTACGGCATCCCGTACGAGCGCATCGACATCGTGGTCCATCCCGAGAGCGTCATACACGCGCTGGTCGAATTCGCGGACGGCAGCGTGAAGGCGCAGCTCGCCGAGCCCGACATGCGGCTGCCGATCCAGTACGCGCTGCTCTGGGACCGCGCGCCGTCGCCCGCGGCGCGGCTCGACTGGTCGCGCGTGCGCACGCTCCGATTCGAAGGTGCGCCGGACGATCGGCGTTATCCGTGCCTCGCGGCCGTGCTCGACACCGCGCGCTCCGGCGATCTCGCGGCGATGATCGGGTTGTCGGCGGCGGACGAGGTGGCCGTCGCGCGCTTCCTGCGCGGCGAGATCCGCTTCGACGAGATCGCTTCGTATCTCCGCCGCGGCGCGTCGCTCGGATCGGCGCAGCGCGCGCCCGCGTCGCCCGACCTCGGCGAGATCCTCGGCGTCGATCGCGCGGTCCGGACGGCACTCGATGCCGCGCCGGCGCTGGCGTAGGGCATGCCACTCACACCGGTCGGGATCCTCATCGGGCTCCTGACGCTGAGCCTGATCATCGCCGTTCACGAATTGGGGCACTACATCACGGCACGCCTGCTCGGGATGAAAGTGCTGGAGTTCGCGTTCGGTTTCCCTCCGCGCATCGCCGCGATCCGCCACGCGGGGATCGACTACAGCATCAACGCGATCCCGTTCGGCGGATTCGTCCGCATCCTCGGGCAGGATGACTTCTCGATCCATCAGGAGGGCGAGGGCGCGCCCGGGTCATTCACCTCGAAGCCGTGGTGGTCGCAGGCGATCGTGCTCGCCGCCGGCGTGACGATGAACGTGGTGCTCGCGCTCGTCGTGCTGACGATCGCCTTCGCGACGGGAACGACCGCGGCGACCGGAGACGTGCGCGTCATCAGCGTCGCCCCCGGATCGCCCGCACAGAGCGCCGGCATCCAGGTCGGAGATCTGGTGCGCTCCGTCGATGGACGCTCGATCACACGCTCGACCGAGCTCGTCAACTACGTGCGTGGTCAGGCACGCCTCCGTCCCGACCAGGAGGTGACGCTCGTGCTCGAGCGGAGCGGCCGCGTGGTCGACCCGATCAAGGCGCTGCCGCGGACCGAGCCGCCGGAGGGCGAAGGACCGCTTGGCATCGGCCTCGAAGACGTACAAGGGCCGATCGCCGTCCCGCTGCCCGAGGCGTTCCAGCAGGCGCTGTCCTTGTCGGGCCAGGTCGTCACGCAGATCGCCGAGCTGCCGGGGCAGCTCCTCGCGCCGCGCACGGGCCAGCCCGCTCCGAGCGTGGGCGGACCGATCGAGATCTTCCGCGTCACCGGTCAGGTCGCGCAGTACGGACTCCCGACGTTCCTGAAGCTCGTCGGTGTGCTGTCCGTGAACCTCGCCGTCCTCAACATCGTCCCGTTCCCGGGGCTCGACGGCGGACGTCTCTTCTTCGTGCTGCTGCGCGGCATCTTCCGCGTGCGCCTCTCGCCGCAGGCCGAGGCCGCGGTGCACGCGGTCGGCTTCGTGCTCCTGCTCGCGCTCCTGGTCGTGGTCACCATCGCGGACATCCGTCGCGTTGGGGGCTAGCGCGAACGAGGCCACCCGGGCGCTGTCGTGGGATGCGTGCCTCAACGTCCGCGACCTTGGCGGCCTGACGACGCAGGACGGTCGCCGCGTCCGGCACGGCGCGCTCATCCGCTCCGACCAGCTCTGCCGTCTGAGCGAGGGCGGTCGCGCGTCGCTCCTCGCTCACGGCGTACGGACGGTGATCGACCTTCGCACTCCAGCCGAGGCCGAGCAGGATCCCGATCCGATCTGGCACGAGCACGGGGTCGACTACGTGCTGATCCCGCAGCAGGACCAGGAGTTCTGGCGCTCGATCGACCCGGTCGCCCGCACGCGGTCGGAACGGGACGCGCTCGTCATCGACCGGCGTGCCGAGCACATCGTCACGATGGCCCGCGCAGTCGCCCGCGCGATGCCCGGCGGCGTGCTCATCCACTGTCTCGCCGGCAAGGACCGCACCGGGATCGCCGTAGCGCTGTTACTGGGCCTCGTCGGCGTGCCGGACGCGCAGATCGCCGCGGACTACGCGCTGTCGGAGGCGGCCCTCGCGGCCGAGCTCGCAGCGGCGCTCGCGGTCGCGCCGGACGATGACGCGCGCGCACGTCTCGTGCGCTCGTATGACGCACGGGGCGAGACGATGCTCGCGACGCTCGCGCATCTTCGGACGCGACACGGCGGCGCAAAGGCGTACCTAACTCGAGCGGGACTCTCCAACGCCGACATCGAGCGCATCCACGCACGGCTGCTCGACTAGCAGAAAATCCGCGAGGACATGACCAGCGAGCAGGCCCCGAAGCGTCGTCTTGCGCCGCTCGCCGCGCTCCTCGTTGGCAACGGCGTATCCGGGATCGGCAATCAGGTATCGGCCGTCGCGATCCCGTGGTACGTCCTGCAGACGACCGGCAGCGCGAGCCTCACTGGGATCGCGGCAGCGGTGAACGTGATCCCCATGAT
>DASYUC010000019.1:0-4166 GCA_036001645.1 Candidatus Limnocylindria bacterium
CCGGCGCGCTCCGGGTGGACGCGGCGGCCGCCGCTCGCGCAAAGGCCTCGTCGACGAGCCCGCGCAGCGAGGCGTCGTCGGTGCGATCGGTCGCGGCGAAACCCCAGGCGCCCTGGTGCACGACGCGGAACCCGATGCCGCGATCGCCGGAGCGCGTGACCGATTCGACCTGGCCGTCGCGCAGCGAGACGGCCTCGTGCTCGCGCTCCACACGGCGCGCGTCGGCGTACGTGGCGCCGCGTCCGGAGGCGTGGTCGACGAGGTCGGCCAGCGTGGAGTCGCGTTCCGGCACGGTGGGAGGCTAGACTGTATGAAAACGGCGCGCGCGACGACCAATGCGTTCGTGATGACGCGTTCGCGTACGGACCGCGCTCGGCGACACGGGTGACCGTGAGCAGAGTGCGATGCGGACGAGGGTGAGCATCAAGCGCGTGACTCCTCGAGGAGGGGTCCGCGAACGGGTCGGGCGGCGTGTGCGCTCCATAGGAGAACCCATTGCCCGACGTCGCTCTCCTCATTGACTGGGAGAACGTCTACTACACGCTTAGGCAGCACACCACCGGTCCGCTGCCGTCGTCCCTCGCGATCCTGCAGGCGATCCTGAAGAAGGCCGCTGAATTCGGACCGGTCCGCGTCAAGCTCGCGATCTTCGGACAGGAGGTCGCGATGCAGGACGAGACCCTGCTCATGGCGCTCGAGTTCACCGGCATGGAGCCGATCCCCGTGGCGCAGCGCATGAGCGGCCGGCTCCTGAAAGGCCGGTCCGACGCCGTCCTCATCACCCGCGCGATGAAGCTCCTGTACAAGGATCGACCGGACATCGAGGTCTGGTTCATCGTCTCCGGCGACCGCGATCTCAACGCCCTGTGCAAAGCGCTCAAGGACGAGGACAAGAAGGTCTACCTCGTCGCGGGCGATCTCTCGCTCGCGAACGAGCTTCGCGAGTCGCCGCATCTGCGCGACGACGTCTTCTTGCTCGAGGACCTCATCCCCGAGGCGCGCTGGACGCGCGGCGGCCTGCGCGCCGACGACACGCAGTTCGGCAAAGAGGAGCGGCGTCCCGACGAGCCCGTCCTCGCGCGCGGCGCTGTGCGCCCGCGTCGCGGTGGACGCGGCGGCGGCGGCCGCGGCGCACGTGCGACGCCACCCGTCGTTCCCGCGGTCGTACCGACCGGCTCTCCGGAATCCGAGAAGGAGCAGCGGCGCCTCGCCGTCCTGCTCCTCGACCAGCTGGTCGCGACCCATGCATCGTCGATGGCGCGCGGCGACTTCGTCCGCTCCGTCGTCCCGCTCTCCGAGAAGGAAGCCTCGAGCGTCCTCGAAGAACGCATCGACGCGGCGATCGAGCAGCACCACATCGTCGCGAGATCCGAGGGCCGCACGCGCGCGAAGGCGAAGCAGCTTCTCGCACCGAACCTCGGCTCACCGCTGGTCGCCGAGACCTACTTCCACTTCGTGCGCTTGCTCCGTCGCATCAACACCGTCACGAAGGACACCAAGCGCGTGCCGGTGGTCGAGGCCGTCCTCGATCCCCTGTCGCGCGCCGACCAGCCCGGTGGCATCGCACGCGGCCGAACGCAGCGGCGCGTTCTGCTCGAAACCCTGTTCAACATCGCCGAGGAGCGCGGCGCCATCCAGAGCGAGTCCGTCCAGCGCGACGGCCGCGAGATCACCATGTGCTGGCTCGTCGACGACCACCCGCTCGTCGTCTACGCGCGCCAGCCCGCCGCGGCGATCGCGCATCTCTTCAACTTCGTCAGCACCACCCGCGCGCACGGCGACCGCGCCGACTGGGTGAACGCGGCCCTCTTCGCCGAGCTGCTCTCACGGGTCGAGGGCGATGCTCTCGAGTCGAACATCCGCAGCGCCGTGGAGCGCGGGATCATGAAGCCGGAGGACCACGGCAAGAAGGCCGGCTTCGTCGTGAATCGCGAGCACCCCGAAGTGCGCACGATCCTCGGCGAGTTCGGCGGGCTCAACGGCGACGCGGTCGAACGCGTGGCGACCGCCGTCGCCACCGCACCGGAGACCGAAGACGAGGCCGAGCCGGATGCGGCAGCGAAGACCGATGCGGCGGCCACGCCGGCCGTCGCACGCAAGCGCACCAGGCGCGGATCGCGCGGTGGACGCCGCCGCGGTGGACGCGGGCGCAACAAGACGACCGCGGCAGGAACGGGAACGGAAGCCGCTGACTGATGGCGCGGATCCTCATCGTCGAAGACGATGCCAACAGCATGGACCTCGCGCTACGCATCGTGCGTCTCGCGCGCCACGAACCCATCACGACGATGGACGGCGAGACGGCGTTCGCCGTCGCGCAGGCGACGCGCCCGGAGCTCATCCTCCTCGATCTGCACATCCCACGGCTCGACGGCTTCGCGTTCGCGCGCGCCGTCCGAAAGGAAGCATGGGGCAAGGACCTGCGCATGGTCGCGGTCTCCGCGTCCGCGACGCCACCGGATCGCGAGCGCGCGATCGCAGCAGGCTGTGACGGATTCCTCGCGAAGCCCTATTACCCGGAGCAGCTCCGTGCGGTCATCGACCAATATCTGCCCACGCACGCAAAGCGCACACACAAAGACCGCTAGACGAAAACGTTCGCCGTTGTTGCTCGCTTGAGTGCGGAGCAAAGGCCGTCCGTTCCCTCACCGATACACGACCGTTGCAAGAAGTGCGTACCGCCCGTGTAACAAGTTTTGCGCTATGGCATGCGATGCGCAGTCATGGGGGCATGGTTACAAGGAGTAATGGACGCAAGCGAGTCGTGATCGTCGTCGAGGACGACAAGCCGATCGGGGAGCTGCTTGCGGCCGTCATCAATGAAGAAGAGGGCTACCGCGCCATTCACCTGACGCGACCGACCGATGCGCTGCACACGCTCGACCAGGTGAAGCCGGATCTCCTCGTGCTCGATGTCGGACTTCCGGGGATGAGTGGCCTCGAGCTCTACGACCGCCTGCGCCAGGACGAGCGGTTGCGCAGCGTGCCGGTGATCTTCGAGACAGCCGTGTCGTCGGAGCACGGCGCTGAGTTCCGCAAGCGCGGGATCCAGAAGGTGCTGCAGAAGCCGTTCGACCTCAACCAGCTCATCGCCGACGTGAAGGAGCTCGCCCCGCCGATCGCGGCCTAACCTAGTCCGCGGCGCCGTCCTCGATGCGTTCGCGCGACTTCGCGACCCGCGCGATCTCGTCGCTGGTCGCCTGAGAGCTGGCCATCAGGGTCCGGAACGCATCCGCCTCGAGGACCAGGACTTCGAGCGAGGTCTTCGCCTTCACCGTCGCGTTCCTCGTGTGGCCGGTGAGGATGCCGACTTCGCCGAAGTAGTCGCCGGCACGCAAGGTGTTGAGCGTGCGCTCCGCGCCGGTCGAGTCGCGCTGGACGACCAGTGCCTCGCCCTTCGCGATGACGAAGAACCGATCCGATCGCTCCCCCTCGCGCATGACGACCGCGCCCGGCGGGAACGTGAGGATCTTCATGCGGCTCGCGGTCTGTGCCACGGCCTCGCGCGGAGCCTCCGGGAAGGCGCGCTCCATGTCCTTGAGCTCCTCGATGTAGCGCTCGGCGTGCAGCACCGCGGTCGTCGCGTCGCCGACCGCCGTCGTGATCTGCTTCGCGAGCTGCGCGCGCGTATCTCCGGCGGCGTACACGCCGGGGATGCTCGTCTGCATGAACTGATCGGTGATGAGGTAACCGTTCTCGTCGTGATCGATGTGATCCTTGAACAGCTGCCTTCCGATCGGCTTGAAGCCGACGAACACGAACACGCCGTCGACCGGGATGCGCTCGACCTCTCCGTCTCGTTCAATGTCCATCCACTTCACCGCGGTGCCGTCGCCGCCGATCTCCTTCACCGTCGCGGGCGTCACGGTGTGGACGAGATCCTTCGCGAGCAGGCGGTCCTGCAAGATCGCCTGGGCGCGGAACTCGCCCCGCCGGTGGACGACGTGCAGCTTCTTCGCGAAGCGCGTGAGGAACAGCCCCTCCTGGAAGGCGCTGTCGCCGCCGCCGATGACCGCGAGATCGCCGCCCTTGAAGAACGCGCCGTCGCACACCGCGCAGTAGGAGACGCCACGGCCGTGGTACTCCGCCTCGCCCGGGACGCCGAGCTTGGTGGGCTCGCCGCCGACGGTGACGATGACCGCGTAGGCGCGATGGGTCGTGCCGTC
>DASYUC010000020.1:0-5864 GCA_036001645.1 Candidatus Limnocylindria bacterium
CACCTCGGTCTCGAGCGCACGCGCAACATCGGCAAGGTCCGCGTCCATCCCGAGGATCCCGACACGGTGTACGTCGCGGCGCTCGGTCACGCGCACGGACCGAACACCGAGCGGGGCGTCTTCCGCTCGCGTGACGGCGGCGAGACGTGGAAGCGCGTGCTCTATCGCAACGAGCGCGCCGGCGCGATCGACATCTCGATGGACGCGAACAATCCGCGCATCCTGTACGCGACGATCTGGGAGGCCGTGCGCCGGCCGCACGAGCTCGTGTCGGGCGGGCCGGGCAGCGGCATCTTCCGCTCGACCGACGGCGGCGACACCTGGGCGGAGATCAGTCGCGCGCGCGGCCTGCCGAAGGGCACGCTGGGCAAGATCGGCATCAGCGCGTCGGCGGCGAAGAGCGGGCGCGTGTTCGCGATCGTCGAGGCCGAGGACGGCGCGGTGTTCCGCTCCGACGACGGAGGCGAGAGCTGGGAGCGCGGGTCCGAGGACCGCAACCTGCGCCAGCGCGCCTGGTACTACAACCATATCTACGCCGACCCGAAGGATCCGGAGACGGCGTGGGTGCTGAACGTCGACGCCTGGCGCTCGAACGACGGCGGCAAGACGTTCGTGCAGATGTCCATCCCACACGGCGATCACCACGATCTGTGGATCGATCCCGACGACCCGAACCGCATGATCGAGGGCAACGACGGTGGCGGCGTGGTGACCTTCAACGGCGGTGAGAGCTGGACCGGCGTGTACAACCAGCCGACCTCGGAGTTCTACCACGTGACCACCGACATGAGCACGCCGTACCGGATCTACGGCTGCCAGCAGGACAACACCTCGATGAGCATTCCGAGCCGCGCGCCGATCGCCGGCGTGACCGCCGCCGACAACTTCGCGGTCGGCGGTGGCGAGGCCGGCCACATCGCGGTGCGTCCCGACGACCCGGACATCATCTACGCCGGCGAATACCAGGGGATCATCACGCGTCACGACCGTCGCACGCGGCAGACGCGCCTCATCAGCGTGTGGCCCGAGTCGAGCTCCGGCGAAGGGGCGGACGCGGTGCGCTACCGGTTCCAGTGGACGGCGCCGCTCGCGCTGTCGCCGCACGACCCGAACGTGCTCTACCACTGCGGCAATCGCATCTTCCGCACGCGCAACGAGGGCGAATCGTGGGAGGCCATCAGCCCCGACCTCACGCGCAACGATCCGAAGCGGCTCGGCGCCTCGGGCGGGCCGATCACGAAGGACAACACCGGCGCCGAGTACTACTGCACGGTCTTCGCGTTCGCGGAATCGCCGGTCCAGCGCGGCGTGCTGTGGGCGGGATCGGACGATGGACTCGTGCACGTCTCGCGCGACGACGGGAAGACCTGGAAGAACGTCACGCCCAAGGGCATCGGCAGCTGGGCGCTCATGTCCATCATCGAGGCCTCGCCGCACGATGCGGGCACCGCGTATCTTGCCGCGAACCGCTACAAGCAGGACGACTTCCGCCCGTTCCTCTTCAAGACGAAGGACTACGGGCGCACCTGGACGAAGATCACGAGCGGCATCCCCGACGACGACTTCACGCGGGTGATCCGCGAGGACCCCGCGAAGAAGGGTCTGCTGTACGCGGGCACCGAGACCGGTGTGTACGTCTCGTTCGACGACGGCGGCCGCTGGCAGCGCCTCGGCGGCAACCTGCCGGTCGTGCCCATCCACGACCTCGTCATCAAGGACGACGATCTCGTGCTCGGCACGCACGGCCGCGCGTTCTGGGTTCTCGACGATCTCCAACCGCTGCGGCAGTACGGCGCGCAGGTCGCACGCGCGAAGGCGCACCTGTTCGGCCCGAAGGTCACCGTGCGCTTCCGCACCGACATGGGCTTCCCGCAGCCGCCGAAGATCGGGAAGAACTACCGCATGACCGGCGCGACGATGGTCACGTATCGCCAGCGCGAGAAGCCGACGGGCGAGAAGGTCGCGATCAACATCGACGCCGGGACCAATCCGCCCAGCGGCGTGCTCGTCCAATACTGGCTGCGCGAGAAGGCGACGGCCGAGGCGACGCTGGCGTTCCTCGATGGTCGCGGCAAGGTGATCCGCGAGTTCAAGAGCGATCCGCAGGCGATCGAAGAGGCGCTCAAGAAGCCCGAGCCGCCGCAGAAGACACCACCGGAAGGAACGGCGCAGCCGCCCGCGACGAAGGATCCGAAGGTGCCGGTCCTCGCCGGACTGAACCGCTTCCTCTGGAACATGCGCCACCCGGACGCCGCGAAGATCGAGGGCGAAGGCGGGACGTGGGACGCGTTCGAAGCGCAGCTCGCCGGTCCGCAGGTGCCGCCGGGCTCGTACCGCGTGCGTCTCAAGGTCGCCGGCGAGACGCTCGAGGCGCCGTTCGAGATCCAGAAGGATCCGCGGATCTCCGCGACGCAGGAGGATCTCGAGACGCAGACCGCGCTCGCGCTGAGCGTGAATCGCAAGCTGGACGAGGTGCATCGGACGATCAACGCGATCCGCAGGCTCAAGACGCAGCTCGACGCCTGGGAGGCCCGCGCCAAGGAGCAGACCGGGCAGGCCCGCCTCGCGCGCGCCGCGGCATCGCTACGCGAGAAGGCCGGCGCGATCGAGGCCGAGCTCGTGCAGGTCAAGGCGAAGAGCCGCCAGGACACGCTCAACTACCCGGCGAAGCTCAACGCGAAGGTAGCGGCGCTCGTCGGCTATATCGGCGGTGCGGACTTCGCGCCGACCAAGGGCATGCGCGACGTCTTCGGCGACGTGTCCAAGCGGGTCGATGCGCAGATCGCCAAGTGGGAGGCGCTCGTGAAGGGCGAGGTCGCCGCCTTCGACAAGCTCGTCCGGTCGTCGGGCGTCCCCGCGGTCGGGGCCGTGAGCGCTAAGCGGTCTTCGCGACCTCGCGCGGTGCGCGCGACTCGCGAACGACCTCGCGCAGCTGCCGCAACCCGCGTGTGAAGTAGTACCGGAACATCAGGATGGTGATGACGCGCTTGACGCCCGTCGCGTTCGCGACGCGAAGGGAGAGTCGGACGCGCGTCCGGTCGGCGCCCACCGGCTCGAAGATGTACGTGGCGTAGGCCTCGGGCCCGTCGCCGTACATCCACATCGTGAGCTCGCGCGGCGGGTCGTCGCGGACGACCTCGAAGATCGTCTTGCGGTTGGCGCCGTGCTCGCAGTGGTACGCCGCGTTCGCGAGCGTGCCGCGAGCGCCGCCCTTCAGCGTGATGTTCGGCGCGCCCGCGACGCGCTGCATCGTCGAGGGCCGCACCAGCTCCGCGTAGACCTCGGCCGGAGGTGCATCGATCGTCTGCGTCAGCGTGAAGCTGGCGTCGGCGGGCGTCACACGCTGCGTGAGCTGCTGGTACGCCCGCTCGCGCAGCTCGTGGAGATCGCGGTAGCCGGCCTCGACGTGGCCGAGGTCGTAGTCCTCGCTGATCGGCACGAAACGCTCGCGCGCGAGCGCCGGCAGCCGTTCGAGGACGGAGCTCGTCGCGAGGATGTACTCGTGCGACGGCACATGGTTCTTGAGCAGCCGGAAAGCGATGTTCACGTCCGCGCCGACGAGATCGACGGTGTCGCGCACCGTGACCGTCGAGTAGGTGCCGTGCTGCGCGACGAATTTCAGCGTGAGGCTCGGCACGCTGCGGCACGCGTTACATGGGCAGGTGGTCGCCGCCACCATCGCGCGCACGCGCCGGTGGAACGAGAGGAACGCGTCCTCGAGGCAGGGGATGACCTCGTCCTCCTCGCCCACGCAGATGAGCGCGTCGCCCTGGATGCGCGAGAGGCGCAGGTGCCGCTCGAGCTCGCGTGAGGTGACTTCGAGCAGCTCGCCCAGGATCTCGCGCGAGTGCTCGATCTCGGTGTCCGCGACGAACGCCGTATAGCCGGAGATGTCGGCGATCGCGATGTAGCCGGTGGTCTGGGGCACGGCTGGATACTAGGCGCGCGTCGACAGCGCTCGCGCGACCCGGCCCGGGAGCTCGCGACCGAGCTGCTGCGACATCCACGCGCTCGTCGCCGCGAGACGCTCGACGTGCAGACCGGTCTCGATGCCGAGGCCGCTGCACATCCACACCAGGTCCTCGGTCGCGAGGTTGCCCGCCGCCATCTTCGCGAACGGCGAGCCGCCGATGCCGCCGACGCTCGCGTCGAAGGTCGTGATCCCCAGCTCCATCGCGGCGAGCGCGTTCGCGAGCGCCTGACCGTAGGTGTCGTGGAGATGCAGCGCGACGATATCGAGCGATATCCCCGCGTCCTTGACCGCGCGGATCAGCGTCGTCACCTCACCGGGCGTGCCGACGCCGCTCGTGTCCCCGAGCGACAGGTCGTCGCAGCCCATCGCGAGCAGCCGCTTCGCGTACTCCACGACCACATCAGGTTTCGTCGGACCGTCCCACGGATCCGCGACCACCATCGAGAGATAGCCGCGCACGCGGAGGCGCACATCCTTGGCCCGGCCGACGACCTCACGGTATCCCTCGATCACGTCATCGCGCGAGCGATTCAGGTTCTTGCGCGAGTAGGTCTCCGAGGCGGACGCGAACACGGCGATCTCGTCCGCGCCCGCCGCGAGTGCGCGCTCGAGTCCCTTCTCGTTCGGGACCAGGACCGGATAGCGCACTCCGGGGCGGCGCTTGAGCGCGCGCAACAGCTCCTCCGCGTCGGCGAGCTGCGGCACGGCCTTGGGATTCACGAACGACGTCGCTTCGATCACCGTGTGACCGGCCTCCGCGAGACGCGTGATGAGCTCGAGCTTGGCGTCGGTCGGGAGCGTGCGCGACTCGGCCTGCAGGCCATCGCGCGGGCTGACCTCGACGACGGTCACGCGCTTCGGAAGACGCTCGGAGATGACCACGGCGTACATTCTCTTCGTGCTGAAGAAGGGGAACGAGCGGCGCATCGAGGAATTCGAGGGACCGGCGGAGCTCGCCCGCTTCTTCAAGGCCGGACATCTCGAGACGATCCCGGCGTCCCGGGCCGATCGCATCGCCGTACTGCGTCACCTGGCGCTGCGTTTCGAGCCGGGCCGCGAGTACCACGAATCCGAGGTCAATCGCATCCTGCAGGGGGTCCACGCCGACCACGCGATGCTGCGGCGCTACCTCGTCGATGAGAAGCTGCTGCGCCGCGCGTCAGGCCGCTACCGCCGCACCTGATGGAGTTCCAGGACGTCGTCCGGAAACGGAAGATGGTCCGCAGCTTCGAGGACCGCCCGATCCCGCGCGAGGTGGTCGACCGGATCCTTGCGAACGCCCAGCGGGCGCCATCGGCGGGGTTCAGCCAGGGCTGGGCGTTCCTCGTGCTCGAGGGCTCGGAGCAGACCGCGCGCTACTGGGACGCGCTGTGGCCACTCGAGCGCCGCGCAGAGTTCGGCTGGGCGGACATGTTCAAGGCGCCGCTGCTGGTGGTCTGTTTGAGCAATAAACGCGCCTATTTGGCGAGATACGCGGAATCTGACAAAGGCTGGACCGACATGGACGAGAAGCGCTGGCCCGTGCCGTACTGGGACATCGACACGGGGATGGCTGCGATGGTCATGCTCCTCACCGCAGTGGACGCCGGCCTGGGCGCGGTCTTCTTCGGCATCTCCGACCAGGCCAAGTTCCGCGAGACCTTCGGCGTCCCGGACGAGCTGACCGCCATCGGCACGATCGCGATCGGTTACGCGAAGCCGCACGACCGCCCGTCGCCCTCGCTGAAACGCGGCCATCGTCCCGCGAACGAAGTGATCCACAAAGGACACTGGTAGTGCCCTCGCCGACACTGGTCGCGCTTCCGCCCGCGCGATATCTTCGAACGTGAGATGGGAATGGGCTTCAAGAAGCTGAGCATCGCGATACCGCTTTCGGTCGCCTGGTTCGCGC
>DASYUC010000021.1:0-36085 GCA_036001645.1 Candidatus Limnocylindria bacterium
CGCGGCGACGGCGACGATCGCGAGGCTCCACGGTCTCACTCTGTCAATACTGCGCCGCGGCGCAGGCGGTTCCTAAGTGATGTCGGCGACGATCCGGTGCGAGAAGTACGACAGGAGCCACTCCACGAGCAGCGTGCCGCGATTGCGGCCGCCGACGAGCTGCATGAGGTAATTCGTCCGCCAGACGGTCCACGCCGGGAGACCGGAGAGCACGATGTGGACGGGACGCGCGAACTCAGCGGCCGCGCTGGTCCGGCCGAGCGCCACGAGATCGCCCTTCCGTTTGTACACGTACGGCTGCGGCGGCTCGCCGCGAACGAGCCGCACGACATTCGTCGCGGCCGCCGGCGCCTCGAGGACGGCGACCTGCGCGAGCATCGGCAGCGGCCCCCCGTCCTGTTCGAAGTGCGCGGCGTCGCCGAGCGCGAGCACGTCGTCGCGCCCGCCGGCGCGGAACGACGAGTCGACGACGAGGCGGCCGTCCTTCGCGTGCGGCAAGTCGATCGCGGCAACGATCGGATTGGTCTTGACGCCTCCCGCCCAGATCACCGTGTTGGCGCTGAGCACGGTCCCATCCTTCGTTCGCAGCGACCGCTCCCCCACCTCGGAGACGAGCGTCCGCAGCATGATGCGCACGCGAAGCTGCTCGAGCCGCTGCTGCGCGATCGCGGAGAGCCGCGGATCCATGGCCGGCACGACGCGGTCCGCGCCGTCGATGAGCGTGAGCGAGGGCTCGTTGCGGACGTCGATGTCGGGATAGATGCCACGCAGCGTGTGATCCATCAGGTCGCGCATCGAGGCGGCGAGCTCGACGCCCACCGGACCCGCGCCGACGATCGCGAACGAGAGCAGCTCGCGTCGCCGCGCAGCATCCGGGAGCAGCGCGGCGTCCTCGAACGTGGAGAGGATGCGATGCCGCACCGCCCGCCCGTCCTCGAGCCACTTCACGACGAGGGCGTGCTCCTTGACACCGGGGATGCCGAAATCGTTCGTCACGCTGCCCGGCGCGATGACGATGTGGTCGTACGCGATCTCGCCGTCCTCGGTCCGCACCGCCCTCTTCTCGACGTCGATCGCCTCGACCTCGGTCCGCAGGAACCGGAAGTGCGCCTTGGCGAGCGGCACACGCAGGGGATACGCGACGGCGTGCGGTGGAAGCTCACCCGTGGCGACCTGATAGAGCAGTGGCGTGAAGAGCGAGTAGTTGGAGCGGT
Organism: Candidatus Limnocylindria bacterium; assembly: GCA_036001645.1. Lineage (GTDB taxonomy): Bacteria > Chloroflexota > Limnocylindria > P2-11E > P2-11E > CF-39. Next base: position 1,215 of record DASYUC010000021.1, read on the forward strand.
CGATGAGCGTGACCTGGGCCTCACCTCGGCGCAGACGCCTCTCGAGGTGGCGGACCAGGTGAAGCCCGGCGAACCCGCCGCCCACGATGACGATGCGCTTCGTCACGGAAGTGGCCGGAGCCGTTCGCGAAGGGGCTGCGCAACCTGAGCGACGGTCGTGCCTCCAGAAATGTCGATCCCTGATTCTCGGCGATTCGCCAAATGAAGGTCGCGGCCTGCTCGACGAGGTCAGCCGCCGCGTAGCGCAGCGTGCGGGGCGCCGATTCCAACAGTGCGATGACGACCGCGCGATGTTCCCGTTGCGCTGGCCCTCAATCGGCGGCGCGATAGATCCTCAACAGTGAGGTCGTATCAGGGTCCGATCGCTCACCGATGATCGAAGGAGGCGCTATGCGTCACATCATTGTCACGTTCGCTGCGGTCGTCATGCTCACGTTCGCGACCGCACTTCCGGTCGCAAGCTTCGGGCTGACCCAGGTCAGACTGACCTGCAACGACGGCACGGACATCACCGCGGAGGTCGATGCCAACACTCTCCAGGGCCTAGTCCAAGCGGTAGACGCGATGGCCCTCTATCCGGCAGGTCTAACCTGCGCGCTCGCCCAGTCCCCGCTGTTCCAAGCCCTCGGCGGCGTCGCCGGAGCCGGCGAGCTGCGCGGCGGTTTCCTCGTCGGCGGAGGACGCTTGCTCTATCCGTGCCCGGGCAACCCCGCGGCGCAGTTCTGGGTGAACTTCGCCGTAAGCGCCAACACGGCGACGGCTGCCGCCGGTGACACCAGTGGCGGCACGATGAACTTCACGATCCCCGACGGCCAGTGCGTGGTCGGTCATCTCACATCCACGCCGATCTGCCTCGGCATCGACACCCCCGGATCTCCGCCGCCGCAGGGCGCCTGGTACGCGTTCCTCCGCTCGTACGTCACGGAGACCACCGGGAGTTTCTTCGCGCCGTTCAACGGCGGCGTGGTCGCGACGGGCTGGAAGGACACGGGCAACCCCGGGGAGCAAACCTCACCCGACCGGGTCGCCGCGTCAGGGGGCGGACAATGCCCGGCTGACCACGGGCCTGATCCCGACACCGCCGGCGTGGCGATCCTGAACGGCAACATCACCATCAGTCTCAAGTGACCTACGCCTGAGACGGCGAAAGCCGACATGCGAGAGAGCGGCCGTATGCCGGCCGCTCTCGCGGCTCCGGTGCTCAGCCCTGCGTCCACGCTGTTGCCCTGCCCGCGGATCGGCGGCTAGACCCGCATCTGTCCTTCCACTCGCTCCAACTCCTCCAGGTACGCGCGTGTGATCGGGTCGTCGGAGTCGAGGGTGCGCGCATGCTCCAGCCGCTCGCGGGCCGCGGCGAGGTCGCCGGCGCGCAGCTGGGCGAACCCTGCGTCCGCGAGATAGGAGGGCTCGGCCGGCCGCAGCGCGGCCGCGCGCTCGAGGGCACCGACGGCCTGCTCGACGTCGTCCGCGATGAGCAGCGCGACGCCCAGCTCGTGCAGCGCGTCGGGGTGCTCGGGCCAGAGCTCCAGGACCCGCGCGAACGACGCGAGGGCGGCCCGCGCGTCACCGCGATGGCGTGCGAGCAGCCCCAGTCCGAACTGCGCCTCCCACAGGTCGGGCTCGACCGCGAGCGCGGCCTCGAAAGCCGACTGCGCCTCGGCGAAACGAGTTGCGTCCCCTTCGACCGCGGCCTTGCCGGCGGTCTCGAGCGCTCGTTCCAGATCGGCGTGGCGGATCCCGAAGCGAAGACGGCGCGCCTGTCCCGCGATCTCGCCGCTCTTTTCCTGGTCGAGCAAGGCGTCGAGCTCACGGGCGGCGCGTCCCGCGTCGCCGAGCTCGTATGCCGCGCGCGCGAGATTCAGCCGCACGATGCCGGGACCCTTCGCGTCGAGCGCCGCTTCATAGCGAGGGACGGCCGCGGCGGTCTCACCGCGCGCGTGGAGGGCCGCTCCGTACGAGGCGTGGAGCTCCCAACCCGCGGCGCCCGCGGCGACGGCCCGGTCGAACGCGGCGCGGCCGGTCTCGAGATCTCCGCGCTGCAGGGCGATGATCGCGGTGAGCTCCTGCGCCGCGGCGTAGGCGTCGCTCGCCGGCGCGATGCGACGCAGATGCGCGAACGCGGCCGCGCTCGCACCGGCGTTGGCATACAGCTCAGCGAGTCGCACGATGTCCGCGTCGGGCAGCGGGCGCACGGCGTGCGCGTGTTCGAACGCGACGATCGCCTCGTTCGTGTGACCGGCTTCCGCGCGGAGCTTCCCCAGGATGTAATGCACGCGCCACGAACCGGGCCGGATCACCGTGAGGTCCTCGAGCGCGCGTATCTGCCTGCCGATGTCGCCGCGCTCCAGCGACTCCGCCGCGAGAACGAGCAGGCGCTCCTCGGCAGCGGCAGTGCCGGGGTCGGCGGTCAGCGCCGCGAGATAGCGCTCGAGCGCGCGTCCGATCGCCTCGTCGGCTCCCGCTGGGTCGCTCTGACGCAGAAGCGTCGCGGTGACCTCTTCGTCCATGCCCTCGAGGAGCGCCGCATACGCGGTCTCGTTGGCGGCGGCGGGCGCGTCCGTGCCGGCTGCGGCCGCGGAGCCGACGGCTCGCGCGAGCCAGCGGCCGAGCGCCCCTTCCGCCGTCGCGAGCGTGCCGGGATCGATCGCGATGGAACGCGTCGCGCGCACCGTTCCGGAGTCGACGTCGACGAGCGTCACCTCGAGGCGCCGCGAGCCGCCGTCCTCGCGATACGTTCCCGTCAGCGCGTACGTCGCGCCGAGCGATCGGCCGTACTCGGCGGCGAGGCCGGCCTCGGGCGACGAACCGAACACGAGATATCCGGCCTCGCTCGTGGCCTCCGGCATCGCGACGAGGAACACCGGCCGCACGTCGAGGGCATCGTCGCGAGCGAAGCGTTCGACGAGTCGCGCGGCGAGCTGTCGCGCCCACGCGCCCGCGCGCGGTGTGGTCCCGCGCGCGCCGAACGGGATCACCGCGATGATCGGGCGCGCCCCCGTCACGGTCTCAGCGCCAGCGGATGCGCGCGTACTGGCGTTTGCCGACCTGGATCACGGGCTCGGTGGTGGTGGGCACCATCGTCTCGAGGTCCGCCTTGGACCCATCGACGCGAACGCCACCCTGGCTCACGAGGCGGAGCGCGTCACTGCGGCTCGTGGCGAGCTTCGAATCCCGCAGCAGCGCGACGATGTTGATCTCGGCCTGGCCGTCCTTCCCCACCTCGCGCACCTCGATCTCGTCGGGCTGCCCGCCCTCCTTGAACTGCTTGCCGAACGCGACCTTCGCCTCGTCGGCTGCCGCCGGCGAGTGCAGCTCGCTGGTGATCTGCCAGGCGAGCTTCTCCTTCGCCTCCTTCGGATGCAGCTCGCGGTTGCCGATCGCGCCGAGGATCTTGTTGACCTCTTTGCGCGGCATCTCGGTCGCCCACTCGAAGTAGTGAGGCATGAGCTTGTCCTCGATCGACATCACCTTTCCGTAGATCTCGTTCGGCGGGTCGGTGAGCCAGATCGCGGTCTTCGGTTTCGACTTGCTCATCTGCAGTCCGTCGAGACCTTCCAGCATCTGGTTGATGAGAAGGTTCTGTGGCCGCTGCCCAAGCTGCTCCTGCAGCTCGCGGCCGGCGAGGATGTTGAAGAGCTGGTCGGTGCCGCCGACCTCCACATCCGATTCGATCGCCACCGAGTCGTACGCCTGGAGCAGCGGGTAGAGGAGATCCTTGATCGGGATCGGCGTCTTCTTCTCGAGCCGCTTGCGGAACTCCTCACGCGCGAGCATCTGCTGCGCGGTGAAACGCGACGCGAGCTCGATGACGTCCTTCAGGCCGAACGTCCCGTACCACTCGGTCTGATTCACGACGCGGGTCCCCTCGCGCGGCACGATGAGGTGGAACTGCTCGAGATAGGTCTCGGCGTTCCTCAGGACCCTCTCGTGCGACACCATCGGACGCGACTCGTCCTTGTCGGTCGGGTCGCCGATCTGCGTCGTCCAGTCGCCGACGATGAGCACGATCTCGTGGCCCCACTCGGCGAGCTTGCGCAGCTTTCGCAGCGGGATCGCATGGCCGAGATGCAGGTTCGGATGCGTCGGGTCGAAGCCCTGTTTGATACGCAGCTGACGTTCCCCGGCACGCAGGCTGGCGGCGAGGTCTTCGCGGACGATCACCTCGGCCATCCCACGGGTCAGGAACTCGTCGAGCTCGGCGTCAGTTGGGCGCGTGGGCACTACGGAGAGGATATCGGGCGAGGGCGGGCCTTACGATGGAGGCATCGCTCGCAATACGACGCGCGACCACGCTCTCGGGCGCGGACCGTATCGCCAGTTGCGGCGCCGGAGTGGGGGCGGCATTCGCGGCAGGCTCGCGGTGGTGCCCCCGGTCGTGCTCGCGCTGGTCATCGCAATCCTCGCGCTCGCCGTGTTCGGCGGGGTGACCGCGTTCGCCTTTTTCGCCTCCGACCTGCCATCCCCGGAAGACCTCGCGCGGGACCCCCTCGCGCAGTCGACCAAGGTCTTCGACCGCGACGGGACGACGCTGCTCTACCAGTTCGAGGTCGAGCGCCGCGAGGTCGTCACGCTCGATACGGTCCCCCAGCTGGTCATCGACGCCACGATCGCGGCCGAGGACAAGTCGTTCTGGACCAACCCGGGGATCGACATCTTCGGCATCGCGCGCGCCGTGCGCGACGACCTGCTCCAGCGCGATGTGGTGAGCGGCGCGTCGACCATCACGCAGCAGCTCGTGAAGCAGCGCATCGTCGGCGGCGAGGTCAGCGTCTCACGCAAGATCAAGGAAGCGATCCTCGCGATCCAGGTCACACGGACCTACTCGAAGGAGCAGATCCTCGAGCTCTACTTCAACCAGATCTATTACGGGAACCAGGCCTACGGCATCAAGGCCGCCGCGCAGACGTACTTCGGGAAGGCCGATCTCTCCACGCTGACCGTGGCGGAGTCGGCGCTGCTGGCGGGTCTCCCCCAGTCCCCCTCCGTGCTCGACCCGTCGCAGCCGGACAACGTCGAGCGCGCCAAGGAGCGCCGGTCATACGTGCTCGACCAGATGGTGGACTTCGGCGCGATCACGCAGTCCCAGCGCGACGCCGCCGACGCGGAGACGATCAAGGTGGCGGGCCCGCAGGTGACGACGATCACCGCGCCGCACTTCGTCTTCCAGGTCCGCAACCAGCTCACGCAGATCCTGGGCGGCGACGAGTCGGCGGTCACGCGCGGCGGGTTCAAGATCACGACGACGCTCGACACGAAGAAGCAGGAGATCGCCGAGCGCCAGGTCAAGGAGTGGGTCGAGTTCCTGCATGACAAGAACGTCTGGAACGCGGCGCTGGTCTCGATCGACCCGCGGACCGGCGAGATCCTCTCGTACGTCGGTTCGGTCGACTACTACAACCGCGACGACCCGCGCGTGCAGGGGCAGTACGACTCCGCGGGCATCGCGGAGCGCCAGCCGGGGTCCTCGTTCAAGATGTTCAACTACGTCACCGCGCTCAAGAAGGGCGCGACCGCGGCGACCGTCGTGGTCGACGCACGCACCGACTTCACCGGGCGGGCCGACCCGACGCGCATGAGCCCGTCGGCCTGCGGCTACTGCCCCGAGAACGCGGACCTCCAGTACCACGGGCCGGTCACGATGCGGCAGGCGATCCGCGAGTCGCGCAACGTGCCCGCCGTGAAGTTCCTGTCCCAGTACAGCGGGATCGAGGACACGATCCAGACGGCGCACGACCTCGGCATCACCGCGAAGATCGACCCGAACTCGACGGGCCTGTCGCTCACGCTCGGATCGAAGGAAGTGAAGCTCGTCGACATGGCGAGCTCCTACGGCGTGCTCGCGAACCTGGGCGTCCGCGTCACCCCGACGTACATCCTCAAGGTCGAGGATTCCCGCGGCAAGGTCGTCTGGGAGCACAAGGACTACGAGCAGAAACGCGTGCTCGACGCCGGCGTCGCCTGGCTCATGACCGACATCCTCAAGGACACGACGCAGCCGTCGCGCGATTTCATCTTCGGCAGCTGGACGAACATCGGGCGACCCGCGGCGCTCAAGACCGGCACGACGGACAACCTCAAGGACGTGTACAGCGTCGGCTACGTGCCCAGCCTCGTCACCGGCGTGTGGATGGGCAACGCGAATGGCGATCCCATGAGCTCGCGCGACTTCTCGAGCGCGATGGGCCCGGGCCAGCTGTGGCGCGACTACATGAAAGAGGTGCTCGACGGCGTCCCCGCCGCGGACTGGGAGCGGCCGGCGAACATCGTGCAGGCCACGATCGTGGCCGCGCCCGGCGCCTTCGGCGGTTACGGCTCCGGCCTGCTTCCGTCGAGCCTCTCGCCGTTCTCGATGACCGAATTCTTCGTGCGCGGCACGGTCCCAACGCAGGCCGACAACTGGTGGGTCGAGGGATGTCCGGGTCCGGACGGCACGCGCCGGGTCGCGCTCAGACCGCAGGAACGCGCGCCGGGGAACGTGTGGCAGAAATACACCGATGAGTGGATCCGTTCCGCGAACGCGGGCGCGCGAAGCTATGGCCGCTACAGCTGGAACCTGATCGGCTCCGAGCCATGCCCCACTCCGTCCCCGTCGCCATCACCGTCGCCGTCGCCGGCGTTCAGTCCCGGGCCGACGGTCAAGCCGAGCGGCTCACCGTTCGTGATCCCGTCGCTCACGCTGCCCCCGTTCCCGTCCGGACGCACGGTCGCCCCGACCCCGACCCGCACTCCGTGATGCGCCGCGTCGGCGCGATCGTCGCGTGCGTCGACGCGAATGGACGCGTGCTCCTCGTTCGTCAGCGCGGCGGTCCATTCGCCGGCGCGTGGCTGCTGCCCGGTGGCGGTGTGGAAGACGGCGAATCGCCCGAGGATGCCGTGCGTCGCGAGACACGTGAGGAGACGGGCTGCGAGATCACGCAGCTCGCGCATGTCGCGACCTATGAGGTCGACGAGCGCACCGAGGACTTTCGCGCGCTCGTGCATCTGTACACCGGCACCGCGGTCGGCGAGGCGCGCGCGGAGGACGGCTCAGCCGTGCGATGGTCCGCGGCGGACGGGCCCGGCTATCACGCGGCGCTGCGCCGCGAGCTCGCCGATGCGGGACTGCGCCGCGAAGACGGCGATCGCCTCGCTCGCGCGCTCTCGGCGACCAACGTGACGATGCGTCGCGTCGACCGGTGATGCGAGAGATGCGGGCCGAACATGACGACACGGAATGTCCCGTGCGATGTATGCCGCCACGCAATTGCGCGCTGAGCGGTACGACTTCGACCGTTCTGAGTACGGCAACTCGTCGATTTGGGTAATGAATAGGGGCTCCGATACCCCGTTGACGCCCCTTTGACACGCCAGGGCCCGATCGCCCGCTACACGGGCGGACGCTCGCTCCGTTAACTCGGTTGCACATTCGGCAGGACGTGTGGGCGCCCTGCAAGTGCGCGGGAGGCGTGAGCCGGTGGGGCGAACAACTCGTGCAGCGGTCATCGCGCTGTGTCTGAGCCTGTGCGTGGCCACGGTGCTCGATGTGAATGGAGCGCCCGTCGCCGCGCGGATGCAGTCACCCGCGCAGTCGGCCGTGCAGTCAGCCGCGCAGTCAGCGCTGCAGGCCGCCGCGATCCTCACCGTGATCTCGGGGGACGTGCTCGTGCGCGCCACGGGTCGCGACTTCACGTCCGCGACGGACGGCGCCGTGCTCTATGTCGGCAGCACCGTTCGCACCAGCGCGGATGCACGCGCGGTCCTCACGCTCTTCGAAGGCTCGACGGTCGAGCTCGAGCCCGCGAGTGACATCACCATCGAGGAAGCGACCGCGCGCGGTGGATCGACGATCGTCGAGCTCGCGCAGTCCCTGGGTCGGAGCTGGCACGTGGTCACGCACCTCACGACGGCCGACTCGCGCTACGAAGTGAGGACGCCCGCGGCGACGGCGTCGGTGCGTGGTACGTCGTTCGAGGTCGCCATCGACGATGGACCGACAGGCTCGGCGACGACGGTGACGACGACGGAAGGCCGTGTCGCGACAGCTGATGCCGCCGCGACGACCGAGGTCCTCGTCACGGCCGACCAGACCACGACGGTGCGCGCAAACTCGGCGCCCGAGCCTCCGCGTTCGGTGCCCGACGCGCAGCGCGTCGTGACCGTCTCCGTGTTGTCCGAGAGCTCGCTCGTGGTGGATCCGCTGGGCCGAGCCAACGGCTTCAAGGACGGCAGGGTCCTCGCGCAGACTCCCGGCGCACGCGTGCGTATGGAGAATGGGACGATCGTCGTGACGCTGCCGAACGTCCCCGATGGCGCCTTCGCGACGACCGTCGCGCCGTCCGCGGGTGCACCGGTACCGGTGACCACCACGGTTGTCGATCGCGGCGAGGAGCCCGTCACGATCACGAGCGCGGCAGCGGGCGGCGCGTCGGCGACGTCCGGCGTCGTGCTCCACAAGACCAACGGCAAGTCCGAAATGCGCGTGCTCACGAGCGACGAGGCCGACCAGCTGCCCGACGCGAAGGTCAGCCCCAAGAAGGCGACGGGGGAAGAGAACGTGAGCCCCTCCGCCAGCGAAACACCCGCGCTCGACGGGGCGCCGACGACGCAGTCGACGCCTCGTCCCAGCGCGTCACCGGCGCCCAAGACCGGTGACACCGCGCCGCCGTTCGTGACGCCGCGCCGTACCGCGGCACCCACCCCCACGCCGACGCGCCGCTAGAGCCGCACGATCGTCGCGCCGTCGCCGCCCTCCGCGGCGCCGGCAGGCTCGTGGGCGCGCACGAGGGGATGCCGCGACAGCACCTCGCGCACCGCGGTCCGAAGCGCGCCGGTCCCCTTGCCGTGCACGATCCGCAGCCGATCGACGCCCGCGACCGCGGCGTCGTTGAGATAGCGGTCCAGCACCTCGAGCGCCTCCTCGGCCCGCGCACCGCGGAGATCGAGCTGCAGCGACACCGCGGGCGCGGATCCCGCGATGACCGGTCGCGTCGCGTGCAGTGGCTCAGGGGTCGCCTGCGCGGGCCGCAGGCTCGTCGCGGGCACGCGCAGCCGCAGCGGTCCCGCCGCGACGTCCGCCATCCCGCGGTCGTCGAGCGAGAGGAGCGTGCCGGGCTCGCTCACGCCGTCGACATGCACCGGCGATCCGATCGCGATCGGCACGGTCGCTCGCGACGCCGGCTCGGGCGTCGCGGATCGACGCGTCGTTTCCGCCTCCGCGAGCGCCGCGCGTGCCTCGTCCACGAGGTTCCGCTTGGCCGCCTTGTCCCGAGCGTTCTCGGCCTGGCTGAGCGCTCTGCGAGCCTGCAGGAGCAGCTCGTCGACCTCGGTGCGCGAGCGTTTCGCGGCGCGCTCGGCCTCGTCGCGGATGCGGTCGGCCTCGCGGCGCGCATCCTCGGTGAGGCGCCTCGCGTCCTCCGCCGCGACGCGCGCCTCCTCGAGCGCCGACGACAGCTCGGTGCGGTGACGCTCGGCCTCGCGCAGCGTGCGCTCCAGCGAGCGATGCAGGTCCGAGAGATGCGCCTCCGCGCGCGCGAGAACGGCGCCGTCGAGACCGAGGCGCGCGGCGATCGCGAAGGCGTTGGATGCGCCGGGGAGCCCCACGTGCACGCGGTACGTCGGCCTGAGGGACTCGGCGTCGAACTCGACGCTGGCGTTCGATGCGCCCGGGGTGTTGAGCGCGAACGCCTTGAGCTCCGGGTAATGCGTGGTCGCGGCGACGAGGACGCCGCGCTCCAGGAGCGTCTCGAGCACCGCCATGGCGAGGGCGGCCCCTTCGTCCGGATCGGTCCCGGCGCCCAGCTCGTCGAGGAGGGCGAGGTCATCGCGCTCCGCCTCCGCGAGCGTCGCGACGACGTTGCGGAGGTGCGACGAGAACGTCGAGAGCGACTGCGCGATCGACTGCTCGTCGCCGATGTCCGCGAAGACACGCCGCACGACCGGCACGCGGCTGCGGCGCGACGCCGGGATCTGGAGACCCGACGCGCCCATCAGCACGAGGAGCCCGATCGTCCGGAGCGTCACCGTCTTTCCGCCGGTGTTGGGTCCGGTGATGACGAGCGCGCGGAAGTCAGAGCCGAGGCGCACGTCGATGGGGACCACGCCGGTCCCACGCTCAACGAGCAGCGGATGGCGCGCCCCGACGAGGTCGAGCACGCCGTGCGCATCGAGGGCCGGCCGCTCGCACTCGAGATGGTCCGCGAGCGCCGCCTTCGCGAGCAGCAGGTCGAGCGCCGCGAGCGCGGTGGTCATCGAGTCGAGGTCCTCCCCCGCTCGCTCGACGCGGCGCGAGAGCTCGTCGAGGACGTGCTGCACCTCGGCCCGTTCGGCCAGCTCGGCCTCGCGCAGCGCGTTGTTCGCCTCGAGGATCTCGAGCGGCTCGATGAATACCGTGGCGCCGCTCGCGGATTGATCGTGGACGATCCCCTTGACCGCGCTGCGCATCTCCGACTTCACCGGCACGACGTAGCGGCCGCCGCGCTGCGTCACGAGCTGCTCCTGCAGGGCCCGCGCGAGGTCCGGCGAGCGCAGCAGGCCGTCCAGGCGCTGCTGGAGGCGTGCCTGGGCCGCCCGGAGCGTGGCGCGTAGCGAACCGAGGCGCGGGCTGGCCCGGTCGAGCACCTCGCCGGTGCCGGCGATGGCGTGTTCGATCGTCTCCGCGACGTCGCGTGGTGGCCGGGCGAAGCGCGCCTTCGCCGCCAGCGGTGGGTACGGGTGGACGTCGGTGAAGAGCTTCTCGGCCGCACGGATCGTGTCCGCGATCTCGGTGAGCTGCTGTGGATCGAGCGAGCCACTAAGGCGCGCCCGACGCAGCGCGTCACGGATGTCACGCGCCCCACCGAGGCCGGCGGAGCGTTGGGCGCGGAGCAGATCCCTCGCGGCCGCGGTCTCGTCCTGCAGCCGCTCGGCCTCGCGCACGTCGGTCACCGGCACCAGCGACTCCGCGAGCTCGCGCCCCGGCGCGAACGACGATCGCTCCGCGAGAAGCGCGCGGATCGCCGGGTACTCGAGCGTGACGAGCGCGCGCTCGGCGGCCGTGGTCATCGGGAAACTCCGCTCGACCCGCGCGCCCACAGACGCCAGGGCCGTGCCGACGTCGCGCTCTCCGCGATCCCGATCCGCGGACCGCGCCCGATCTGCCGCGCGGTCAGCGCGGGCGCGTCCCGCAGCTGCAGCGCGGACCGCGTGAGGTCCACGCCCGAGAGCGCGGTCGAGAGCCCGAAGCCGCGCCCCAGCAGCCCCGGCCCGTTCAGTCGCGTTCCCGCGGCGAAGCCCTCGAGCGGCTCCGCGCCGCGGAGGAGCACCGCGCCCGCGATGTCCGCGTCGTGCGCGACGACGTTCATGCAGTACCAGACCCCGTGTGAGAGATAGACGTAGGCGTGTCCCGGCCTCCCGAACATGACTGCGGTGCGCGGCGTCGGGCCGCGGAACGCGTGCGAGGCCGGGTCACGACCACCGTGGTAGGCCTCGACCTCGACGAGTCGCGCGGCGCGCCGGCCCAGAGGCCCATCGTAGAGGAGCACCTTGCCGAGGAGGTCGCGCGCAACGACGAGCGTCGGGCGCGCGTAGAACGCGCGGGGCAGGCGCGGGCCGTACGTGTGCGGCGCGGTGCTAGCTGGTCTTGCGCGGATCGAGTGCGTCTCGGAGGCCATCGCCGATGTAGTTGATCGACAGCACCGTCAGGAAGATCAGCATCCCGGGGAAGAACGCCCAGTGCGGCGCGATGTCGATGTACTCCTTCGCGTCGTACAGGAGGCGGCCCCACGTCGGTGTATCGGAGGGAAAGCCGAGCCCGAGGAACGACAGCGTCGACTCGGTGAGGATCGCGCCGCCGACGCCGATCGTCGCGGCCACCAGCACCGGGCTCAGGACGTTCGGGATGATGTGCTTCATGATGATGCGGCTGTCGGGGTCTCCGACGGCGCGCGCGGCCTCGACGAATTCCTTCTGCTTCAGGGACAGGAACGACGCGCGCACCAGACGCGCCACGGGCATCCAGTTCAGGATGCCGATGACGACCACGATCATCAGGAAGATCCCCAGCTCCGGCCCGAAGGCGGCGCGGAGCGAATCGCGGAACAGGTACACGATCACCAGCAACAGCGGCAGGATCGGCAGCGACAGGAACAGGTCCGTGAGCCGCATGAGCGGGCTGTCGAGCTTGACGAAATAGCCCGCCAGCGCGCCGATCGTGAGACCGAGCGTGATCGCGACGAGCACCGACGTCACGCCGACGGCGATGGACACGCGACCGCCGAGGATCGCACGCGCCAGCATGTCGCGGCCGAGGTCGTCCGTGCCGAAGAGATGTTCGGCGCTGGGGCCCTTCAGCGATACGGTGAAGTCGATCGCGTTGATCGGTGTGTGGTACACGAGCGGCCCGACGAGCGTGAAGGCGACGAGGGCGATGAAGGTGATGAGCCCCGCCATCGCGAGACGATGGCGCCGGAACTGATGCCAGGCGTCGCCCCATAAGGAGCGCGCCGGCCGCTTCATCTCGATGCTGGTGGGGAGTCGCGTGATCTCGACGTCGGTCGCGGTCATCAGGAGTACCGGATCCGTGGATCGAGGACGCCGTAGAGCACGTCCGCGATCAGGTTGAACACCACCACCAGCGTCGCGAAGATCAGCAGGATCGCCGCCACGACCGGCGTGTCGCCGTTGCCGATCGAGCGCACGAGAAGCTCGCCGATCCCGGGCACGCGGAAGATCTGCTCGGTGACGATGGCGCCGCCGAATACCGCCGGGATCCCGAGCGCGACCAGCGTCACGACCGGGATGAGGCTGTTGCGCAGCACGTGACGCAGCACGACGAGCCGCTCCTTCAACCCCTTCGCGCGAGCGGTGCGGACGTAATCCAGCGGCAGGTGCTCGAGCATCTCGGATCGCGTGTAGCGCGCGATGGTCGCGGTGTCGAAGAGCGCCAACACGGTGATCGGCATGATCGACTGGCGTATCTGGTCGCCAAGCGTCGCCAGGCTCGTGACCTTCAGATTCGAGTCGTAGATGAACGGCAGCCAGTTCAGCTTCACGCTGAAGATGATGATGAGAAGCAGGCCGGTGAAGAACGTCGGCACCGAGAAGCCGATGAACGCGAACGTCGTGGACAGGTGGTCGAACACGGAGTAGCGCTTCACGGCCGAGATCATCCCGATCGGAACGGCGAGCAGCACGCCGATGACGTACGCGACTCCGACGACGGCGAGCGTGTTCGGAAGGCGCTGCCAGATGAGGTCCATGACCGGCGAGCGGCTCATGAACGAGGTACCGAAGTCGAGTCGTGCGACCGACGTGGCCCACTTCACGTAGCGGATGGGCCAGGGATCGTTCAGCCCCATCGACTCGCGGATCCGCTCCCGGACCTCCGGCGGGACACGCGGGTCGGCGCCGAATGACGCGAGTGGATCGGTGGGCGCCAGCGCGAGGATCGCGAAGACGACGAAGCTGATGACGATGAGCGTCGGAATGGCGATGAGAAGACGCCTGGCCACATATCTACCCACGCATCAACCCCTCACGACGCCTTCTGGCGCCGAGGATCGGGTAGCGCGGTGGAGGTCGTCCACCGCACTACCCTACCCCGTTTCTTAGCCTCTGACGGCTATTTGCTCCAGTCCTGGATCGCGTACATCTCGGAGTCCCAACCCGTTGGAACCACGTTCTTCAGGGTGTTGGACATACCCGACGTGACCTGCGTGCGTGTCACGACCGGGATGATCACGACATCCAGGATGAGGATGTCGTTCGCCTGCTTGAACAAGGTGGCGCGCTTCGCCGGATCCTTCTCCGAGCGGAGCTGATCGATGATCGTGTCGTACGCGGGGTTCTGGTAGCGGTTGTAGTTCGCGGAGTTCCAGGTGTTCGCCTTGCCGGTGGCCTGCTTGCTGGTCCAGCCGTTGAGGTAGTTCGTGAAGTCCGGGTCGCTGTTGTTGGTGAACATCTCGACGTCGGCCCAGAAGTGATTCGCGCCATCGGGTGAGGTGTTGGTGAAGAAGACGTCAGCCGGGACCTGCTTCAGCTCGACCTTGAACCCCGCGGCCTCCCAGTTCTTCTTCATGATGTCCTGCGTCTTCTGACGCACCGCGTTGACGGTGGTCTGGTAGACGATGTTCAGCTTGATGCCGCCCTTGGCGCGGACCCCGTCGCTGCCGAGCTTCCAGCCGGCGTCGTCGAGGAGCTTGCCCGCCGCGGCCGTGTCGAACTTATTGCAGAAGTCCGTGGTCGCCGTGGATTCGTAGTCCGGGACACCGGTGACGATGTTGCAGCCGGCCTTGCCCGCGAGGCCGTCGCCATAGATCTGCTGCGCGACGGTCTTGCGGTCGGTCGCCATCGCGAGCGCGGTCCGGACGGTCTTGCCGTCAGGTCCGTTGAAGAACGGATGCTTGGTGTCGGGCTCGCCTCGCTTGTCGCCGAGTGATGCGCTCGGGTCCGCGAAGTTGAGGAGGAGACGCTCGACGCTCGAGCCGTAGACCGTGAGCAGCTTGCCCTTCGTGCTCTGGTCAGCCATCGGCTTGAGGATGCCGGCCTCGACCTGGAGGTTCCAGCCGTAGTCGATGTCGCCGGTCTGGAAGACCGCGCGAGCCGCCGACGGAGCGTCGCCGCCACCCTTGAACGTGACGGTCTTGAAGTACGGCTTGTTCGGGTCGCGGAACTGGTCGTTCATCTTGTAGGTGACGACGTCACCTGACTTGAAGGTGTCGACCACGTACGGCCCGGTGCCGATCGGCTTCAGGTTTCCAGGTGCGTCCTTGAGCTTCTCGCCCTGGAAGGCCTCGAACTGCTTCTTCTGAAGGATGTAGCAGCACGTGCCCACGCCCCACTGGTAGATGTTCGGGTTCGCCGCCGCGTAGGTCACGACGACGGTGTTGGCGTCCTTCGCCACGACCGACTTCACGCCTTCGGTCGAGTCCGACGTGGACACGGCCGTCTTCGGGTCGGACATGAGGGAGAACGTGAACGCGACGTCGTCCGCGGTGAACGCGGATCCGTCCGACCACTTCACGCCTTGCTTCAGCTTCCACGTGACGGTCAAGAGGTCGGCGGACACGCCGCCGTTCGCCACTGTCGGGATCTCCGCCGCGAGGCCGTTCGCGAGCGGCTTCGCGTCCGGACCGTACGACGCGAGCGGCTCGAGTACGAGTCGCGCGGCGTCGCTGTCCTTGGTGCCCGTGGCCAGGTGCGCGTTCAGGATCGTCGGTGCCTGCCAGTACAAGATCTTCAGGTCATCGCCTGCGCCACGCTTGAGAGCCACGGTCGCCGATGCGCCGGGCGTACTGGTGGCTGCCGGCGGTGTCGACCCGCAGGCCGCGAGTGTCATAGTCGCGACGGCCACCACAGCCGCCGCGCGTCGCCATTGGTTGGTCATTCCTTGTTGATACCTCCCACGCCTTTCGCAATCCCGCATCGCGGAACGACCCGCGATGTTTCGCAGGCTACCCTCGTACCCCTTTTAGAGCAAGGCGGTTCGGTCGGGGCCCTAGGCGCGCAGCGCGGCTCCGAGCTGGTGGAGGAGGCGGCCCTCGATCCGCTTGAGGGCCCGTTCGACGTCGGCATCGGTCAGCGTGCTGTCGATCGAGCGCAGGACAAGCCGTACCGCCAGCGATTTCTTGCCCTCTCCGACCTGCGGCCCGCGGTACAGGTCGACGAGCGAGATCGACTCGACGAGGGCCTTTCCAGCGGCTCGGATCGCGTCCTCGACGGCGGCGTACGGCGTGGCCTCGTCGAGGACGAGTGCGAGGTCGCGGATCGCCGGCGGGTACCGGGGTGGCGCCGCGACCTGGGGCGGCGACACACGCTCGAGGAGGGCCGTCACGTCCAGCTCGGCGACGAAGGTCGCCGCCGGCAGCTCCCACAGATCCGCCACGCGGGGATCGAGCTGTCCCCAGGTCATCACGTCGCGCTCCGCGGAGCCGCGACGTTCGGAGCGGCCGGGATGCAGGCCGGGTGCGCCGGGCTGCGCGTCGCCGACGCTGCGGACCCGCAGCTTCGCGAGCGCTCCGGTGATGACGGATTTGAGGTCCCACAGATCGGTCTCGCGCGCGGGGCCCAGCCAGGTCTCCGGCTGCGCCGTGCCCGCGAGCAGGACCGCCGCGGTCCAGCGCTCCTCAGGAAGGTCGTGCTCGCGTGGGAGATACGCCGGCGCGATCTCGAAGATCGCGATGCCGTCGCGGTGTCGCAGGTTGCGCCGCGCGGTGTCGAGCAGGCTCGCCCGAAGCGTCGGACGCGCAACGGACTGTGCCGGTGTCGTCGGGTTCAGGATGCGGAGCGGGCACGGGGCGATGCGGCTTCCGTCGGCACTGAGACGCTCGAGCCACTGCGGATCGATGAGCGAGTAGGACACCGTCTCCTGCAGACCCATGCCCACGAGCGCGTCGCGCAGGCGCTCGCGGAATTCCTCGAGCGGGTGCGCTTCGACGAGCGGCAGTGGCCCGTCGGGCACACCCGTCGGCAGCCGGTCGTAGCCGACGATCCGCGCGACCTCCTCGAGGAGGTCCTCGGGGATGGCGATGTCCGTGCGCACGACGGGCGCGCGCGCGACGAGCGCGTCGCCGGCCTGCGTGACCGCGAAGCCGAGCCCGCTCAGCGCTCCGACGGCCTCGTCGCGCGTGACCTCCATGCCGAGATGGCGCGCGAACTTCGCGAACGGGATGCGCACCTCGACCTGCGGACGCGGGCGCGGATAGCGATCCACGACTCCAGAGGGACGCGCTCCGGCATGCTCGCGCAACAGCTGGACGGTCCTGGCGAGCGCGATGGGCACCAGGTCGGGGCTCAGCTGCCAGGAGAACCGGCGCGCCGCGGCGCTGCCGGATGAGCCGCGCAAGCCGAGCGTCGTCGCGGTCCTGCCGATGCTTCGCGGATCGAACGACGCGCATTCGAGCGCGACGGTCGTCGTGTCCGTGCGGATCTCCGAGTCTTCGCCGCCCATGATCCCGGCGATCCCGAGAGCACGCTCCTCGTCGGCGATCACCAGCGTCCCCTCCGGCAGTGCGCGGTCGACGCCGTCGAGCGTCTTCAGGTGCTCCCCGGCGCGAGCCTGCCGTGCGACGAGCGTCCCGCCCTTCACCTCTCGCAGGTCGTAGGCATGGAGCGGCTGTCCGAGCTCGAGCATCACGTAGTTCGTGATGTCGACGACGTTCGAGATCGGACGCATCCCGGCGGCGATGAGTCGCCGCTGCATCCACTCGGGCGACGGCCCGATGTGGATGTCGTCGAGGCGCGCGGCGGCGAACCTCGGACAGGCCACCGGGTCCTCGATGCGCACGTCGAGACCCTTCGGCGCGCTCTGGCCGAGCGGATGGCCGGCCGGCTCCCGCAGCTTCTGTCGCAGCAACGCGGAGACCTCGCGCGCGACGCCGACGATGCCCAGACAATCGGGCCGGTTCGGCTGCAGCTCGAGCAGCAGCACCGTCTCGCCGAGCGCCTCGGACAGCGGCGCGCCGACCGTCAGCTTGTCGTCGAGCAGGAGGATGCCCTCGTGGTCCTCGCCGACGCCGAGCTCCTTCTCCGAGAGGACCATCCCCTCGCTGGTGATGCCGCGCATGTCTCTTGGCTTCATGACCGTGCGCTCGCCGGTGTGGCCGTCGATGTACTCGGCGCCGATCTCGGCGTACGCGACGACGGATCCCGGCCTCAGGTTGGTCGCGCCGGTCACGACCTGTTTGGTCCGGCCCTGGCCGTAGTCCACCGTCGCGAGGCTCAGCTTGTCGGCGTTCGGATGCTTCGACAGCGCGGTGACGCGGCCGACCCAGGTCTTGTCCCAGGCCTTGCGCTCGATGCCCTTCACCTCGGTGCCGGACATGTGGAGGCGATGCGCGAGATCGTCGACGGGAACGGTCACGTCGACGTACTCGCGCAGCCATGAGAGCGGAGCTCTGATCAGCATCTACAGGCTCTCGAGGAAGCGCAGATCGTTCTGAGCGAACAGGCGGATGTCGGGCGTGCCGGACTTCACCATCGCCAAACGCTCGAGACCGCCGCCGAACGCGAAACCCTGGTACCGGTCGGGGTCGTACCCGACGCGCCGCAGCACGTTCGGATGCACCATGCCGCAGCCGGCGGCCTCGATCCAACCGTCGCCGCCGCAGGTGTGGCACTCGGGATCCTTGCCCTCGCAGATCACGCAGCTGAAGGCGATCTCCGCCGACGGCTCGGTGAACGGGAAGTAGTCCGGCCGGAAGCGCACGTTGTGCTGGCTTCCGAAGTACTGCCGCGCGAACGAATAGAGGACACCTTTGAGGTCGGCCATCGTGAGCTTCTCGTCGATGGCGAGGCCCTCGTACTGGTGGAGGATGCTCTCGTGCAGCGCGTCGGTCGCCTCGTGCCGGTAGCACCGGCCCGGGACAACGACGCGGATCGGCGGCTTGCGCTGCTCCATGATCCGCACCTGCATCGGTGAGGTGTGCGTGCGGCCGAGCACGGGCATCTTCGGATCGTCCCCGAGCGGATTCGAGACCCACAGCGTGTCCCACTTCTCGCGCGCGGGGTGGCCCGGCGGGATGTTGAGCGCCTCGAAGTTGTAGTAGTCGGTCTCGAACTCCGGGCCCTCGACGGTCTCGAAGCCCATGGTGGCGAAGATGCGCGAGACGTCGCGGATCGCCGCGCTCACCGGATGCAGCCGGCCGACGCGCGCCGGTCGCCCCGGGAGCGTGAGATCGACATGCTCGCCGAGGCTGTGGTCGATGGCTGCGTGATGCAGCGCGTCGCCCCGGCTCTGGAGCGCGGCCTCGATGCGGGCTTTCGCCTCGTTCACCGCGGCGCCGTACGCCGGCTTGTCCTTCGCGGGCAGGGTCGCGATCTGCTTGGTGGCCTGCGTGACCTCGCCGTCCTTGCGCCCGAGGTAGCGGACCCGCGCGGCCTCGAGCGCGGCGTCGTCCGCGCAGGCGGCGATCTCCGCCACCGCGCGGTCGGCGATCACCTTCAGATCCTCTGGTCCCGCCATACGTTCCTTTCCATTCCGAACGCGAGCCTCGCCCGCATGCTCGAAATCAAAAAGCCCGCTTCGCTCCCGTGCTCTCGCACTCGGGACGAAGGCGGGCCTCCGCGGTACCACCCGATCTCCCACCGGCACGCGGCCGGCGGACTCTCGTGAGGAGCGCTATCGGGCTCCACCCGGATGCGCTTTTCTGCGCATCGGCTCCGGAGCGAATTCCCGCGTTCCGTTTCGCTGCGGGCTCTCAGTCGCGACCCGCATTCCCTGTGCGAACGTCTGCGCGGTACTGCTCTCCGTCGTTGCCATCGACCCCCGCGCGCTCACGCGCGCTGAGATCTATGAGCTGGCTTTACCAGCCTTCTTGTTGTTGACGAGGTCCAGATAGTGCCGGAACACCTTGGGATCGCGCACGGCCATGTCGGCGAGGACCTTGCGGTCGAGCTGAACACCGGCCGAACGCATCGCGGCCATGAGACGGCTGTACGAGACGCCCGATTCGCGCGATGCGGCATTGATGCGCGCGATCCAGAGGGCGCGGAACTGACCCTTCTTCTTGCGGCGGTCACGGTAGGCGTAGTTGAGCGCGTGGAGCGCCGCCTCGCGGGCGGGGCGGACGAGCTTGTGCTTCGCTCCGCGGCGCCCTTCGGCGGCGTTCAGGAGCTTCTTGTGCTTCTTGTGGGCGGCGACCCCGCGCTTTATCCGTGTCATGCCTTCTCCCTACTTCCCTACGAGGTGCGGCAGCATCTTGCGGATCAGCCTGAGGTCGCCCCGGGCGACGAGCGCCTTGCCTGCGTGCGCCCGCTTCCGGCGCGGTGACTTGTGCGCGTTGAGGTGGCCTTTGTATGCCTTCATGCGCAGGAGCTTGCCGCGCCCGCTCGCAACGAAACGCTTCTTGGCGCCGCTATGGCTCTTGATCTTGGGCACGAAAGCATGCCTCCTCGCGCGAAGTGTGAAGGCCGATTGTACGGGTTAGTTCGTTCGCTTACGAGGCGCGGCGCTCGGAGCGGCGGAGGAGGGCGCGGTGGACGGGGGCGCAGCAGGGGAAGTCGACGCTGGCCGCGCCGCGCTCGGCGGTGGCGCGGTCGTCGCGCGCACCGGTGCGGGTGGTGCCGCGGGCTTCGGCGTGGGGGCAGCTGCGGCCGCGGCAGGCGGCTTCGCAGCGGAAGCACTCGCGGCCGGCGCGGGCGCGGTCGTCGGCGTAGGGGTCTGCGGCGTGGGCGCGCCCTGCGCGTCGCGGCGCACCGGGTTCATGACCATGATCATCGAGCGGCCCTCGAGGAGCGGCATGCGCTCGACCGTCCCGTGGTCCTTCAGGCGGTCGGCGACCTGCAGCAGCAGGACGCGGCCACGATCGGGGTGCGCGAGCTCGCGCCCGCGGAACCGAACGGTGACCTTGAGCTTGTCGCCCTCGTCGAGGAACTTCGAGGCGGACTTGATCTTCGTTTCGATGTCGTGCTCGTCGATCTTCGGCGTGATGCGGATCTCTTTCCAGGTGACCGAGCGCTGGCGCTTCTTGGCTTCCTTGGCCTTCTGCTGTTCGGCGTAGCGGTACTTGCCGAAGTCGAGGATCCGCGCCACCGGTGGCGTGGAGTTCGGCGCGATCTCAACGAGGTCGTATCCGAGATCCTGTGCGTGCGCGAGCGCGCGCTGCGTCGGGACGACTCCGAGCTGCTCGTTGTTCGGGCCGATCAGGCGCACGGCGGGCACGCGGATGCTTTCGTTGATCCGCAGTTCGGGAGCAGCTATACGCGCGCCTCCGCTACGAGCAGAGGGAAAGTCCGCCGGTGAATGAACTCAACTCGGAACAGGATATCACCGGGCCAGGAGCCCTCGAATGCGCTCGGCGACCGACGGCCAGTCCGCGCGTGTGATGCCGTAGACGACGCTTGTTCGAACGCGGCCGTCGTGCGAGATGCGGTCGTCGCGATGCTCCCCCTCCCGGATCGCGCCAAGGCGCTCCATCGCGCGCTGCGACCGCTCGTTGAGCTTGTCTGTCTGCAGCCACACGCGGTGCGCGCCGAGGTCGTCGAAAAGGTGGCGGAGCTGGAGGTACTTCGCCTCGGTATTCGCGACCGTGCGGCGAGCGTCTCGGCCGAGGAACGTCCAGCCGATCTCCGCGGTCTTGTTCGCACGATCGATGTGCAGGAAGCGCGTGCTGCCGATCGGCGCGCCGTCGCTCATGCGCCGCGTGAGGAATGCCACCTGGTTTCCGAGGATCTGTTCCTCGAGCGCCGCGCCGATCCACTGCTCCAGCTCGCCGACGTCACGCGGCATGGGAACGAGCATCAGGCGCCAGATGTCGTCGTCGTGCGCCACGGGAAGGAGCTCGGCCGCGTGCTCGCGACGCAGCGGCTCGAGGCGGACGTAGGTGCCGGTGAGGGTGACCGGCCGCGGATCGAACGCCGGCCTGGCGTGGCCGACCACGTAGGCCATCTTCACGTCGTCGGCCCAGGTCCCCCGGTCGGTCATCACCCCGTCCCGCTCGATGCCTTCGACCTCGAAGCCGGCCGCCCTGTACGAGGCGATCGCGCGGTCGTTGAACGCCAGCACGGTGAGGCTCACGCGGTGGACACCCAGATCGTCCACCAGGTGACGCACGAGCAGCGTCAGCGCCTCGCGTCCGAGCCCCTTGCCCCAAAGCGCTGGCTCGCCGATCCCGATCCCCACCTCGGCGCTCTTCCCCTTCGGTCGGAGGTCGCGGTAGTTCGCCTGGCCGATCGGACGTCCCTCGTGCTCGATGACGAAGACGACGCCGCGAAGTCCGGCGATCACGTCCATCCACTTGCGCGCCGCCTCGTCGTCCGGGAAACGACCGGGCCGGCGGCCCCACTGGTACCACGTGAAGTCCGGATCGTTCGCCCAGCGGACGAGATCCGGCGCATCGGCGTGCGTCATCGGACGGAGGGTGACCCGCTCGCCGCGAAGTGTGGGAGCGATTGCGGGGGTCGTCGTCATGCCATCGCGTCGCCTGCACTTGTCACCGAATCCCCCGCACGTGGTTCGTGCGCGGCGAAGTCCGCCGGGAGCGCCTTCGTGTCGCGCTCCTTCTTGATGCGGTCGACGAAGCCGTCGAACGCGACGCCGCGCTCCTCTTCGCGCGACCCGCGGCGCCGCACCGACACGGTGCCGGCGGCCGCCTCCTTGTCGCCGACGACGAGCATGTAGTTCGCTCTCCGGTGCTGCGCCTCCTTGACGCGGTTGCGAAGGTCACCGGCTTGCTCGTCGAGGTGCACCCGGAATCCGTCGGCGCGAAGCTTCGCGGTGATCTCTTGCGCGTATCCGAGCGCCGTCTCGCGCACGGGGATCACCGCCACCTGCTCCCACGCCAGCCACAGCGGGAAGTTCCCCGCGTAGTGCTCGATGAGGCCGCCGACGAAGCGCTCCAGGCTGCCGAACAGCACACGGTGGATCATCACCGCCCGCTCGCGCTGGCCCGCGCTGTTCACGTAGGTCACGTCGAACCGTTCGGGGAGATTGAGGTCGATCTGGATCGTCGGACCCTGCCACTCGCGGCCGATCGCGTCCTTCATCTTGATATCGATCTTCGGCGCGTAGAAGACGCCGCCGCCCTTGTCGATCTTGTACGGGACCTCGCGGACGCCCAGCGCATCGGCCAGCGCCTTCTCCGCCTGGTCCCACATCTCGTCGGTGCCGAGGCGCCGCTCCGGACGCGTCGACAGATAGATGACCGGATCGGTGTAGCCAAAGGTGCGGAGGAACTCCATCGCGAGATCGAAGACCTTGCCGATCTCCACCTGCGCCTGCTCCCAGGAGCAGAAGATGTGCGAGTCGTCCTGCGTGAAGCCGCGCACGCGCTGCATGCCGTGTAGCGCGCCGCCTCGCTCGTAGCGATACACCGTGCCGAGCTCGCCGATCCGCAGCGGGAGCTCGCGGTACGAGTGGATCTTCGACTGGAACACTTTGATGTGCCCGGGGCAGTTCATCGGCTTGATCCAGAACTTCTGCGTCCCCTCGTCCAGCAGCAGCGGGCCGTACATGTTCTCGCCGTACTTCTCGAGGTGGCCCGAGCGCTGGTAGATCTTCTCGTTCGCGATGTGCGGCGTGTACACGAGGGTGTAGCCGCGCTCGTGATGCACCTTGCGCCACCAGCTCTCCAGCTCCTCGCGCACGACCGACAGGTTGGGCAGCCACAACACCAGACCTGAGCCGAGCTCGTCGTCGATGCGGAACAGCTCGAGCTCTTTGCCGAGCACGCGATGGTCGCGCTTCTCGATCTCCTGGAGCCGCTTCAGGTACTCGTCGAGCTGCTTCTGATCCGGCCACACGGTGCCGTAGATCCGCTGTAGCTGCTGATTGCGTTCGTTGCCGCGCCAGTACGCGCCTGCGATCGAGAGCAGCTTGAACGGGCCGATGCTGCCCGTCTTCTTCACATGCGGTCCCTTGCAGAGATCGACGAAGCCGTTGTGCTGGTAGGTGCTCACCCGTCCGTCCTGGACCTCGTCGTCGCTGTCCTCGTCAGCGCCTTCTTCCGCGAGCTTTTTGATCTGATCGACCTTGTAGTCCTGCTTGCGCTCTCCGAAGAATTTCAGTGCCTCCGGAACGCTCATGTCCCGGTGCTCGAAGGGCGCGTCGTGCTTCACGACCTCCTGCATCTTCGCCTCGATCGTGGCAAGGTCATCGGGCGTGAGCGGGCGCGGCAGGTCGAAGTCGTAGTAGAAGCCGTCCTGGACCGGCGGCCCGAAGCCGAACTTCGCGCCTGGGAAGAGCTCGAGGACCGCGCCCGCCATGACGTGCGCGGTCGAGTGCCGCAGCGCGTAAAGCGCTTCGTCACCGTGGTCGGCCTTTCGTTCCGTTTTCGCCACCTGTCTCCTCCTCTTGGGGACGAAAAAAGCGCCTTCGTCCCTGACATTCGGGACGAGAGGCGCTGCTCCCGCGGTTCCACCCGAGTTCCCCCACGCTCGTTCGCTCGCTGACAGGGGCCCTACCCCTGGGGCTCTCGTTCGGGCTGTACGGGGCCCTCCCACGTCGCTCGGCGGTGGTCTCCGCATTGGCGCCGGCCCGGCTCACACCTTCCCGGGCTCGCTTACGGCAACTGGCTGCGGCACTGTCCGCGTCGTCGCGAGGGACGAATCGTAGCATCCGCGGATGCCCGACCCGCGCTTTTGCGCGAGCTGCGGCTCAGCGCTCGCGAGCCCGGAACGTCCTGACTGGAAGGCCGAGTGCCCGCACTGCGGTTGGTTCCGGCCGACGAACGCGCTGCCCGTTGTTCTGGTGCGAGCGCGTGCACCCAGCGGCCGGATCCTCTACACGCGGCGGCACGACTGGCCGGAAGGGGCGTGGGGGCTCGTCGCGGGATTCATCGAGGAAGGTGAGACCGCTGAGGCTGCGGCTGTCCGTGAGGTCCAGGAGGAAACGGGTCTCCAGGCTCGCTCTCCCCGGGTACTCCGGACCATCGCTGAGCGCGACCTGGTGCTCATCTGCGTCGACGTCGCGATCGACGACGGCGTTCCGCGGGCCGCGGCAGATGCGGACGAGGTACAGCTCGCGCATCCGGACCGAGTGTTAACGCCGGAGGACTGGCCCGCGCGGTCGCTGGTGGAGGAGCTCCTCGCGGACTAAGCGATCGAGCGGGCGAGAGTGTCCCAGACGCGCTCCTGCACCGCGGCGGGAGCGGACCAGCGCTCCTCGACGCGACGACCGATGACGGTCATCTGGTTCGAGTACAGCTGCGCCGCGGACTGGAGCATCTCGAGCGCCTCTTCGCGGGCGGGATGCTCGCGCCAGTCGAGCACGGTGACGCGCGCCTTGGCGATCCGCTGGTGGATCTTGTCGAGGACGACGTACTCGGGACCCTGCGGCCAGCGCTGCGCGCCCACGTCGATGCCGTGCACGAAGGTGACGCCGACGAGGTCGGCCTTTCGGAAGTCGTTGCCACGGAATTCATTGATCTTTCGCACCGGGTCGAGGTGCTCCGCGCCCGCGCCCCACGGCCGGCCGTAGACGCGGACGTTGGCGATGCGGCCGGAGAACGTGCAGTCGATGAACTCGGCGCAGAAGGACTCCCAGCCGTCGATCTTCGCGCCGTCGAACCGACAGCGCTCGAAGCGCGCCTGGCCCGGGCGGACCGCACGCAGGTCAGCCTCGTCGAAGCGGCAGTCGCGGAAGACGCTGCGCCGCCGGGAGGAGAACAGGGGTTGGAAGCGGCGGTCCAGCGTCTGTCCGCGGAAGTCGCAGTGCTCGAAGGCGCAGCCCTCCGGCGCGACAGCGTCGAAGGAGGCGCGCCTGAAGTCGGCGTCACGGATCGTGACGCCATCGAACATCAGGACGCCCGAAACGGCGTCTATGGCTTTGCTACTTGCCGGGTTCGGCGGACGCGTAGATCGGAACGACGTTCGACGACTGAAGCTCGTCCATCTTCGAACGGCCTTCAAAGACGACGCCCTTCTCGATCACGAGCGACGGCGTGGTGATGTCTCCGTGGACCTTCGCCGGCCGGCGGAGCTCGACGGCGGACGTCGCCCGGATGTTGCCGACGACCTCGCCCTCGACGATCACCGTTCCGCAGCTGATCTCCGCCTGGACCTTGGCGCCGTCGCCGACCATGAGCAGGTCGTTCGTGGAGATCTCGCCGGTGAACGTTCCGTCGATCCGGACCTTGCCCTCGAACGCGAGCTTGCCTTCGAACTCGGAGCCCTTGCCGAGAAGGGCGTTCAGGTCGCCCGCGCTCGGTGTCGTGTACTCCCGCGTTGCCGAGTAGTCACGCGTGTCGCGTTGCTGCATGGTGTTCCCCTCCGAAACTTCCTCTTTGCGGCCCGGTTCAGCGCTACGGGCGGGCTCAGGCGCTTCGGCGGGACGCCACACCGGCGTCGTCGTCGGACGCGCAGGACCGCTCG
This sequence comes from Candidatus Limnocylindria bacterium, assembly GCA_036001645.1. Classification (GTDB taxonomy): domain Bacteria; phylum Chloroflexota; class Limnocylindria; order P2-11E; family P2-11E; genus CF-39. The sequence continues at coordinate 26,976 of DASYUC010000021.1, forward strand.
ATCGTTTGAACGTAAGTCGGGACACTATTCGCTCAACGCGCGATTTCATAGAACGTCACCCCAGTACTAGTGGGGCAACAGACGGGCAGCCGTTCACCGAACCGGCGGCTCGACCTCGCGGGGCGCTACGGCGCAATTGGCGCAACAGAAGACGCGGCTTTCGGCGGACACGGCGGTGGCGCGGTCGACGATCGGCGCGCCGCAGTGGGCGCAGCCCTCACCAATGGCACCCCCGACGCCCTCGGCGGCCCTGGCGCAGCTGCCGCAGCAGTAGAGCTCGCCGTCCCGACGGACCACGCTGGCCGGCGCGACGAGGGGCGTCGCGCAGCGCGCGCAGGCCTCGTCGACCGCGATCTCGTCGCGAAGGTCCAGCCGCTCCACGCCGGAGGGAGCAGCAGAGCGCGTGCCGGTACGCCCTAGTGGTCGTGCTCGTGGGGCGGGATATCGAGGTGTTTGTGTGGTGGTGAGCGGTGGGCGTGGTCGGTGCCGACCAGGCCCAGACGCTGCCAGAGGTACAGGAACAGGGTGACGAGCAGCAGCACCGCCGCCGCGACCATGACGATCTCGAGAGCTGCCACGGCTACCTGGCCGGCGTCGTCGGCGTCGTGCCGATGAACGGCAGCGGCGTGTTCGGCGTCAGGTACTGGGGTAGCTGCCCGTTCCATTTGCTGATGGCCTGGAGCTGCAGGTATTCGGGTGTCAACGTCGTCGCCTGCGCCTTCTGGGCGTTCGCCAGGCCCTGGGCGACGATGAGCGCCGTCTCGGCCTCCGTCCGCGCCTTCTCCTGGAGCTGCTTCGCCTGGAGGTTCTGCTGGTTGGCGACCTGCGTCGCGAGGATCGCGTCGTTGAATTCCTTGGGAAATTCGTAGTTCGGGATCGTGAACTCGTCGACGATGATGTAGTAGGGCGAGAGTTTGTTCTTCAGCACGTCTTTCGCCTTCGTGGCGACCTCCTCGCGTTTCTGGATGAGCTCGAGGCCGGCGTACAGAGCGGTCACATCCTTGAACGCCTGCTGGATCTGCTGGTCGATGATGCGCTCCTTGTAGTTGGGACCGATGTTCTGGAGGATCAGCGGCGCCTTCGCCGAGTCGATGTGGAAGTTGATCGCGATCGTCGAGTGGATCGTGACGCCGTCCTTGGACGCCGCGCTCGCCGCGACCTCCTCCTTCTGGATCCGGGTGTCGAAGATCACGACATCATCGCGGAACGGGACCTTGGTGTGGATACCCGGCTCGAAGACGTCGGGGTGATCGGGGTCGATCGCACCGAAGTGCTTCACGATGCCGATCTCGCCGACGCCGACCTGCGTGAAAGAACCGAAGATCGCGATGATGAGCACGAGCAACGCGGCGATGCCGATCACGCTGGCACCGATCGCCGGTCCCGCCGGACGCGGCTGCGTCCCCCTGATGGTCATGCATTCCCTCCCTCGCGTGGCTGCTGCTGGCCTCAGTAAAGCATCCGGATGTGAAGGCGAAATGAACGGCGCAAGGCGCTGCCGATCTCTGGAAGGCGCTCCGACGAGCGCGCCGGAGGTGAGATATGCGGGCGCACGAGAACGGGAGGCCGCGGCTGCTGACACCGCGCGAGGCGGCCGACATCGCCGGCGAGCTGACCGAGGATGACTTCGAGGCGCGGCTCGAGAGCCTGTGCGTGAAGTGGGTCGCGGACGAGGCGGAGACCCTCACGGAGGCCTCGCTCAGGCTTCGCGACTACGCGGAGTGGCTGCTGGAGCTCGAGCTGGACGGCTGGCAGCTTGTCGATCCCGTCGACGGCGGTCACGGCCTCATGGTCAACGACGACCCTGAGAAGAGGCTGTCCGGGCCGGCCTGAGTGCTCCTCAGCGCGCGCTTGACCAATCTTTCAGACTGGCCCGATGGAAAGCACCGAGAAGCAGAACATCCTGGTCGTCGAGGACAACGAGAACACGCGCCGCCTGCTCGAGACGATCCTCCGCAACAGCGGCTACGAGGTCACGCTCGCGCCCGACGCCGAGGAGGGACTCCGCATCCTGCAGGAGGCCGCGATCGATCTCATCCTCCTCGACCTCATCCTGCCGGGCGCCGACGGCGTCCAGTTCCTTCGTTTGCGCGCGGAGATGGAGCCGGATCGCCAGCCACCGGTCATCGTCGTCTCGGCCACTGAGGACATGGACACGCTCCGACCGCAGCTGCGTGAGCTCGGCGCGAAGCTGGCGCTCCGCAAGCCGTTCGACGTTCAGGAGCTTCTCGACGGTGTGAGGCAGTACGCGATCAAACGGACAGCAAAGGAAGCGGCGCCAGCCGCCGCTCACGCCGCGAAGGCCCCACGCGCGAAGTCGAAGGGAAAGTCCGCGACGAAGTCCTAAAAGACCGGGTGCCTGTCTGTGGGCTCTGGGCGGCTCGAACGCCCGACCTCAGCGATGTCAACGCTGCGCTCTAACCAGCTGAGCTAAGAGCCCGTTTCCGCTTCAGGATACCGCGTAGTCATTGTTACCGCCGCGCACCGGTGTTTGAATGCCCACGTGCCTCACAGACTCGCAATGATCCTGCTCACGTTCGTTGTGAGCTGCGGACCTCCGCCGCAGGTCGCTACCGCGCCCACCGCATCCCCGACCCCCACACCGACCGCGAGCCCCACACCAACACCCGAACCGACCCCCACGCCACAGCCAACGCTCGCCGTGGCGGACTCGTATTTCAGGACGCTCCAGGGCTATGAGTGGGTCACTCCCCCACCCGAAGCGGATCGAATCGTGCGCGACCTCTTCAACAAGCCGGAGCTCGCACAGTACTCGAGCGGATTCGGGATGCGCCTGCTGACCAAGAACGGCGATCCGGTCGACATGTTCGTGCTGGTCATGGCGTTGCAGCCGTCCTATGCGGCGTTGCCGGGCGCGCTCGACAGCATCGGGCAGGGATTCTCGACGACGAAGCCGAAGGAGCTGACGCTGTCAGGCCGGCGCGTGCTCTTCTACGGAGAAACGAATCCCAAGGTGACCATGTGGGCGCATCGCACCTTCATCGTGGTCCTGTACGGGACCGCTGAGGCACCGATGACCGCGTTCGCGACGCTCCTCATCGACGCGAACCAGTAGCGTCGGAGCGGGCCCCGGCGAACATCCGCAGCCCTTCGGTCGGTGCGTCCTTCGCAAAGCACACGAATTCGAACGCGCCGAAGCCGTTCGGGTCGAGCAACGTATCGATCGCCGAGCGTCTACCGAGCGCGCGCAATTGTTCGATCGGCGTCTCCGGCCGCGCGGTCGCTTCGCGGATGCCGAGCGCGAGGAGCGCATCACGCTGCGTGGCGCGTCCCGCGAACACAAAGCCCGCGCCCTCGGCGGCACGCCGGATCGCGGTGAAATTCACGCTGGCGGTGAGGTCGTGCGCGCCCGGCTCGGCGAACGGATCGCTCATCAGCCGATGGCGCGAGAAGCCGCGCAGCGTTCCGGCACCGAGGCGCGTGAGGAGCTCGTTCTCGTCACCGCCGTAATCCACGAACAGCACGTAGCCGCCGGTGAGAGCGGCGCCGAGGCTCGCGACCCATCCCTCCGCGGCAGGGCTGACCTCCCAGCGGCCACCCTGCGGCAGACGTTCGGGGACGCGCCAGCTGAGATCGGGATGGCTCGGCGCTCGCAGGGTCTCGGTGAGGACGCCGGCATGCTCTTCGACGAACGCTTCTCGCACTCCCTCAGCGGTCCGCGCGAGCACGTGCACCGGGAAGGCGTCGAGCACCTCGTTCGCGAAGATCACGCCGTGCACCGGCGCGAGCGCGCGCGGATCCGAGGCCCAGCGCAGGTCGCGGCCCGCCAGAGCGGCGGACTGTTGCTCGCGCAGCCGCGGCGAGACCTCGACGATCGTGGGGCGCGCGCCCCTGGCGGAGTCGGGCCGCTCGCGCTCGAGCGCGACGAGCACGTCGCGTAGGAAGATGCCCCGGCCCGCGCCGGCCTCGACGAGGTCCCAGGCCGCGGGCTTGCCCAGCTGCAGCCAGAGATCGACGAACGCACGCGCCAGCGCTCGGCCGAAGTGCGGCCCGAGGTCGGGCGCCGTGAGGTAGTCGCCCTCGAAGCCCAGCGCGACGCGCGACGTGTAGTAGCCGTCCTGTGGATCGAAGAGCGCCGCCTCCATGTACTCCGCGAAGGTCATTGGCCCGCGCGCGCGGATGCGCGCGACGAGGCGGTCGCGGAGTGTCATCCGACGAGCAGCCCTCGCAAGCGTCGGATGTCCTCGGGAAGTACGCCGATGTGCTCGAGGTACGCGGTCCCCCCGCCATGCTCGGCGCGAAGCGTCGAAAGCAGCTCGCCCATCACCCACGCACGCCTCTCCTGGCGCTCCGCCATGTCGGCCGCGATCTCCGGGTGCTCTGCTCTGAAGCGCGCATACTCGTCGACCAGCTCGGCATCGCTCGCGCAGTGGTCTGCGACGATGTCGTCATCTGCGACGCCGAGCGCGGCGAGGAGCAACGCCACGACGATCCCGGTGCGGTCGCGCCCTGCCTGGCAATGGACGACGATCGCGGGAGTCGCGCTCGCGATCGCGGCAAGGGCTGCCCGCAGGCCGCTTCCGGGCCGGGCGAGGTCGGCGAGCTGTAGGGCCATCGTTCCGGCGTTCGCATGTTCATGCAGCTTCAGTGTTTGTTCCCCGTCGACGCGGACGTTCCGGTATACGACGGCCGTCCCGAATGGGCTGGCCACCGCTGTCATCTCATCCGGCCCACGCAGGTCGATGACCGTCCTCACGCCATAGGCGCGGATCTCAGCCGACCCCGCGGGGGTCAGCGCTCCCATGATCGAGGATCGAACGAGAACCCCGCTCCGGATCACACCCCCGGCGCAGCGAAGGCCACCAAGATCGCGCACGTTCCGGAGGGCGTCCCACGCCAGCCGCCGGCTGTGCGCGATCAGGCTCCCCAGCGCGGCGGAGCGGGCGGCCGCACCTCCGGCGGCCGCACGCGGTCTTTGCCGTCGCCGTTCGTCGGCACCTGCTCGGATGGCTTCCAGGTCTTCGCCACGGCGAGCTCTTCCTTCGCGAGGACCGTAACGCCGAAGCGCTTGTACGTCGCGAGCTCGAAGTTCGGCGTCTCGCCGAGCGCGCCGTGCGGGCACACCTCGACGCAGTCGCCGCAGTAGATGCAGCGCACGACGTCGAGCTCATACGTCTGAAGATCGCGCTCGCGCATCATCAGCGCACCGGTCGGGCAGGTCTCGGCGCACGCGCCGCACGACACGCAGTCGGTGTACGAGAGCGAGACGTTCCACGGCGTCGTGACGATCGAGTCGTACCCGCCACCCATGAGGCCGTAGCAATTCGCGCCGATGACGTCGCGGCAGATCCGCACGCACTGCGTGCAGTTGATGCACTTGTTGAGGTCGCGAAGGATGAAGTCGTGGCTGAAGTCGTACTCGTAGTCGTGATAGTCGATCGGCTCGGCGCGATGGAAGCGGTTGTCGGTGAGGCCATGCTCGACGGATAGCCGCTGCAGGTGGCAGCGCCCGACATCGGGGCACACGCACTGAAGGCAGCGCGCCGCCTCCTTCTCGGCCAGGTCCTTCGTGTAGCCGTTCTCGATCACCTGGAACGACTGCACGCGCTCCGGGAATGGCAGCATCGGCATGCGGACCTGCGGCTCCTCAGGCTTGTACGGCACGATGTCGATGAGCTCGGGGACCCTCTCCTCTTCGGCGATCTCCTCTGCCACGCGGGCCATGTCGTCGCCCGCGAGGTACCGGTCGATCGCCTTCGCCGCGAGCTTGCCCTGCGCGACGCACTCGATGACCGTGCGCGTTCCCATCTGCGCGTCGCCGCCGGCGAAGACGCCGGGGCGATCGGTCATGAGAGCGCCGTTCGTGATGATCGTCTCGCGCTTGCTCCTGCGGACGCCGGTGTCGCGATCGATCCAGTCGAGCACCGGGATCTGGCCGATCGCGGGGATGACGGTGTCGCACTCGATCGTGAAGTTCGACCCCTCGACGGGCACCGGTCGGCGCCGTCCCGACGCGTCTGGCTCGCCGAGGGCCATGCGCTGGAACTCGATGCCGCCGACGCGACCGTTCTTCTCGACGATCTTCACCGGCGCGGCATAGAACTCGAGCTTGATGCCCTCGTGCTCGGCATCGTCGACCTCGCTGTAATGCGCGCCCATCTCCCTGCGTGACCGGCGGTACACGACGGTCACCTCGGCGCCGAGGCGTCGTGACGTCCGCGCGCAGTCGAAGGTCGTGAACCCGCCACCGATGACGACGACGCGGTTCCCCTTCCCCACCGGGACCGGATCGCCTTCGGCGTTCTGGCGGAGGTAGTTGATCGCCTCGATGACGCCCGGCAGGTCCTCGCCGGGGATACGCAGCTCGTTGCTGCTCCACGCGCCAATACCCAGGAAGACCGCGTCGTAGCCCTGCGCAAGGAGCTGGTCGACCGTGAAGTCGCGGCCGAGCTTCATCCCTCCCTTGAACTCGGTGTCGCGCAGCTGCCAGAGCGAGTTCAGCTCTTTGTCGAGCTTCACCTTGGGCAGGCGGTACTCCGGGATGCCGTAGCGGCAGATGCCGCCCTGCTTGGCCATCATGTCGAAGACGGTCACGGCGTGGCCGTTGAGCGCCGTGTAGTACGCGGCGGTCATGCCTGCGGGCCCGGCGCCCACCACCGCGACGCGCCTGCCGCTCGCGACCTTCTGCGGGAACGGCGTCGGCGCGACGTCCATCTCCATGACGAGCTCGCCGGTGTAGCCGTGGCACTGGCAGATCGCGATCTCCTCCTCGACCAGCCCGCGGCGGCACACCTCCTGGCACGGCTTGGGGCACACCAGGCCGAGCATGTAGGGGAAGGGCAGCACTTCCTTCACGAGGCGCGCCGCCTCGACGTGCTGACCCTTGGCCATGAGCTCCAGGTAGCCCGGGATGTCGATGTGGGTCGGGCAGCTGATCTGGCACGGCGGCATGCAGTACGCGTTGTGGTCGCTGAGGATGTACTCGAGGTTCTGCTTGCGCAGCTTGAAGAGCGCGTCCGAGCTCGACACGATCTTCATGCCCGGCTCGACCGCGATGTGACACGAGGGCAGCGGGCGGTCCTCGCCCTCGATGTCCACGAGGCACATGCGGCAGGCCGCGGCCGGCGCGAGCTTCTCGTCGTCACAGAGCGTCGGCACCTTGAAGCCGGCGCGCTGCGCGGCGCGCAGGATCGCCTCGCCCGGGATCGCCGTCACATCCTGCCCGTCGATCGTGATCGTGCAGGTCGGCTGGCCCGACGGGATCTCGCCGGTGTGCGAGACCGTCGGCAGCTGGGATTCGCCGGGCTGCAGGTAGCGCTCGAGGAGACTCATGCGGTGAGGACCATCGTATCGGTCGACAGCGTTTGCGGCTCGTACTCCGGTCGGTGCCAGATGAGATCGCCGTCGCGGTCCCAGATCGCGAGGGGGTACCCGCGCTTCTCGGTGTACTCGATCCCGCCGAGCTCCCGCCCGACGTGGACCTCGCTGTCGAGAACGAGATCGCGTCCATCGACGCGCACGAACCGCTTCTCCTTGTCGGCGTCCTTACGCGTATCGACGACAAGCGATCCGGTCACGCGGATGAGGGTCGTTTCGCGACGGAGCAGCGCGTGGGCGCGCTCGACGGTCGCGATCAGCGAGAACGTCGTCAGTGTGCCGATGAGCAGCCCGACGGCGAAGATGCGCCAGTCGCCGCGCGATAGCAGTGCGAGGTAGAACGCGATGATCCCGCCCACGACCCAGTACTTCCACTCATTGCGCTCGATCTTGACGGAGAGGTACGCGGCCAGCGCGCGCTGCTGCTCGGCGCTGATGAGCGTCGCGGTCCGCGTCCGCGGCCGCGCGCTGATGCACTCCTCCCATCGCCCCAGATGCCGCCACACGCCGTCGGCGCCCTTCTCGATGAGCCGGCTGCATGCCGGGCACGTCTCGCTCACGGCTGGACCATCGTTTCGTATCTGCGGGCGCGCAGCGTCGTGCACGTGCCGGTCGGGCACCGCTGCTCGCTGATGTGTGCGCGGTAATCGTCGGGGAACTCGCGCAGCGTGGTTCGCAGGATCGAGGGCGCGGTGATGCCGAAGCCGCAGAGCGAGAACCGCTCCATGTGATCGCCGAGCTCGCTGAGCCACGGGACATCCGTGTCGCGACCGAGGGACGACGAGACGCCCTCCAGGATCCCCTGCACGCGCTTGGTGCCGACGCGGCAGGGAACGCAGATCGCGCAGCTCTCCTTCGCGAGATACGCGAAGAGCCGCCCGGCCTCTCTGACCATGCAGACGTCCGTTCCGATCGCGCGCACCTGGCCCGACCCGAGGTGCGTGCCGGCCGCCTTCAGGTCGTCGTAGTCGAGCTTCGTGTCACGACGCGCCGCCGCGAGGATCCCGCCGGTCGGTCCGCCGACGTGGATGGCCTTGAGCGGGCCGCTCGCTCCACCGGCGCGCTCGAGGATGGCGCCGAGCGTGGTCCCGAGCTCGACTTCGTACACGCCGGGCTTCGCGACGATGCCGGTCACGGCGACGAGCTTCGTCGCGGCCTTCGCGCCGTCCAGCACGAGCGGCAGCCACGCGAGCGTCTCCGCGCTCGAGACGAGCGTTGGCCGCATGAGATAGCCCTGCAGCGCCGGGTACGGTGGTCGCTGCCGTGCCATCGCGCGCTTTGACTCGAGGACGTTGAGCAGCGCGCTCTCCTCGCCGCCCATGAAACCGCCCGGCCCCAGCGCGATCTCGATGTCCTCGCGGCCCCCGAGGGCGCGCTCGGCGGCGCTACGCGCGTCGGTCGCCTCCGGGTGCAGATAGAGGAACGCCCGCGTCGCGCCGGTCAAGACCATCGCCAGCTCGATGCCCCGAACGACGAGCTCGGCGTGGCGCTCCAGCAGGGTGCGCGAAAGGGGGCTATCCGGATCCGCGTCGTACGCGTTCGCGACGACGTAGGCCTCGCGTCCCGCGGCGTTGGTGCGCACCGCGCGCAGCTTGTCCGCGGGGGCGAAGCCGGCGCCGCCGCGACCGCGGAGACCGGAGTCGGCGACGCGCTGGAGCGCGGCCTCAGCGTCGAGCCCGCGGTCGAGCGGCGGGACGCGGGCGCCATCAAGCAGGCGCGTCGCCGTGCTAGCGGGCATACGCGGGCTCGACGACGTGATGCACCTCGTCCTC
>DASYUC010000022.1:0-29726 GCA_036001645.1 Candidatus Limnocylindria bacterium
CTCGTCACGCTCGCGGCGACCGATCGCGAGCGTGCCGCAGAGGCGCGCGCCGTCGATGACGCCCTGGGCCGTCGCTTGCGCGAGGACCAGTTGCTCCGTACCGTCGCGCAGATAGAACGGCTCGTGAAGACACGGTGAGCGGACGCACGCGCGAGGTCGCGGAGCGCTTCCACCACGACGTGCACCGCGTCATCGTCGGCCAGGACGAAACGGTCCGCCTCGCGTTCATCGCGCTCGTCCTCGGCGGTCACCTCTTGATCGAGGGTGTCCCCGGCACCGCGAAGACGCTCCTCGCGCGCACGATCGCGCGTCTTATCGGCGGGACCTTCAAGCGGATCCAGTTCACGCCCGACCTGATGCCGAGCGACATCGTCGGCACGTCGATCTACGAGATCACGACCAGCAACTTCCGCATCAAGGAAGGACCGATCTTCGCGAACGTCGTCCTCGCCGACGAGGTGAACCGCGCGCCGGCGAAAGCGCAGGCCGCGCTTCTCGAGGCGATGGAGGAGAAGCAGGTCACGCTCGAGGGCGATTCGCGTCCGCTGCCGCGCCCGTTCCTCGTCATCGCGACGCAGAACCCGGTCGAGTACGAGGGCACCTATCCGCTGCCGGAGGCCGAGCTCGACCGCTTCCTGTTCAAGGCGATCATGCGCTACCCCGAATCGTCGGAGGAGCAGGCGATCCTGCGCGTGCACGACAAGGGCCAGCCGCTCGCCGAGGTCGAGAAGCTCGAACCGTTCGCGAAGAAGGGGCTGGAAGAGTGCTCGGCCGAGGTCGAGGCGATCACGGTCGAGGACTCCGTGCTGCAGTACGTCGTGCGCATCGTCGAGGAATCGCGGAAGTCGACCGACCTGCTGCTCGGGGCCAGCCCGCGCGCGGGCGTGCATCTGCTGCGCGCCGCGAAGACCGCCGCGGCGATCGAGGGCCGCGACTTCGCGACCCCGGACGACGTGAAGTCGCTGGCGATCCCCACGCTGCGCCACCGCCTCGTGCTGCGCGCCGAGGCCGAGATCGAGGGTCTCGACGCCGATGCGGTCGTGCGGCGCGTGCTCGCGCGCCTCGACGTCCCACGCTGAGCCGAGTCCCGCTCCCGCGCCCGCGGCTGCTCGTGCTCATGCTCGCCGCGGCCGTCCCGCTCGCGCTCGGTGGCGTCTCCGATGTCTTCCTCGCGCTCGGCGTCCTCGTGATCGCGCTGGCCCTCGCGCTCGCGATCGTCGACCACCGCGCGACCCCCGCCCCGAGGCACATCCCGGTCGAGCGCGTGGCGGATCCGCAGCTGTCGATCGGCGTCGCCAATCGCGTGACGCTGCGTGTCACGAATCCGTTCGCGCGGCCGCTGCGTCTCGTGCTCGCGGACTCGGTCCCGGTCACGTTCGACGTCGATCGCCGGCGCTCGCCGCTCACCGTTCCGCCGCGCGACACGGGCGAGATCGCGTACGCCGCGCGGCCGCACCACCGCGGCACGTTCTCGTTCGGCGACATCCACCTGCGTCTTCGCGGTCCGCTCGACCTCATCGAGCGGCAGGGCCGCGTCGCCGCGACGGCGCCGGCGAATGTCTACCCCGATCTGCACGAGATCCGCCGCTACGAGGTGACGCTGCGCCGCGGTCTCGCGTACGACGCGGGCCAGCGGCGCGCGCGGATCCCCGGGGCCGGCACGGTGTTCGAGCGGCTGCGCGAGTACCTGCCCGACGACGATCCGCGTTCGATCTCGTGGACGGCGACCGCCCGCCGCGGCAAGCCGATCACGGTCGAGTACGAGACCGAGCGTCAGCAGCGCATCCTCATCCTGCTCGACGCCGGTCGCATGATGTCGAGCACCCTCGGGGGACTCACGAAGCTCGACCACGCGGTGAACACCGCGCTCATGCTCAGCTACGTCGCGACCGCGAAGGGCGACGAGGTCGGGCTGCTCGGCTTCGCGGACACCGTGCGCTCGTATGCGCTGCCCCGCCGCGGACGGAAGCAGTTCCTGCGACTCACCGAGGAGCTGCGCCGCCTCGAGGTCACGACGACCGAGCCGGACTACCGTGCCGCGTTCGAGTTCCTGCGCGCGCGCACCGCGCGGCGCGCGCTCGTGGTGCTGTTCACCGATCTCGTCGACGACGAGGCGTCGCGCGCGCTTGTCGCGGCGGTCACGCGCCTCGCGGGGAACAACCTCGTGCTCTGCTGCCTCCTCGCGGACCCGCAGCTCGCAGAGGTGGCGACGAAGGTGCCCTCATCGACCACCGAGCTCTACGAGCGCGTCGTCGCCGAGGACGTGCAGGAGGCGCGGGCGCGCGCGCTCGCGATCCTGCGCCGTCGCGGCGTGCACACCATCGATGTGCCGGCGGAACGGCTCACCGTCGCGACGATCCAGCGTTACCTCGAGCTGAAGAGGCGATACCTCTGAGGACGACCCACGAACAGGATGTAGCCCCAGAGCATCGCGCCGGTCACGACGCCGACGATCACCTTCACGACATCGCTCGCGCCACTCGGTGACAGGAAGCCCTCGATGACGCCGGCGACGCCGAGCACCGGGATCACGAGCAGCATCACGCGTGACGCCTGAGCCCCACCGAGACGCAGCGCGTCGCGACGCGAGCGCTCGCCGGGTCGCAGGATCGCCCACGCCAGGCGCAGGCCGGCGCCGCCGGAGAGGAAGATCGCCGACAGCTCGAGCACGCCGTGCCCGGCGATGAACGCGAGCAGACCGCCGGCGAGCCCGTACGTCTGCACGACGGCGAAGATCGTTCCGAGCATCGCGCCGTTCGCCGCGAGTCCGTAGAGCGTGAGCGCGCCGCCGGTGAGACCGCCCGCGAAGAGGACGATCGCGACGCGGACGTTGTTCACGATGATGAGTGGCCCGGCGATCGGCCGGAAGCCCTCGGGGATGTTCGTCCAGAGCCTCCGCTGCGCGAGCTGCTGGCGCGTCTCCTCCGGCAGCGCGTTCGCGGCGACATCGGGCAGCAGCAGACCGACCACGTACATCGCGATCGCGAAGACGATGAAGATCGCGAACGACGCGCCGGTCCACGGGAGGTTCGCGCGGACGGTGGCGGGGAGCTCCCCGAACACGAAGCGCCGGAGGCGCCGGCCGCTCGTCGGCGCTTCGCTGTACACGAGCGCGTGCGCCGCGGCGACGAGATCGTTCAGCCGCTCCGTCGCGACGTCGCGACCGAAGTCGCGGCGCGCGATCGCAAGGTCGCCCGTCGTCACGCGATAGAGCCGGCCGAGCTCCACGACGTCATCGGCGGAGAGACGCTCGACGCGTCCCCGCGCCGCGCTGACGAGCTGCCCGAGTCGCGCCCAGCGCGCGCGGCGGTCTTCGACGAACCGATCGATCGTCACGCCGCGGAACGTACCATGTGGACATGGCCGTCTCGCTCGGGCGGCTCGAAGTCGAGACCGCCGATCACGTCGTGCTTCGTTACACCCTGGCCGGCGGCGGGAATCGCGGGTTCGCCGCTCTGGTGGACTTCCTCGTCGCCACGCTCATCTTCGCCGGCGCCATCTTCCTGTTCTCGCTTGCCGCGGGATTCTTCGGTCTCCCGACCGTGGGCCCGTATTTCGGGATCGCGACGCTACTCACGTTCGCGATCGCCTGGAGCTACTTCGTCCTCATGGAGTGGCTCGGGAACGGACAGACGCTCGGGAAGCGGATGTTCGGACTCCGCGTCATCGCCGAGGACGGCGCACCCGCGGGTTTCACCGCGGTGCTCGTCCGCAACCTCGTCCGCGTCATCGACTTCCTGCCGAGCTTTTACGGCATCGGCCTGCTCGCGATCGTGCTGACCTCGCGCTCGCAGCGTCTCGGCGATCTCGCCGCGGGCACGTTCGTCGTGCGCGCGCCGCGGCCGCAGCTCGACTACTTCTCCCTCCGCACGGTCACACCGCTCGGCGCCGGTGCACAGGTCGCACTCCGCGTCCTTCCCGGTGAGGCGCAGCGCCTGGTGCGCGAGTTCGTCGCGCGCGAGGCGAAGCTCGCACCCGATCAGCGCGCGCGGCTCGCGAAGCAGCTCGCGGATCGCCTGCGCCCGTACGCGCGCGACATGGATCCGGGGCTGGACGACCTTGAGTTCATCCGCGCCGCGGCTCGGTCCCTCCGGGCGAGCGGCGGGGACCGCTGATGGATGTCGTCTGGTTCGGCGTGATGGTCATCGGCGTCGCCATCCTCGGGATGCTGGCCGGCGGCGGCCGGAACCGCGAGGACCTCAGGACCCGCCGGCGCTGGGACTCCGCCTTCGAGCGCGAGAGCCGCCGCACCAGGCACACGGACGCCACAGGGATGCTCCTGTGCCGTTCCTGCGGCACAAGCGCGCCCGAGCGAGCCGGACGCTGTCCGCAATGCGGCGCGATCCTCTAGCGGCCGTACAGGCTGTTGTGCGTCTTTAGACTGGTGGTGTGACCACCACGACCCACCCCCCTGGGGAGGGGGTCGCGACCGTCGACCGGCGCGACCTCGCCATCACCGGCATGACCTGCGCGTCGTGCGTCGCGAACGTCGAATCGGCGCTGCGCGGCGTGAGCGGCGTGAAGAGCGCGGATGTGAATCTCGCGACCGAGCGCGCCAGCGTGCAGCTCGATCCGACACGCGCCGACATCCCCGCGCTCGTGCGCGCGGTCGAGCGCGCGGGTTACGGCGCGCTCGCGCTCAGCTCCGACCAGAAGGAGCGCGCCGCTGTCGAGGACCGCGAACGTGCCGCGCGCCGCGCGCAGCTGGTGTCGCTGCGGCGCCGTCTCGGCGTCGCGGCGGTGCTCGGGTCACTGACGATGATCGTCTCCATGGCGGATCTCGTGATCAGCGGCATCCAGCACGAGCAGTGGCGCGCGTATCTCATGTTCGCGCTCGCGACACCGGTGCAGCTGTGGGCAGCCGCGCCCTTCTATACGAACGCGTGGGGCGCGGCGCGTCACCGGCAGGCGAACATGAACACGCTCATCGTCGTCGGCACCACGGCCGCGTACGGGATCTCGGTCGCCGCGACGTTCCTGCAGCAGATCTTCTTCGACGCCGGCCTCGAGCCGCACCAGTACCTCTACTACGAGACGGCGTCGGCGATCGTCGCGCTCGTTCTCGTCGGCCGCTACCTCGAGGCGCGCGCACGCGCGCACACCTCGGACGCGATCCGCGGCCTGCTCGCGCTCGGCGCGAAGTCGGCGCGCGTGCGACGTCCCGGCGGGGCTGAGGAGGACGTCCCGATCGATCAGCTGAAGGTCGGCGACGTCATCATCGTGCGGCCCGGCGAGACGATCGCGACCGATGGGCTCGTCATCGCCGGCGACTCGGCCGTCGACGAGTCGATGCTCACGGGCGAATCGATCCCGGTCGAGAAGAGCGCTGGCGATGACGTCGCCGGCGGAACGATGAACACGAGCGGCACGCTGCGCTTCCGCGCCACGCGTGTCGGCGCCGACACCGCGCTCGCTCAGATCGTCCGGTTGGTGGAGGAGGCGCAGGGCTCGAAGGCGCCGATCCAGCGTCTCGTCGACCGCGTCGCATCGGTGTTCGTCCCGATCGTGTTCGCCGTCGCGGCCGTCGCGGCGATCGCGTGGTGGATCTACGGCCCAGAGCCGCGCTTCGCCCACGCGGTCACCGCCTTCATCGCGGTCCTCATCATCGCCTGCCCCTGCGCGCTCGGGCTCGCGACGCCGACCGCGATCATGGTCGGCACCGGCCGCGGCGCGACGCGCGGCATCCTCATCAAGAGCGCGCAGGCGCTCGAGATGGCCCAGAAGATCGACGTCGTCGTGTTCGACAAGACCGGCACGCTCACGGTCGGACGGCCCGAGGTCGTCGACTGGGTGACCTGCGCGGACATCGGCGAGGACGAAGCGCTGCGACTCATCGCGAGCGCGGAGCTCCGGTCGGAGCATCCGCTCGCGGCCGCGGTCGTCGAGCACGCGCGAGGAAAGGGGATCGAGCTCAGCGAGCCGTCGTCGTTCGACGCAGTGGCCGGCAGTGGCGTTCACGCGGTCGTCGATGGGCACGACATCTGGGTCGGCAAGGCCGCGCTCGCCCGCGCGCATGGGTTCGCGGGCCTCGGCGACGGGATGCTCTCGCACCATCAGAGTGAGGGGAGGACCACGCTCGTCGCGACCATCGACGGACAGCCCGGCGCGGTCCTCGCGGTCGCGGACGTGCCGAAGGCCGCCGCCGCCGAGGCGATCAAGGAGATCAAGGCACTCCGCGCCCGCACGCTCCTGGTGTCCGGCGACTCGCGCCTCACGGTGGAGGCGATCGCGAAGCAGCTCGGGATGGACGAGGTACGCGCCGAGGTGTGGCCGGAGGCCAAGGCGCAGATCGTCGCGGAGCTGCAGGAGCAGGGGCACCGGGTGGCGATGGTCGGCGACGGTGTCAACGACGCGCCCGCGCTTGCGCGCGCGGATCTCGGCATCGCGATCGGGAGCGGCACCGACGTCGCGATCGCCGCCGCGGAGATCGTCCTCGTCGGCGGCGACCCGCGCGGCGTGCCGCGCGCGCTGCGGCTGGCGCGGCGCACGGTCGCCACCATCCGGCAGAACCTGTTCTGGGCGTTCTTCTACAACGTCGCCCTCATCCCGCTCGCCGCCGGCGCCCTGTACCCCTTCACCGGATGGCTGCTGTCGCCGGTTCTCGCGGCGGCTGCGATGGCGATCTCATCGGTTACCGTGGTCACGAATTCGCTTCGTCTGCGCACCGCGGACATCGACTAGGAGGAGCCATGAGCGAGACGCATCATCAGACGCCGGCTTCCGCCGCGATCGACATCGATGCCGGCGTGCGTGCGTGGTACGCCTCGTGCCGGTGTTGCCTGAGCGACGCGCACCCGGAGGCTGTGGCGATCCTGGACGCGGAGCGTGACGCGGCCGGCGTGCAGGACGTCGGGGCGACGATCCTCGACCCCGTCTGCGACATGGTCGTCGACGTCGAGGAGCAACGCGGTCGTGGGCTGACCAGCGAGTATTCCGCGAAGACGTACGCCTTCTGCAGCTCGGGATGCAAGCGCTCATTCGACGACGACCCGATCCGCTACATCGCGAAGGTCGCGACCTGGGAGGCCTCTCGCTAGAGGACGCCACGATCATCGCGACGAACGATCTCCGCGATCGCGATGTATCCAACACCCCACGCGGTCGTCGCCGCCGCCCAAACCGCGCCGACGCTCCCCTCGACATCCGGGAACACGAGTGAAGCGACGCCGAGGAAGACCGCGAGCGCGCCCGCGATCCGCGCGACAAGTGTCCAGCCCTCGAGCCGCAGGCTCGACACGATCCCCACAGCGACGACCGTGAGGGCGTAGGCGGCCATGTAGCCGTAGTGACCGAGCGCCGCATGATCGTTCGCGCCGGTCCGCTGCAGCCCGATGTTGCTCAGCGCGAACGCGAGTAGAGGTAACGCCGCGATCGCGACAAGGGCCACCATCGAGCCGGCCGGACGGATCCGACTGATGGAGCGGAAGAGGTCAGGGTGCAGGAGCGTTGCGACGATCGTCGGTGCGCCGACCGCTACCCATGGGATCGCGAGGACCCGCCGATCCCCCGCCACAGCGGCGAGCACCAGCGCAACGATGGGGATCGCCGCCATGAGCTGTCCCGCGACGTTCTTCCCCGGCGCGCGTAGCTGGACGAACGCACCGATCGCGGTCGTCCCGAGGAGCAGCCCGAACGCGAGGTCGTGGATGCGGTGGTGCGGCTCCCGGAAATGCTGGCCGATGTGGCCACCACTCGGGTCACCCGCCAGACCGCCGATCAGCGCCGGCTGCGCGACGATGACACCGAAGAACGCGACCAGCGCGAGCGTCAGGAGTATCACGACCCGGAACACGCGGCCCTGCACCCTCAGCGTCATCAGTGGCCGATCAGGCCGCCGCCGGCCAGATGCATGACGACGAACGCGACGGCAAGGACGACCACGACGACCGCTGTCACGTACGCCCAGCGCGGCGTGCCGGTGGTCGGCTCCGGATCGCGGCTCATGTCACGCGCCACCCGGACATCACGAGGTCATGCGATCCATGCATTAGTTGCACAGACGCACATACTATGGGAACCGGCCCTAGACTTCGTCAGTGAGCCGACAGGGCGAGTCCTCCCGGTTCGCGGCGGAGTTCCTCCTCGCCGCGCTGCACCAGCTCGGCCGGCGCGAGCTCACGTTCACGCAGCTCGTCGCGATGCATTTCGTCGCCGACCGCGGGGAACCCACCGTGGGTGAGGTCGCCGCCGCGATCGGCAGGTCTCGGGCGGCGACGAGCCGACTCGTCGATGATCTCGTCCGTGCCGGTCTTGCAACGCGTGAGGAGTCGAACGATGACCGTCGGATCAGACGCGTTCGGCTGACGCGCGTCGCCAGAGATTTTCTCGGCGGACTCCAAAAGGGACACCGCGAGGCGGCCCACAGCCGCGCACAGCGACGCCGCTGACCTTTTCGAACTCGCCGCCCCTGCGTACCGTATCCATCGAGATGACGCTCCTGCGGATCGCGGTGCTGGCTCTCGCGCTCAGCGTGGCGTGCAGCTCGTCGCTTCCCGATCTGGATTCGCCGTCGCGCTTCCCGAGCGTGGCACCGTCGGCCGCGCCGGCGGCGAGCGCATCTGCCGCGAGTCCCGCTGGCACCGCCGCCGTCCGCACGCCGGACGTCGCGGCGGTGAAGCTCGTCGAGTTCCCTGTCGGTCGCGGTCAGGGCCCGCACGACGTCGCGGCCGCGCCGGACGGCGGCGTCTGGTACACGGCGCAGCGCACCGGCGAGCTTGGCTACCTCGATCCGAAGACAGGCGCGACGCGGATGGTCCGGCTCGGCTCGGGCTCATCGCCCCATGGCGTGATCGTCGGACCCGACGGCGCGCCGTGGGTCACCGACAGCGGACAGAACGCGATCGTCCGGGTCGATCCGGTGTCGAAGGAAGTCAAGGTCTTCAAGCTCCCGGGCCCGAATGTGAATCTCAACACCGCGGCGTTCGATCGCTTCGGCATGCTGTGGTTCACCGGACAGAGCGGCTTCTTCGGCCACGTCGATCCGAAGACCAGCGCGGTGAAGGTCCTCCAGTCGCCGCGCGGCGCGGGTCCGTATGGGATCACGAGCACGCCCGACGGCGCGATCTTCTACGCGTCGCTCGCGAACAGCCACATCGCATCGGTCGATCTCAAGGAGGACGTCGCGTCACCCATCGATCCGCCGACGGCGCGTCAGGGCGCGCGCCGCGTGTGGTCGGACTCGAAGGGTCAGATCTGGGTCAGCGAGTGGAACGTCGGCCAGGTCGGCGTCTACTACCCGGACAGCCGGCAGTGGAAAGAGTGGAAGATCCCAGGCGCGGACCCGATGCCGTACGCCGTGTACGTCGACGACGCGGACATCGTCTGGCTCACCGACTTCGGCGCGAACGCGATCGTGCGCTTCGATCCCCGCACCGAGACGTTCACGTCCTACCCGCACGCGCAGGCCAACGCCGCCGTGCGTCAGCTGCTGGGACGGCCCGGCGAGGTCTGGGGCGCGATGTCAGGTCAGGACAAGCTGCTCCTGATCCGCACGCGCTGACCGTTCTGGCCTAGGGACCACACCGCCGCTATGGCCCCGTATACGCGAAGAAACCGAATGCCGCGTACTGACCGGAGTGGTCGTAATTCACGCCGTCGCGCAAGACGAAGCGCTTCGACGCGAGCAGCGCGGCATCCTTCAGGATCATCCCCTCGGGCAGGACGATCCGCGGATGGCTCGTCGCGCTCGTGACCGGATTGCGGATGAACTGCGTCGAGCATTCGAGGATGTTGCCGGCCTTCACCTGCGGCAGCTCCCCGGAGAAGTTCGCCTCGTAGCGCACGAAGGTGGGTCCGTGCAGCGTGTTGAAGGTCTTGCGAAAAACACCCCACGGTCCGCCCCCATTTCCCATCACCAGCGCCGCAAGCGCCTCCCGCTGCGCGCGGTCGGCGCGCTCGTCGATCAGCGCTGTGGCGACGCCGTTGCCTTCATGGATCGCCGCCGGCCAGTCGCAGAAGAGGCTGAGGTACAGGCCGTTCAGCTTCGTCTCGCCGAACGCGCCCTCCTCGACCTCCCACGTCCAACCGCCCTCGCAGCTCCCGTTCGTCGGACGCGCGTTCACATTGCAGGGGCAGCCCCAGTCACAGCTACAGGCGATGAGCACCTTGCCCTTCATCGTCCACTTCGTCGCGATCGCTTCCGCCATCTCTGATCCTCCGCTCACATCGCCATCGGCGTCACGAGCTCCGGACGGAGGGTGACGACGAGCGCACCCAGGAGGAAGGCTACGCCCACTGCGTGGCCGAACCACACCGCGCGTGGCGTGACCTTCTCCACGAGGACGATCAGCGCGATGAGCGCGACCCACGCGAGGCCCATCCCGCCCGCCGCGACGAGCACGGCCATGAGGGCCCAGCAGCACCCCAGGCAGTACAGACCGTGGTCGAGGCCCAGACGCAGCGCGCCGATCGCGCCGCCCCGCCAGTGGCGCACGAGGAAGTCGGCCGGGGTCTGGCACGCGCGCAGGCAGGTCGCCTTCAGCGGTGTGAACTGGTAGGCGCCGCCGGCGCCAAGGACCGCCGCCACGCCGAGCGGCCGCAGGTCGGGACTCACCGCCGCATCCAGGAAGCGCTGCGCCAGCAGCACGATCAGCCCGACGAACGCCCACACCAGGAGGTAACCCG
The DNA here is from genome assembly GCA_036001645.1 of Candidatus Limnocylindria bacterium. GTDB lineage: Bacteria > Chloroflexota > Limnocylindria > P2-11E > P2-11E > CF-39. Next base: position 10,624 of record DASYUC010000022.1, read on the forward strand.
CGCCGAAGGCCAGCGTGCGCAGCTCGCCGCGCGAGCCGTCACCGGCTGACACGCGGTAGAGCAACAGCATCGGCGCGCTGGAGGGCAGCATCATCGCGACCATCATCGCGATCCACGCGAGGAGGAACGTCGTCGGATCGGTCATCGGGGTACCGGCGATCAGCGCGACCCAAGCCGCGAGCGTGATCACCGCGAGGCCCGCGGCGGTCACGATCGGGACCGAGCGAACACTCAGGCTCATGAGCTTTCGCGGCGCAGTTTAGGCATTTGACACCCCTTGTTGCGCACGATGCAATGGATGGCGATGGCGACCGTCGAACAGACCTTCCCGATCGCGCGACCCCGTTACACGGGGGTCCTCGAGTGGGTCACGACGACCGACCACAAGAAGATCGGCGTGCTCTACCTCTTCACGACGTTCTTCTTCTTCCTGTCGGGCGGTCTGCTCGCGCTCGCTATGCGCACACAGCTCGCGGTACCTGACGGCACCGTCCTCACCGCGCAGCAGTACAACGCCGCGTTCACGATGCACGGGACGACGATGGTGTTCCTCTTCGTCGTGCCGGTGTGGACCGGGTTCGCGAACTACATCATCCCGTTGCAGCTCGGCGCGCGCGACATGGCGTTCCCGCGGCTCAACGCGCTCTCGTACTGGCTGCTGGTCGCCGGCGGCATCATCCTCTACTCGAGCTTCATCGTTGGCCCGCCCATGACGGGATGGACGATCTACGTGCCGCTCTCGACGTTGCCGTTCTCACCGGGCCACGGCGTCGACCTCTTGATCCTCGGTCTCACCGTTCTGGGATTCTCGTCGATCTTCGGCGCGCTGAACATGATCGTGACGATCTTTTCGCTGCGCGCGCCGGGCATGACGTTCCATCGCATCACGCTGTTCGCGTGGAGCGTGCTCGTGACGAGCTTCCTGCTCGTCCTCGCGATGCCGTTCCTCACGGTCGCGGGTGTGCTGCTGCTTTTCGATCGCCTCGTCGGAACGGACTTCTTCTCGGTCGCTGAGGGCGCCGATCCCCTGCTGTGGCAATACCTGTTCTGGTTCTTCGGCCACCCCGAGGTCTACATCATGATCCTGCCAGGCTTCGGGGTCATCAGCGAAGTCCTCCCGGTGTTCTCGAGGAAACCGATCTTCGGCTACAAGATGATCGCGTACGCGTCGGTCGCGATCGGCTTCCTCTCATTCGGCGTGTTCGTGCATCACATGTTCGTCGCGGGCATCGACCCGGCCCTGCAGATCTTCTTCATGTCGTCGACGATGCTCATCGCGGTCCCGACAGGCGTGAAGGTCTTCTCGTGGATCGGCACGATCTGGGGCGGGTCTTTGCGCTTCAAGACCTCGATGCTCTTCGCGCTCGGATTCCTCGCGGTGTTCACGATCGGCGGGATCTCCGGCGTGTTCCTCGGCTCGGTGCCGGTCGACATCCAGCTCTCCGACACCTACTACGTCGTCGCGCACATCCATTACGTGCTGGTCGGCGGGGCGCTGTTCTCGTTCTTCGCCGCGGCGTACTACTGGATCCCGAAGATGAGCGGACGGCTCATGAGCGAGAAGCTCGGCACGATCCAGTTCCTCATCTTCTTCCTCGGCTTCAACCTGGCCTTCTACCCGATGCATCAGCTCGGGATCGAAGGCATGCCGCGCCGCACCTTCCACTACGTCCAGTCGCCCGAGTGGGGCTTCCTGAATCTCATCGCGACGATCGGCGTCTACCTCATCGCGCTGTCGGTCACGATCTTCATCTTCAACTTCCTCAGCAGCATCGTGATGAAGGGCGGGAGGATCGCCGACGACGACCCGTGGGAGGGCGACACCCTCGAGTGGGCGACGAGCTCACCCCCGCCGCCCTACAACTTCGCGCGCATTCCGGTCGTGCACAGCGCACGTCCTCTGAAGGAAGACGTGCCCCACTAGGGAGCACGTCGGGAAAGTCCGCATGAGCTTCGGCCGACGCTATCGCGCTCTTGTCTACCTCACGCTCGCCCTGTCGTTCCTTGCCGTGGTCTGGGGCGGCGTCGTGCGCGTGAGTGGATCCGGTCTCGGCTGCCCCGACTGGCCGCTGTGCCACGGGCAATTCCTGCCCGGTCTCGACACGGCCACGCGCATCGAGTGGTTCCATCGCTTCATCGCGATCGCGGGCGGCCTGAGCCTGGCGGCGCTCGGCTTCGTCACCATCGCCAGGTACCGGGAGCATCGCCGCGCGCTCGCGCTCGTCGTCGCGGCGGGCGTCCTCTACGTCCTCCAGGCGGTCCTCGGCGGCATCGTCGTATTGCTCGAGCTGCCGCACACCTGGGTCACGGCGCATCTCGCGAACGCCGAGATCCTGCTCGCGGTGCTCACCGTGCTCGCGGTCGAGGTGCGCTGGCCGGAGCTCGCGACGCGCTCCCGCGGCGCGCCGTGGACCGCGGTCGTCCTCGCCGCGGCCGCCGGCACGTTCGTCCTGATGCTCACCGGCGCGTACGTCCGCGGCGCCGAAGCGAGCACCGCGTGCACGACGTGGCCACTCTGCGACGACGGCGCGTTCCCGACCTTCGGCGCCCCCGCGATCCACATGGCACACCGCTGGGTCGCTGCCGTGGTCGGCGTGGTGCTCTTCGCGGCCTGCTGGCAGGCGTGGCGCCATCGTCGTGAGGCGCCGGGCCTCGGCACGCTCGCGATCCTCACGGCCGTCGCGTTCGCCGCGCAGGTCGCGGTCGGCGCCGCGAATCCGCTCTCGGGCTTCTCGGCCTGGGCGCTGGGGGCTCATCCGGCGCTCGCGTCGCTGGTGTGGTGCCTCACGGTCGCGCTGACCGTCGTCGCGTGGCGCCCGACGCTGCCGTCGCGCGAGCTCGTATCGGACATGGTCGCGCTGACGAAGCCGGCGATCATGTCGCTGCTGCTTCTCACCGCGATCGGCGCGATGTTCCTCGCGGCGCGCGGCGTCCCGCCGTTCGGGCTGCTCGCCGCGACCCTCGTCGGCGGAGCGGCCGCGAGCGGTGGCGCATCCGCGCTGAACCACTATTTCGACCGCGACATCGACGAGCTCATGCGGCGCACGCGCCGCAGGCCACTGCCGGCGCACCGCGTTCCGGACGAGTGGGCCGTCGGCCTCGGGATCGTCCTCAACATCATCGCGTTCGCGGTGCTCGCGCTGTTCGCGAACGTGCTCGCCGCCGCGCTCGCGCTCGCCGGCACGCTCCTCTACATCCTCGTCTACACGCTGTGGCTCAAGCGCTCGACCGTGCAGAACATCGTGATCGGCGGCGCGGCCGGCGCGATCCCGCCGCTCGTCGGCTGGGCGGCCGTCACCGGGTCACTCGACCTCGAGGCCTGGCTGCTCTTCGCGATCATCTTCTTCTGGACACCCGCGCACTTCTGGGCGCTCGCGCTTCTCATCAGCGACGACTACAAACGCGCCGGCATACCGATGCTTCCCGTCGTCCGCGGCGAAGAGGCGACGACCTGGGGCATCTTCACCTACGCGCTCTCGCTCGTGCCGCTCTCGCTGCTGCTCTTCCTCGGCGGAGGCCTCGGGCCGCTCTATCTCGTCGTCGCCGTCGGCCTCGGGCTCGTCTTCGTGGGCTGGTCCGTGCGACTCATCCGCGCCGCCGCGGCCCGCCGTCGCGCGATCGCGCGCGGGCTCTACGTCTACTCGCTCCTGTATCTCGCGCTGCTCTTCGTCGCGATCATGGTGGACAGCTCACTACGGCTTTAGCCGTCGTCGTCGCCGTCCTCACGGCGGCGGCGTACGCGCGCGGCGTTCGGCGCATGAAGCGCCGGCGGTGGCCGGCGTGGCGCACCGGAGTCTTCTTCCTCGGGACCGCCACGTTCCTCTTCGCGCTGGTGCCGGCCCTCGAGGTCCTCGCCGCCGATCTCTTCAGCGTCCACATGCTCCAGCACGTGCTTCTCACGGCGATCGCGCCACCGCTCCTCTTCATCGGAGAGCCGGTCCGACCGGTGCTGCTCGGTCTCCCGGATGTCGTGCGCGCGCGTGTGGTACGCCCGCTCGCGCGGAACGGACCGGTGCGCAGCGTCGCTCACCTCCTGCGGCATCCGCTCGTCGCGGTGCTGCTGTTCGTCGGCGGCGTGTACCTCTGGCACTGGCCATCGCTCTACGACGCCGCGGTCGAGGACGCCCGGATCCATGTCCTCGAGCACGCGCACTTCTTCGGCGCCGCGATGCTGTTCTGGAGCGTCGTCATCGACCCGGTGCCATTCCGCGGGACCTTGCCCTACGCCGCGCGGATCATCTATCTGCTGCTCGCGGGCGCCGCGCAGAACACCCTCCTGGGCGGCATCCTCTCGTTCTCGACGCGGCTGATCTATCCGCATTACGCGGATCGCACCGCTGCCTACGGCCTCGACGCCCTCACCGATCAACGGATCGGCGGCGCGCTCATGTGGGTCATCGGCGACGCGGTCTTCCTGCTCGGCGTGTCACTCGCGTTCTTCCGCTGGCTCGCGCACGAGGAGGAAACGCAGCGTCGGCGCGAGCGCGGTACGCTGCATTCGTGAGACTTTCCCTCGCGCTGCTCCTCGGCCTCGCCCTGACCATCGCGGCCTGCGCGCCCGCGGCGGAGAACATCCCCGCGGACGTCGACGTCGCCGTCCACATGCAGGACTACAGGGTCTTGCTCAGCGTCGCGACCATGAAGGCCGGGCAGGTGCGCATCGGCGTCAAGAACGAGGGCGGCATGGAGCACTCATTCGAGCTCATCAAGACCGACATCGCCTTCGATCAGCTGCCGACGACCGCCGATGCGAAGGCGAAAGAGGACGGTCTCGTCAAGCAGGTGAAAAGTCTCGCCGTCGGCAAGGTGGCGGTGGTGACCGCGGATCTCGCGGCGGGGAAGTACGTGATCATCTGCAACATCGCGGGCCACTATCAGCTTGGGATGCGCGCCGCCCTCACCGTCAACTAGGGGCCACTGCGGCGTGGGCGAAGCCCACATGCCAAGCAGATGAGGGGAGCGAAGGCCGCCCGATTACTTCAGCGTCTGCAGGAATAGCACGAGGTCGTGGATCTGCTGGTCCGACAGGTTGAGGTTCGGCATGAGCGTCCCCGGCTTCACGGCGGGCGGGTTCTTGAGCCAACGCGTGAGGTTCTCCTCGTTGACCGGCGAGAGCACGCCGCCAGCGATGCTCTTCCTGCTCATGAGGTGCGTCAGGTTCGGCCCGACCTTCCCTTTGGCCGTCGTCCCGTCGATCGTGTGGCATCCGACGCACGCGAGGGAGAAGAAGAGCTCGCGCCCGACCTTCGTGTTCGGATCGAGGAAGACGTTGGCGTCCTTCACCGCCTGCACGGCCCAGGCGGCGTACTCGTTCTGCGGATGGGCTACGAGCGTGATGAGCATGTCGGCGTGTCCGTCGCCGCAGAACTCGAGGCATTGACCCTTGTAGGTTCCCGGCTTGTCGGCCTGGATCCACAGCTCGGTCGCGCGACCCGGGACCGCGTCCTTCTTCCCGCCGATCGAGGGCACCCAGAACGAGTGGATGACGTCCTTCGAGGACAGCTCGATCCGCACCTTCATCCCGACCGGGATATGCAGCTCTTCGCCGGTCTGCAGGTAGCCCTCGAGGAGCTTGAAGCGCTCCTCTTGCGGGTAGCTGAAGGTCCAGGTCCACTGGCTGCCCTGCGCCTGGATGACCATGCCCACATCGCCGCCGCGCGTGTTGTTGACGAAGTCGAGCTTCTGCCACGACAGCACCGAGAAGCTCACGACCATGATCGTCGGGATGATGGTCCAGGTGAGCTCCAGCAGATTGTGGCCGTGGAACTGTTTGGCGACGTGGCCCGGCCGCTCCCGGAACTTGATCCCCGCGTAGACGATCCCACCGTCCACGATGGCGAGGACGAGGACCGCGGCGACGAACATGATCCAATACAGATCGGCGATCGCCTTCGCCTGCGGACCCTGCGGATCGTTCGGCCACGGCCCATCGGCGAGCGCGGCGGTGGACGAGAGAAGGGCGATGACGAGCGCGGTGATGACGCCAAGAGCCACGCGCATGCGGACCGAGAACATCGCGACAAAGACTAGGGCGTCATTTCGACACGCGCCAATCGCCCTCATACACTTGCGCGCGTGTCCGGACACCATGAAACCACGCCGGCGCCCGAGCACGAGCCGCACGCACCCGCGCCGAGCCCCTCACCCGCGATCATCGGGCTCGGCGTGATGATCCTGTCATTCGGAATCCTGTTCGGCGTTGTGTTCATCGCAGTGGGCGTGGTGATCTTCTTGATCGGGCTTGCGACCTGGCTCATCGATGACGCCCGCGCGTATGTCGCAGCTGGCGACAGCACCAGCGGCCACGGCACTCACTAGCCGATGAGCTTGCGCACCGACGAGCGGCCCGTCATCCGCGGGCGCCGCGAGCGCCCCCGCGACCGCCTTCCGGCCAACGAGACCGGCCTCGAGGCGCAGCCCGGCCGCTTCTCTCACGCTATGTGGGCATGCATCCTCTTTGTGTCGACGGAGGCCATGTTCTTCCTCGCGCTCTTCACGACGTATTTCTTCCTGCGGGCGCGCGTGCCCGAATGGGAGCCGATCTTCCAGCGCTGCGCCGCGGAGTGCGAGAAGCCGGCATGGAACTCGACGACCGACATCTTTGGGGTTCACGTCCCGCTCGTCGCGATCAACACGGTCGCCCTGCTCGCGTCCAGCGTGACCATGCAGTTCGCGGTGAACGCGATCAAACGCGGCGACCCCAGGGGCTTGATCCGTTGGCTCGCCCCGACGATCGTGCTGGGGATCTGGTTCATCTCCGGCCAGCTCTACGAGTACACCAAGCTCGGATTCCTGCCGGACAACAGCATCTTCGCCGCGGTGTTCTTCACGCTCACCGGCTTCCACGGCGCTCACGTGACCGGCGGCATCCTCATGAACACCTACGTCTTCTTCCGCTCGCTCAAGGGGCACTTCAACGCCCAGCGCCACCTTGCCGTCGAAGCTGCGTCCATCTACTGGCACTTCGTCGACGTCGTCTGGATCGGCCTCTTCACGATCATTTACATCATTGGGTGAGCTACCGGACCCACTGCGGCGGAAAGCTCCCGGTGTCTGGCTGGACGACCACCGTTCCCGAGCCGCTCACTGCAAAAGACCACGTGTGCTGGAGCTCCCCAGAACCCGGTTCGCCGGCGTAGTGGAAGCGGCTGGCGTCCCAGGTCTCGACGAACCTGACGATGTAGTCGAACCCACTCGCCTCGACCTCCGTCCGGCACGTTCCCGGAACTGAGATACCTGGAGGCGGCCCGCCTCCCCTGATCTGACAGCTGTGCGAACCGACCGAGGTCGGGAATACCGCGAAGAGCGTCGATCCGTTGAGCGCAGACGCTGCCAACACCGCGCGGATGGCGCCTTCGGCCGTCATACCTTCAGGCGTCGGGCTTGTTCGTGGTGACGGCGCTGCCGATACCGCGGTGCTCGGCGCCGCGAACGTCGGGGTAACCGACACCGGTGTCTCGGCCTGGCAGCTCACGGCAACGGCGAGCGCAACGATGGGCGCCATCAGCCGACCGCTCCCTGCCCCAATCTTTCGGTCCATCGATCGACTCTAGTCGGACCGCTCCCTGATCAGCACGCGCAGATCGTCGAGCAGCCAGTTCGTCGGATCGCTCGAGTGCAGGAGCGCCCGCTCGCGTCCGCGTCCATCGATGAGGTAGATCGCGTCGTTGTGCTCCACCGCGCGCACGCCCGACGAGGCGAACGAGCCGATGCCGTACAGGGACCAGACCGCTTCCAATTGCGCGCGCGGTCCGATGAGGTAATGCCAGCGATCGCGAAGATCGTGCAAATCCGAGAACTCGCGCACCGCCGCCGGTGTGTCTCCCTCGGGGTCGACCGAGACCGCGACGAACTCGACCTTCGATGCGTTGTCGCCGAGCGAGCGCTGCGCCGCTCGGAACTGGCCCGCGGTGAGCGGGCACACGTCGGGACAGCGCGTGTACAGGAACGCGAGGACCACTGTGTTCCTGCGCAGCGACGACAGCGTCAGGCTCTTGCCGGTCACGCCGTCGGTGAGGGTGAAGTCGGGCGCGGGGTTCTTCTCGAGCTCCGTGCCGAAGAGGCGATCCTCACCGCACGCCGACATCACGAACGCGCAAACAAGCGCGAGCACGACGGCGCGGATCACCGTCCGAGCATATGGCCCATCATCGACAGGGTGCCCCCACTCGCCGTCTCCGTCGGCTATGTCGTACTCATCGCGCTCTGGGGCTCGACCTGGGCCGCGATCAAGGTCGGCGTCGAGGCGGTCCCACCATTCGTGTTCGCGTTCGAGCGCGCCGTCGCGGTGTCGATCGTCCTCGTCGCCCTGTCGCTCGCGATGGGCCACCCATTCCCGCGCGATCGCCGTGTCATCGTGTCCGCGATCGTCGTCGGGATCTTCAACACCGGATCGAGCTGGGCGATCATCTTCTGGTCCGAGCAGTACGTGCCGAGCGGGCTCGTGTCCGTGTTCGGCGCTTCGGCTCCGATCTGGACGGCGCTGCTCGCGCACTTTCTGGTGCGCGGTGACCGGCTCTCGCCGACGAAGGTGTTTGGACTGCTGCTCGGGCTCGCGGGCATCGGCGTGCTCGTCGGCGCCCCCGACACGAGCGGCCGACCGGAAGCACTCACGGCGAGCGTCCTGCTCGCCGTCATGCCCATCAGCTGGGCGGTCGGCTCGATCCTCCAAGCGCGCGAGCTACGCCAGGGCTCCCCGCTGCCGCTCGTCGCGATCGGCACGTGCGCCGGTTCGTTGTTCCTCCTGCCGTTCGCCGCCGCGCAGGCGGGCGAGGCCGCGAGCTGGACCGTCGGCACCGCGCTCGCCTTCGGCTACCTCGTGTTCTTCGGATCGTGCGTCGGGCTCGTGCTGCAGATGTGGCTCACACGCCGCCTGCGTCCGACGACGATGACCTTGGCGCAGGTCGTCATCCCGGCGCAGGCGCTGCTCATCGGCGCGCTTGCGCTGGGGGAGAACATCACCTGGCGGATGGTCGGCGGCGCGGCACTAGTGGTCGTGGCCGTAGCCCTCAACGCCGTCGCCGGCGGCGGCTCGCGGTCTGAGCCCGCGCCCGTTGCGTCGCCCGCCGACTGACGAGGCGCCCGTTTAGCGGCTCGATCCCGGGCAAACGCTCCTTTACTTCCTTCGGCCTCCGCCCGATAGTCGCCAGCGACGGGCCCAGCGACAAATTCGCCGGTGGGGTCAGGAGGACCCACTCATGTCGTTCCGTCGTTTCATCATCGCCATCACCGTTGCTCTTGCTCTCGCGTTCTCGACCAACATCGCGGCTGACACGGCCAACGCCTGCGATCCCACGTCAACGGGCGGCTACTGCTAGGCACTTGAGTGCGCACCGGCCGTAGCCAGCGGGCATTTCGGCCGACCGAGACAGATCGGGCATCTGGGCCCGCGCGGACCCCTGACCGGCAACGCCCCGGTCTCGGTCCGATTTTGCCAAGTAAAACCTTGGTTGACCCGAGGCTTTCCGCGCCGTAAAGTGCCCGCTCGATGCCAGCCGTCCGTTCCCCGATGGTCGCCGACGTCGGCGCGCGCATCCGCTCGCTGCGGACGGCGAAGGGACTGACGCAGGCCCAGGTCGCGGAGCCGAACTACACCAAGGCGTACATCTCCATGCTCGAGTCCGGTCGCACCCGCGCGTCGATGAAGGCGCTCGAGCACATCGCCGGCGTCCTCGGTGTGAAGCCCGCCGATCTTCTCGGTGGCGTGGCTGCGCCGGCAACGCCGCAGTACGAGCTGCTCGAGGCTCGCCGCTACATCGAGCAGCAGCGGGCGGCAGAGGCGATACCGATCCTCGAAGGACTCGAAGAAGGACTCGGAGCGTCCGACCAGCTCGTTCGGCTCCGTTATCTCGCCGTCGCCTACAACGTCACCGGACAGCCGAAGCAGGCCTTCCCGCTCATCGAGCGGGCTCAACGGATGGCCGACCTACTCGAAGATGCCGAGGAGCAGGTGCGCGTCAGCGCCGTCCTTGCTGCCGCGTACACGCGCACCTACGCGTACGAGGAGGCGCTGCGGCTCCTGCGCGACATCGTCGCTGCCTGCGACAACGGGGTCCTCAACGACCCGGCCTTCCACTTCCGCCGTCTCGTGGACCTTGCCATCGTGCTCACCAATCTGCGACAGCCAAAGCAGGCTCTGGCGGCGTACGAGCGCGCGATCGTCCTCGCCGACAAGTTCAGCGATCGGCCTTCGCTCGGCAACCTCTACGCCGGCATGGCGAAGGCGCATCAGAACGAGGGCGATCTCGAGGCCGCGATCGTGTACAACCAGAAGAGCCTGCAGATCTTCGAGGAGCTCGGGTTATTCGATCAGGTCGCCTGCACGCTCGACAACGCCGCGCTCCTGTACGCGGAATATGGAAACCGCGAGCGAGCACGCGAATGCCTGGCCCGCGCCGCGGCACTCGCCATCGAGACCCAACGCGACGGCACGCTCGCGTCGGTCAAGGCGTCTGAGGCGGAAGTCACCGCGAAGACCGATCCGAAGCAGGCGCTGGAGGTAGCGCAAGAAGCACTCAAGTTCGCGCGAAAGGTCGACCAGCCCGACGCGCAGGTGCGACTCCTGGTCCTCCTCGGAGAGCTCCGCATGAACGCCAACGCGGCCGCGGCGCGCAGGTCCTTCCAGGAGGCGCGTCTTCTCGCGGAGGAGCGCGCGCCGCATCTGTTGCGCGTGATCTTCGATAAGTGGTCTCACGCGGCCGAGTCGACCGGCGACAGCGAAGAGGCGCTGCGGCTCGCGCGCCGCGCCCTGGAGACAGCTCGCACATAGCGCGGCAGCGCTGAGTCCGTCCTAGCCTGTCTCGCATGGTCCTCACCGCTGACCTCGTGCGCGAGCGCGTGCGCGGCACGATCCTGGAGCGCATCGGTGACACGCCACTCGTTCCGCTGCGCCGCATCGGCGCGGGACTCCGCGGCGAGCTGTGGGCGAAGATCGAGTTCGCCAATCCTGGCGGAAGCGTGAAAGATCGTGCCGGGCTCTGGATGGTCATCGCCGCGGAGGAGGAGGGCCGCCTCCGCCCGGGCGCGGTCGTCCTCGACGCGACCAGTGGTAACACCGGTGTCGCGCTCGCGATGGTGTGCGCGGTCCGCGGTCATCGCGCACGCCTCGTCATGCCGGACAAAGTGTCGCTCGAGCGCAAGCGCACCATCCGTGCGTTCGGCGCGGAGGTCGTTCTCACGGATCCGCTCGAGGGGACCGACGGCGCGATCCGCGAGGCACGCCGCCTCGCCGCGACGGGTGCGCACGTGTACGTCGATCAGTACTCGAACCTCGCGAATCCTCGCGCGCACGAGCTCACCACCGGACCCGAGATCTGGTCGCAGACGGACGGCCGCGTCACGCATTTCGTCGCGGGGGTCGGCACGTCGGGCACCATCGTCGGCGTGTCGGCGGCGCTGCGGCCGCGCGGAGTCCGCATCGTGGCGGTGCAGCCGGACGACGCGCTCCACGGCATCGAAGGCTGGAAGCACATGCCGACCGCGCTTCGTCCCGCGATCTGGGACGAGCGTGTCGCCGACGTGCACCGTGTCGCGTCGACCGACGACGCGACGGCGATGACCAAGCGCCTCGCACGAGAGGAGGGCATCTTCAGCGGTGTGTCCGGCGGCGGCGCCGTTGTCGCTGCCGTCGCGATCGCACGGGAACAACCGGGCCGTATCGTCGTGTTGATCGCAGATGGGGGAGAGCGCTACTTGAGTACGCCCCTATGGGAGTGACACCGTGACCGTGACCGTGCGTCTCCCCGGTGCGCTGCGCGACGCGACCGGCGGACAGACGAAGCTGGAGGCGAGGGCCGGGACACTGGCCGATGTGATCACCGACATCGACCGTCGTCACCCGGGTTTCCGCTCGCGAGTCCTTGATGACAGTGGTGCGATCCGGACCTACGTGAATGTGTACATCGGCGACGACGACGCGCGCGCGAAGGGCGGCACCGGCGCGGCCGTGCCCGAAGGCAGCGAGGTCATGGTCATCCCAGCGATGGCCGGCGGCGTCGCATAACAGACGCGGTACCGCTCCGAACAGCGCTGCGCGACGAGATCGTCGCTCACGCCCGCGAGGAGGCGCCGCGTGAGGCGTGCGGCCTGCTCGCCGGACGCGACGGCGCGATATCACGAGTCATCCGTTGCGTGAACGTGCATCTCACGCCGACCACGCGCTACGTCATCGATCCACGCGAGCAGCTGACAGCATTCCGCTCGATGGACGCGGCAGGTGAAGAGCTGGTGGGCATCTATCACAGCCATCCGCTCAGTCAGGCTTATCCGTCGCCCACCGACCGCGCCGAAGCGCACTACCCCGACGCGTTGTACGTCCTCGTGTCGCTGCGGACCGGCAAGCCCGAGGTGCGCGCGTTCCGCATCGACGCCGATGATTTCGTGCGCGAGGTCACGCTGACCGACTAACGTCTGCCTCTAGCGCGACGCCTCGTTGATCCGCCACGTCGCCGCGATGGACGCAGCCTCGTTGAGCGCGGCCCGCTCGTCAGGGGTCTCCACCCAGTGGAAGATCAGGGCGAGACCCTGCGTTCGGGGCACAGCGGTGAACTGCCGGTACAGCACCCGGCGGCCCTGGTAGATGCCCCCGTAGCTGTCGTCGACGGCGATGACGCCGTTGATGCGCACGACGGAGCGCTCGCGCCACCCGTTCTCGAGCCCCTGGCGCTCTGCCATCGAAGCCGAATCCGCGTACGTGTCGGCCGTCGCGAGCGGCAGGCCACCTGCCCGTGCGACACGAAGGTCCGCGACGTCGGACGCGTAGCGCGCGGCCTCGCCCTGGGCGCCGCTCGTCACGTTCCGCCAGCCCGCGGGGAGCGTGATGGTGAAGTCGATCGCCTCGAACACGTTCCCTCTCATCGGAATCGTCGCAAGATCGCCGATGAGCTGCGGCGCGATCGCGTAGGCCGCGAACCGGACACGCGAGATCTGGTCCGGCATGACGAGCGCGCTCGTCGCGACCATGACCACGAACGGCACCACAGCGAGTGCCGGCGGCAGGAGCGCTCGCAGGTTGATGGCGAGGCCGACGATCGCACGGACCACCGCGAGGATCGCGATGACCCCGGCGACCGGGAGCAGCTGCGGCGTCAGGAGCACGAGCAGGGCCGCGATCGGCGCGAGCAGGAGCGGGGAGAGCGCGAAGCTGAACGCGGTGTACGCCTGATCGAGCGTGAGGTCCCGTCCGCGAACGAGCCGGGCCGCGTAGTACCCCACGGACGCGACGACGGCGACGGTGACCGCGAGGCGGACGCCCAGGAATACCGAGTCGATGATGACCTGCGGCAGGTAATCGAGTGACGAGAAGCCCTTCGAGGTCAGGACCAGCGCGTCGATCCCAATGGCCAGCGCCACGCCGGCGAGGATCGCCACGAGCACGCCGGCGATCCCGTAATGCTCGCGGGCGAGGGACCGCGCGAAGTCGAACGGATGGAGGAGCGAGCGCAGGATCTCGGCGCGGAACCAAGCAAGCTCCCCGGTGCTCTCCATCCGCTCCGAGCGTACAAATAAGACGACCCCCGCGTCCGGGGGTCGTCTCGTGTTCGCGTTATGGGTTGCCTTCGCGGACCCGAGCTACAGGCCTCACTTCCGGCCAAGATGTGGGCGATCACACAAAAGCGTGATCAAGTGCTCCAAACATCGGAACCGCTCGGGAGCGCTCGAACGGTGTGGCCCGCTTCCGCCGCGGGCGTCATCGATCGACTTGAAGGACTCCGAACACTTTATGCAGCCGGACCATGACACCTCCAGTGACGTTGGTGCTGGGCCTTCTCTGCTCCGTTCCGCGGAACATGTCTGTTCTACACCCACTCATGGGTGTCGAGTCAAGAGGCTACCGACGTAGTGCCTGGTGTTGTCGTTTTCGGTAGCAGTCGTGCGACCGCGCGTCAGCGACGGACGCGCAGCTGCTCGCGGATCTCACGCGGGACCACCTTCACGTCGGGCCACCACGACTCCTCAGCGTCGATGCCCGCGGCGGCCGCTGCCTCGACGAGCAGGGCGACGGCGCTCCGGAGGTCCGACAGGCGAACGATCTCCGGTGTGAACGTGTGCGAGTGCTCGCCTTGGTTGTGGTAATTCACGTTCGGGACCGCGATGCCCGTCGCGCTCCAGCCGAGTCGCACGAACGCGGACGATTCGCAGGTGCCGCCGGTGAGCAGCGCGCGCTGTGTCGCGACGCCGGCGGCGGTGAGCTCCTCGCGCGCGACGCGCAGGAAGCGCTCCGCGTCATTGTCGAAGGTGTTGTACACGTCGCCGGCGCGCACGACGACGCCGCGACCCGGCGCGGCATGTGCGAGCGCGCGGCTCGCCTCGAGCGAGACGACGATGGCTTCGCGTGGAAGCAGTCCGTCCTCCGCGACGAGGCGCGCGCCGTACAGACCGGTCTCCTCACCGCGCGTGAAGACCGCGTGCACGTCGTGCGGTCGCGGATCATCGCGCAGCGCGGCGAGGACGAGGACCACGACGGCGCAGAGCGCGAGGTCGTCGGCGGCGCGCAGCCGCAGCTCGTCGCCGATCACCGCGAAGGGCGGCAGATCCATCACCGCCCAGTGGCCGGCGCGCAGCTCGCCGTCGGCGCGGATCCGGCAATGCCCGGGCGAGTTGTGGACGGCGTCGGGCGCCATCACGTAGCCATCGAGAGTCGCGCCGAATGGCTCAGCCTCCGCGTCGTCGTGCACGAGCACCGGGACGGGCGCGGCGAAGAACTCTTGATACAGCCCGCCCAGGATGCGCGCGCGACCCTCGCGACCATGCGCCTCGATCACCTCGAAGGCCGGGTGATCGGTGTGCGCGACGAGCGCGAGCGACCGTTTCGCGTCGCCGCGCGTGACGCGCGCTGACACCTGGCCGTACGCGTCTTCGTGAACGTCGAAGCCGCTCCGCTCGAGCTCGCGACGGATCGCGCGGAGCGCGCGGAACTCGTGATACGGCGCGGTCGGCGCGGACGCGACGCGCTCGATCGTGGCGAGCGTGGTGTCGCTGTCCGGCAGGGAGAAGCGCGGCATGCGTCGCGAGGATATCGTCAGCGGTCAGTGCTCCGTCTCTACGACACGCGCCGCCGCGCGGTCGTGCCGTTCCGTCCGCCGTCGAGCCCCATCACCCTCTATGTCTGCGGCGTCACGCCATACGACACGACGCATCTCGGACACGCGCGGACGTTCCTCGTATTCGACGTGCTCGTGCGTCATCTCGAGGCCGGCGGCAAGGTCGTCCGCTACGCGCAGAACGTCACCGACATCGACGAATCGATCCTGCAGCGCGCGGCTCGCGATGGCGCGAGCTGGCGCGACCTCGGCAGGCGTGAGGAGCGCGCGTTCCTCGCCGACATGAAACAGCTCGGCTGGCGCAGGCCCGACGTGATGCCGCACGCGACGCGCGAGATCCCGTCGATGCGCCGCATGATCGACGTGCTCCTCGAGAACGGCTGCGCGTACGACATCCCGGGAGGCGTGTACTTCGACACGTCACGCGCCCCGCACTACGGCGAGCTGTCGCGCTTCTCTGCGTCGCGGATGCGGCGGATCCTCGCGGCGCAGGAGGACGCCGCGCTCGACGACCCGCAGCGCCGTCATCCGTTCGACTTCGCGCTGTGGCGCCGCGTGCCGAGCGGCCCGACGTGGCCGAGCCGGTACGGTCGAGGTCGTCCGGGCTGGCACATCGAATGTTCGGCGATGTCAGGGCGCCATCTCGGTCCGCGCATCGACATCCACGGTGGCGGCAGCGACCTCGTCTTTCCGCATCACGAGAACGAGATCGCGCAGTCGGAGTGCGCGACGAGACAGCGGCCGTTCGTCAGTTGGTGGATGCACACCGGCCCGGTGCGTCTCGAGGCCGAAAAGATGTCGAAGTCGCGCGGCAACATGATCTTCGTGCGGACCGCACTCGAAACGACGACACGACAGGCGCTGCGGCTCTACCTCCTCGACAGCCATTACCGCCGCCCGTTCGATCACGACGGAGCGCGGCTCGCCCGTGCGGGCGAGCGTGCATCTGCGTTGGCGGACGCTCTCGGCCGCGGTCCGGTCGGTCCGCTCGGACGCGACCGCGTGACACGCGAGGTGCTCGCCGCGCTGGACGACGATCTCGACACGCGCACGGCGATCCGCGCACTCGAGCGCGAGTCGCGAAACGCGAGCGCCGCGGCGAAACCCTCGCTCAGGCACATCGCGCGCAGGGTGCTCGGCATCCTATGAATCAGATCGAGCTTCTCACCCGGATCCTTGCCCGCGAGGGGGCGGAGGCTCTGGGCTGGGAGCGCGGCCGCCTCGGGGGCGCCGCGGCCCAGGCGCTCCTCCGTCACGCAGCGCGACGCATCGCGGGCGAGTTCGCCGCCTGCGATGAAGTCTTCGCGTCGTGCACGCTTCGCGACGCCGCGCGCTGGGCCCTTGACCACTTCTCCGCGAGCGTCGAGGTCAGCGGCCTCGATCGCGTGCCGCCGCGCGGTCCGATCCTCCTCGTCGCGAATCACCCCGGCCTCACCGACGCGGTCGGTCTCATCGCGGCCCTCGATCGTTCGGATGTCCGCATCGTCGCCGCGGACTATCCGTTCCTGCACGCGATGCGCGGTCTTGGACCTCGGCTCATCTTCCTGGCAGCATCAGGAACGTCGCAGCTGCGCTGGATACGAGCCGTGGCTCGGGATCTGCGTCACGGTGGAGTCGTGCTTCTGTTCCCCGCCGGACAACTCGAGCCTGATCCAGCAGTGCTTGGTCGTGACGGCGCGCTGCTGCCGTGGTCCGACAGCGTCGCGCTCATCGCGCGCCTCGCGCCCGAGGCGCAGATCGTTCCCGCCGCGGTCACCGGCGTGCTGTCAGCGCGCGCGTTCGCGCATCCACTCACACGTATCCGCCGCACACCACGCGACCGTCAGCGCGTCGCGACACTGCTTCAGATGATCGACGCCCGTTATCGGCGCGTGACACTTCGCATCGCCTTCGGCGCGCCGATCGTCGCTCCGGACTCGAACGGCCTGGTCGCAACGCTCGCGACGTGCATGCGCGGCCTGCTGCTTGATGCCTCGGCCGAGTGGAAACCGCTGGCGCGCAGAGCTCCGGATCCCGTGACCACAGCCGCATAGCCGCCGCTTATTCCTAGGTCGACATCGACACGCCTCCTACCATCGCTGGTACGTGAAGCGAGCGCCCCTCACCCCGGATGAGGCGACCCAGCGAAACCAGGTTCGGCGGTTCCTTGACCTGTTGACCGCCGTCGCGGTCATCTCAGGGCTCCTGGTCGCGTCTCAGGCAGTGGCCAACCACGAGCTGAGGTCGTGGGCGATCGTGATCGCCCTCGGTGCGTTCGCCGTGCTACTGCAAGCGTGGCCTCGTCGGATGCTCGCGAAGGGGAGCATCGAGTCGGTGGTGACGGTCATGGCCCTCGCGAGCGCGGGCCTGATCTTTGCGACCTCGATCATCTCGCCTGCCGGCGCCCTTATAGCGGCAACAGGTCTCCTGATCCCGATCACGGCCGCGGTGCCGTATCTCGAGGTCAAGTCGCTTCGCCGACTCATGATCATCGCGTGGGTCGCCAGCATCGCCACGGCCGCGGCAAGCCTGCTCCCCAATCCGGTGCCCACGGGTAGCGACGCTGGACTCAGTCGGCTCTGGGGTTCGGTCGTCGTCTCCGGGTTGGTGCTCTTCCTTCTCTATCAATCGACAGAGAGGCTGCGCGCAGGCAGCCGTGAGTTCAGCCGGCTCTTCAGTTTGTCGTCCGACCTGGCCGAAGCGACGGATCCGGGAGTGCTCGGCGACCTCATCGCCCGTCATCTCACTGAGGCCACGGATATGGACGACTGCGTGATCTACGCGCGCGCACCGGACACCGGCCGGCTGTCGCCGTTCGGATCACATCCCTCGGAGCGCTCGATGGAGACCGACGCCGAGGCGTTGATGGAACGGCCGATGCTCCAACGCGTCGTGAACGAGCGCGTACACATGACCGTTGATGTCGTCAACGAGCACGCGGACCCAGCGGAACGAGCACACCTCAGCGGCCTCGGTCGCACGGTCATGCTGTTGCTTCCGCTTGTCGCGCATGCCGATCCGGTCGGCGTTGCGGAGCTCACGGCCACCGAATATCGGACGATCAACGAGCGTCGACTCGCGCTCGCCCAAACGCTGGCGTTCGAGGCCGCGATGGCGATCGAGAACGGCCGCCTGTACCACGACCTTCGTGAGCGCTCGCTACACGACCCCCTCACCGGTCTCGCCAACCGGAGTCTGTTCTTCGACCGGGTCGGTCATGCGGTCGCGCGGCTCGGGCGCCAGCCCGGCTTGCAGATCGCCGTGCTGTACATCGATCTCGATGGATTCAAGAGCGTGAACGACACTCTGGGACATGCGCGGGGCGATCGCCTGCTGCAGCTCGTCGCGGAGCGGCTTCGCACGGTGGTGCGCGCCGCGGACAGCGTCGGCCGCCTCGGCGGCGATGAGTTCGCGCTGTTGCTCGAGGACCTGACGACCGCCGACGGCGCGGTGACCGTCGCCGAGCGCGCGCTCAGCCTCCTTGCGCAGCCATTCGAGCTCGCGAACGAGTCGGTGAAGGTGAGTGCGTCGATCGGGATCGCGTCGCGAGCCGACGCCAGCATCAGCGCGGACGAGCTGATCACAGAAGCTGATGAGGCGATGTACGAAGCGAAGCGTGCCGGGAAGGGGCGCGTCGTCCGTTCGACGCCCGTATCCTTGAGGAGCGGCCCGGTCGCCTAGTGGTCCAGGGCGCTTCCCTTTCAAGGAAGAGGTCAGGGGTTCGAATCCCCTCCGGGCTACGGAAGGCCGTCGCTAATGCGTTCTCACGCGAGTCGCTTTTCGTCCAGTCCGCTTCTCGGCTGTGACGTCCAGTCGCAGCCGGTGGTTGGATCGGTGCCGCGGCAGGCGAATAGCGGAGCCTATCAAGCGGCGCCTCGTCATCGAGGGTCGGCCGCGGCACCAGCGGGTTGCGGCAGTCGCTCGTCAGCAACGCGATGCGCAAATGATCGGATCGCCGCGACGACGTTCGGCTCGGGATCACGGGGCAGCGACACATGGTGGCTGTTTGCGGCCTTCACCAACTCCGCTTTAGGCGCCGCGCGCAACTGGGCGACTACGGTCCCCTCGTCGTAGTACGGGAGG
>DASYUC010000023.1:0-4006 GCA_036001645.1 Candidatus Limnocylindria bacterium
CGTCGATGACTTGCAGTGGGTCGACGACCTCTCGCTGGCGCTCGTTCACTACCTCGTACGCGCAGCGGCGACGAGCGGCGACTCGATTGCGCTGGTCGCCGCTGGGCGGCCGTCGCACAACGCGACGTCGTTTGCGGATTCCCTCGCGCAAACGCTGCCCGCACAGCGGCTGACCCGGGTCGACCTCGGTCCCTTGACGAGCGAGGAGGCCTTGGAGCTTGCAAAGACGCTTGCGCCCCACATGGGCGACGATGCGGCACGCGCGCTAGCTGAAAAGTCCGATGGCTCGCCGTTCTGGCTCGATGCGCTCGCGCGAAGTGGGGGTGGCGACGTGGATGCGGGTCGACTCGTCATGGCGCGTCTGCGTGGCGCGAGCGCGGACGCAGGCACGTTGCTTGCGGTGCTTGCGATCACTGGCCGCCCTCTTGCGTTCGCGAGTGCGGCAGAGCTCAACGACTGGTCGGAGGAACGGGCTGAGCACGCCGTGCGCGAGCTGGTGACGCGGGGCGTCGTTGTCGAATCCGGCGGTGTATTGCAACTCGCGCACGACCTGATCCGCGCAGCCGCCTTGAGAGATATCCCGGATGAGCAGCGCGTCCCTATCCACGCTCGCGTGAGCGAATGGCTCGGGGAAGTCGCAGGCGACGACCTGAGACGTCTTCGTGAGGCCCTCGGTCACAGGCATGCGGCTGGGTTGGCAAGCGTGGAGCTCGCGAATCGCCTCGTGCGCTCTCCGCAGCGTACTCTCCTCGGGGAGGACGGACTCGCTCTACTCGTCGCGATCGCCGACAAGGCGGATCCAGCGGACGACACGGTGCTCGGGCTGAACGAAGAGATTGCCGCGCTCGCCTCCACGCTCGGAAGACACGACGTCGCGCTCGGGCGCAGCCTCCTTCTCGCGGACGGTCGGCGCGATCCTCTGGGTCGTGCGCGCGCTCTCCTGTCCGCGGCGAGATCTGCGTTCGCGCTCGATGACCGTGATCGCGCGCGTGTCTATTTGGAGCGCGCGCGTTTGTTCGAGACTCGTGACGAGCTCGTCGAGTTGGAGATCGACGTCGAGCAGGCGGTTCTGGATCTCTGGAGCGATGGGCACAAAGAGCCCGGGCGCGCGCTCGCACATGAGACGGCCGGGCGCGCGCGACACCTCTTCGCCGCCGACGAGCGTGCGCGCGGGCCGCTGCTCGAGGCACTGCGCGTCGAGTACGAGGCTGCGTATCAGGAGGACGACGCAGAAGCGATGACGCGCGCCGCCGGGGAGCGTGCCGAGGTCGCGATTGGTTTCGACGAAGAGGCGCATCTCGCCTCGTTGCTCGCGGGCGCGCGTGCGCTGCGTCGCATGGGGCGCTTGGACGAGGCGGTCGAGCGGGCGCAGCGCGTCTGCCACGTCGCGGCTCAGCGGGTTCTGCCGCGGCTCGCGCTCGACGGCGGGTACTGGCTCGGCGCGTTTCTGCTCCAGAGCGGCCACGTGACGGATGCCGAAGACGTCGTCGACGCGACGGTTGCGCTCGCAGCACGAGCTGGCGACGAGGCGCGCGGCCGCCACAGGATTGAGCGTCTCGCCAGCGAGGTGGATTTCTACCACGGCGATTGGCGCAGTGGCGTCGGCCGGCTGCTCGCCTATGCGGACGGCGCGAGCGAGCATGGACGGGTCGAGCTCCATCAGCTTGCAGCGCAATGGTTCGCGCTCGCAGGCGGTCGAGATGTTGCACGGGACGTTGTCGCTCAGCTCGCGGTGGCGCGCAGATGCGCGGATGTGGCGGGATGTCCGAGATGCGCCACCGAGCTTCGGCTTGTTGCGGCAGACGCGCTCGTCCACGTCGGTGAGGCGGAGGGGGCCGCGCGCTCGCTCGCAGAATGGATGCAGATGCAGGCGCAGCCCCAGCCACGCGATCGGTACGTGCAGCGACGCATCGAGGCCCTCCTCGGCGAACCTGTTGCCACCGAGTTGCTGGAGTCCGCCGCTTGTGAGGCGGAAGAACTCGGATTTGCGCTCGACGCGCTGTGGACGCGTCTCGATCTCGGCGCGGCGGCCGCAGCGGCCGATCGCTCGCGCGCGAAAGAGGTTCTCGACGGGGTGGCGCAGGCCGCGGAGGCGAGCGGTGCACAGACGATCGTCGCGGTTGCGGAGAAGCGGTTGCGTGCGCTCGGCGTCCGAACGTGGCGGCGGGGCGCCGCCGGCCGCGCGCTGCTGACCGAGCGCGAGCGCGAGATCGCACGCCTGATCGCGGACGGCGCCAGCAATCCGGAGATCGCTCAACAGCTCTTCCTGTCGCGGAAGACCGTCGAACGCCACGTCTCGAACGTGCTGAAGAAGACAGGCGTGCGCAACCGCGCCGAGCTGGCGGCGCGGGTCGGGGAGCTCGAAATCGAGGGAGCTCACCGATGATCCGGAGGCCGCGCCAGACCTAGCCTCGAGCCACTGACCCGCAACGAAAGGAGCGGAAGGTGGCGATGGTCGTAGCGCTCTTCCCGGTTCAGGACGACGACCCGGTTTTCGATTCGGCCGGGCTCAAAGAGCTTGCCGAGCTGGGCGTCACGCATGCCGCGCTGTTCCGCGACGCCAGCGTTGCGGGTCTCGTGCTCGAGGGCTGGGCGTTCGCCGCCCGCGACGCGCAGAGGGCGGTGCGCGCGGTCGCCGGCACACGCGCGGGCGTCCGCACGCTGCAGCCGCTCGTGCAGATGGCGGTGTCGTCCGCCGCCGGTTGCGGTGGCGATGGAAGGGAGTGAAAGCGATGCATCCGAAATGGATTCAGGCGCTCGCGGCGCTCGCGGTTCTCGCATTCGCCGGCGGAGCGCTCGCGAGTCACGTCACGCAGGTCGACCCGGCGACGGTTCCAACCGGGTTTCTTGCCGCTCACAACTCGATTCGCGACGTTCCGGTCTCGGCGCTCGCAAGAGCGGTCACGCCGGACGGAACGGACGCGTTCATCCAACACGTGCGCTTGGGCCCGAACGGCCAGACCGGTTGGCACACGCACCCGGGACCCGCGATCGTGACGATCGTCAAGGGCTCGGTTACATACGAGGACGCCGAGGCCAACCGCTGCACCGACACGACGTACGCAGCCGGCGGAGGCTTTATCGATCGCGGCTTCGGACACGTCCACCGCGCGATCGCGGGCGCGGACGGCGTCGACTTCTACGTCGTCTACCTGCTCCCGCCCGGCAGCGCGACACACGTCATTCCGTCAACCGCACCACCGGCATGCAGCTCGTAACAACGACGAACGGAAGGAGAGATGAAATGACCAGGAAGCTGATCACGACGATCTCGCTGATCTCGGCGCTGTCGATGGCCGGCGTCGCCTCGACCGCGATTGCCGCGAACAACACGACTCCCACCAGCCCCGGCGCCTGCAACATGCTCCACACGAACGACCAAGGGCTGATCGGGATGATGAACGACAGGCACGTGTACGACATCATGATCCCGCTCGTCCTCGCTTCTCTCGATGCCGGATGCACGCCTCGCTAAGCCGTTAGCGCAGACGGTGCACACGAACGACGGTCGACCGATCGACGACGCCCTGATCGGAGTCGTCCCGCGGTCGAAGATCAACTCGATGGAGCTGAGAGGGATCATCACGATCGCGCAGGACATTACGGAACATTCGCGCTCCAACGCGGAGTGTGGCGGGTCTCGGTCCTGGGTCACCTGTGCCCACTCCAACGCGCTCCGCACCTCCTGCCTCCTCGCTCCAGACCGTGATCGAACGCCCCAGCTTCGGCACGAGGGCGGACGCGATCAACGACGCGGCGAGTGGCGCACTTTTCGCTTGCCGATCCTGGCGCAGTATTGGGCTGCCGGCGTCAAAAGGGAGGGGCCGGGCATTGCGTCCTGTCAATGCGGTGGACGACAACCCCTCCCCTTGCGGCCTTCGGTGCTGTCGAGCAGCCCTGCACGCTCGCCCAGGAGACGCGATCCAGGTCAGGCGTTACGGGCGGAACTGGATGCCTTCTGACGCCGAGGCCGCTTGCCCTCAACGCCTAGCATCCGCGCCGTGGT
>DASYUC010000024.1:0-25236 GCA_036001645.1 Candidatus Limnocylindria bacterium
CGCTCGCGGTACAAGGGATCGGTCCTCGGGTTCGGTTGGAACTTCCTCATCCCGCTGCTGCAGCTCGTCGTGTTCTGGATCCTCTTCGGCGTGCTCCTCGGCACGCGGCCACGCACCGAGACGGGGGAGCAGTCCTACGCGGTGTTCCTCTTCGTCGGTCTGCTGCCGTGGACGTTCTTCGCGAACTCGCTGCAGTCCGGCGCCGCCGCGATCGTCTCGAACGCGACGATCGTCAAGAAGGTGCGGCTTCCATTGCAGCTTCTGCCGGCCGCGAGCGTGCTGTCATCGCTCGCGAACTTCCTGCTCAGCCTCGTCGTCCTCTTCATCGTGCTCGTTGTCTTCGGGCCGCGGCATCCCGAGGGAGTGCTGTGGCTGCCGCTGCTGGTCGCGGTGCAGATCGTCATGAACCTCGGCCTCGCATACCTGCTGTCCGCGTTCAACGTCCACTTCCGGGATGTCGAACACATCCTGGGCATCGTGCTGCTCGCGTGGTACTTCCTCACGCCGGTGCTGTTCCCGATCTCGATCCTGGCCGACAAGCCGCGCGAGCTCTTGCTGCTCGAGCTCAATCCCATGACCGGCGTCATCGTCGGCTATCAGCGTGCGCTGCTCGACGGCCTGCCGCCGGACTGGTGGACCTTCGGCTATTCCGCGATCGCCGCACTCGTTCTCTTCGCCGTCGGGTTCGCGTACTTCCGCCGCACCAAGGACGATTTCGAGAGCTACCTCTGATCCGCATCGCGGCGATCGCGGCTTGCCTGGTCGCGCTCTGCGCGCTCGTCGCGGCCGGCGCCGTGCGCGAGCTCGACCGTGCCGTGCTCGAGCTCACGCAGTCGGTCAGCGCGCCGTTGCTGGACCTCGTCGCCTCGGTGTTCGGCATCCTGGGCAAAGCCGAGGTGACCGGCGGCATCGCGCTCGGGCTCGCCGTCGCTCGGCTACGCCGGGGACAGCGCGACTTCTGGATCCCGCTGCTGCTCGCGGTGGTGGCCGCGATCGAGGTCACGCTCAAGATGGTCGTCGCCCAACCGCTCCCACCGGAGGAGCTGTCCCGCGGCGTCGAATTCACGCAGTTCGCCCACGTGACGTTCGCCGGCTCGTTCCCCAGCGGCCACCTCGCCCGGACCACCTTCCTCGCCGCGGTCGTCCACGTCCCGGCCTGGCTTGCGGTCTGCGTCGTTGCGCTCATGATGGTCACCCGTGTGTACCTGGGCGAGCACTGGCCGAGCGACGTCCTGGGGGGCCTGCTCCTGGGCCTCCTCGTCGCCCAGGTCGCCACGGTCGCAGAGCGGAGCCTCCGCCGTCACTAGGCGCGCTTGCCCCCGTTTAGCCCCATGCATGCCCGCCCGAGTGGCTTCTTGAGGCTCCTGCTCGTCGCCGCGTTCGTCGTCGCCACCCTGATCGGTGGCGCGCGTCCGGCGGCCGCCGCCACCGCCTACCTCGACGGTTTCATCACGTCTAAGGTGACCGGCGCGCCCCTGGCCAACGTCTGCGTCACCCTCGGCCCGCCCGTCCTGTGCACCACGGCGACCGACGCGGACGGCTACTACAAGATCGACGGTTTCGTCACCGGGCCGACGTTCTGGGTCATCTACTACAACAAAGAGGGCTACAACCGGTTCGAGGCGCACAACGTCCAGATCATGGCCAACACGCGCCTCAGCTGGGAGCTCACGCCCGGGACCGCCACATGTGCGCGGCCGGAGCAGCCGAACACGACGGTCTACCTGCCGAACATCACCAAGACGCTGGGCGGCCCGTCGGGCTGGTACACGCCGTTCATCGTGCAGAACACGAACCGCTTCAGCATCACCTCGCTGCAGGTCGACTTCTACAGCTTTTCCAGCGGCGTGCTCGTCGCGCGCCGCGACATCTGCGCGCTGAAGCCGGGCCAGTCGTTCGCCGACGTGCCGAACAACGATGTCGATCTGTCGAACGACTCCCAGTACGCGGTCGTCGTGAAGAGCTACATCACCGACATCGTTGCCGTCGTGAACGAGCACCAGGGCTCGGGCGCTCGCGCCGAGTCCGGCTCGTACGTCGGCGCCAGCTCGGGCGCGACGAAGGTCTCGCTGCCGAATATCGTGCGGCGCTTCTTCGGCTTCGTGACGCCGATCATCATCCAGAACGTCGGCACCTCGGGTACCACCGCGACCGCGTCCTTCATCTCGTTCGATGGCACGAAGACGGCGAGCATCACCAGGCAGATCGAGCCCGGCCGCTCGCAGTTCATCGACCCGAACTCGGAGATCGACCTGACCGACCAGACGCAGTACTCCGTCACGGTCACCGCGAGCCAGCCGCTCAGCGTCATCGTGAATACGCACAACGACGCGCCGACCGTCGGCGCGCCGGTCATGTACTCCGCGAACGGCATCGTCGGCGGCGCCGACACGATCTACGGACCGTACGCGGTGAAGAACGTCGCGGGTGTCGGACAGGGTCTTTCCACCATCGTCGTGCAGAACACCGGCACAGCGACCGTGACGCCCTCGATCACGTTCACGCCGCTCGGCGGGAGCGGGACGACGACGTTCACCGGGCCGTCGGTCGCGGCCGGCGCGGCCTGGGTGTTCGATCCGCGCTTCATCAACGGCGACACGACGCAGCCGCTCTGCGGCGCGGCCGCGTCCTCGGGCTGCCTCGCGAACGCCGAGTACTCGTTCGTCGCGAGCGGCGGCACGGGTGGCAGCATCGCTGCCGTCGTCAACGTGATCGGCGACAGCACCGCGGCGGGCTATTCAGCGCGAACGCAGCCTGCGGCGCGCCTGTTCCTCCCGAACGTGACGCGTCGCCTCGGCGGCGCCGACGGGTGGTCGACGCCGCTGGTGCTGCAGAGCGTGACCGCCACGAGCCTCAAGCTCTCGTGGTACCGCTTCGCCGACGGCGCGCTCGCCGCGTCGCAGGACATTCCGATCACGCCCAAGCAATCCGTCCGCATCGACCCGCGCGACGTCCTCGGTCTGGTGAACGAGACGCAGTACGCGGTCGTCGTGGACGCGACCGGCGGCACCGCGACCGGCATCGTCGTCGAGCTGAACTTCCAGGGCGGCGACGGCGCGATGATCTACGAGGGCTTCGCCCGCTAGCGACGCGCACTCCCTAGCATGGCCGCGCATGGTGGCGATCCGGGCCGAACACCTCGAGAAGCGCTACCGACTCCGCACCGGCCGCGCCCCGACGCTCAAGGAGCTCGTTCTCCGTCAGATCGCGCCGGCTGAGGTCGTCCGTGCTCTCCAGGACGTGACCTTCACCGTCGAGCCGGGGCAGTGCTTCGGCGTCGTCGGCGCGAACGGCTCGGGCAAGTCGACGCTCCTCAAGCTCATCGCCGGCACGGCCAAGCCCACGTCGGGCACGATCGAGGTCGCGGGCCGCGTCTCCGCGCTCCTCGAGCTCGGCGCCGGCTTCCACCCCGACTTCACCGGACGCGAGAACGCCTACCTCAACGGCTCGCTGCTCGGGCTCACGCGGCGCGAGACCGAGGCGGCGATGCCGAAGATCGAGGCCTTCGCGCAGCTCGGCCGCTTCTTCGACGCGCCGATCAAGACGTACTCCAGCGGCATGGCCGCGCGCCTCGGCTTTGCGGTCGCCGTGCACGTCGACCCCGACGTGCTCCTCGTCGACGAGGTGCTCGCGGTCGGCGACGAGTACTTCCAGCACAAGTGCTACGCGAAGATCGCCGAGTTCCGCGGAGCGGGGAAGACGATCGTCCTCGTGTCGCATGACATCGGTCTCATCGGCCGGCTCTGCGATCGCGCGATCTGGCTGGATCAGGGGCGCGTCGCGGCGAGCGGCACGGTACGGGACGTCGCGACGGCGTACCACCTCGAGGTCGGCGAGCGCGAGCTCCGCGAGCGCGCGCTGCGCGGCGAGGTCGGTGGCCGCAGCGGGTCCGGCGAGATCGAGATCGTCTCCGCGACGGTGATCGGACGCGACGGCGCACCGAAGACGCTGCTCGAGATCGGCGACCCCGCGTCGTTCGAGATCCGCTACCGCAATCGCTCCGGCGTATCCGACGCGGTGTTCGGCGTGTACGTCTACCGCGACGACGGCACCGGGATCTACGGCACGAACACGATGCTCGACGATGTCGCCGTGCCGCTACGCGAGGAGGGCGTCGTGCGCTTCGCGATGGACTCGCTCGCGCTCCTGCCCGGCGCGTACGACGTGGATGTCGCCGCGACGGACCGATCGGACCGCCACTACGCCTATCACCAGAAGGCGGTCAACTTCCGGGTCGTCGGCTCGTCGCGCGAGGTCGGCATGGCGCGGCTCCCGCACCGCTGGGAGTTCGAATGACCGACCTTACTCGGGCAGCTGGAGGTCGACGTCGGTCCGCGCCCCGTTGACGATCACGTTGCCCGCCTCTTCCAGCGTCCCCGCGCCTGGCCACCAGAACGCGACGAAGTGCCCGTTCGGCAGCGTGAAGAGGAAACCGACGCGATAGGTGCCGTCCGGGACCGCGAGGCTGTACCTGCCGTCTGCGTCGGTCTTGATATTCGATACGAACTCGCAGCACCAGCCCGTTGTCGTGGGACGTGCTGCGAACGCGAGCGCGCCTCTGAGCGGTGAGGCATCCGGCGACGTCAAGCGTCCGCTCAGGGTGCTGCCGGTGTGCAGCATGATGCTCACGTCTTTTATGTCCTGCGCGACGGCGATGTTGTCGCTCTGCGCATAGCTGTTCCGCTTCTCCCACCACTGCCCCGCCCATGGCGGGAGCGCGCTGAATTGGAGCCGGTACTCGCCCGGCAACACCATCAGGGTGTAGTGACCACTTCGATCGGTGCTCGCCGCCGTCACGAAGTCGTACTCGTCCGACAACGCCCGTGTGGCGCGCACTCCAGCAGGTTGAGGCGCGCCGCTGTCGCTGAGGACGGTTCCGGTGATCGAGACCCCATGGGGAAGCAGGACATCGATGCCGATGTGATCGACGTTGATCGGGGTCGCGCGCACGTAACTGGGTTGATTTGTCCACCAGCGCGACGCGAGCGCGGAGTCGTCCGGCGGGATGAAGAGGACTCGATAGGTCCCGCGTGGCACCTGAAGCTCGAATAGCCCAGATGCGTCGGTCGTCGCGCCGCCCAACGGGCTGATGGTTATCGCGCCGAGGTGCGCCTCATACGCGAGCACGCTGACCGACTCGACGGCGGCGCACGATGCCGCGCTTCTCACGATGCCGCTGATCGTGAGGCTGACGCTGACGGTGACCCCGCTGGCGGCGGGGGTCCCGGAAGGTGTAGCGCTCGGGAGTGACACCGGCGCACACGTCGCTCGCGCGGAAGCCTGTGGCCCCGCGAACGGTGAGGTGCAGGCGCCGGCGATGACCACGAACAGGATCGCGAAGATCGCGGCGCGTCGCATTGGCGGCCTCATCGATGCCCTTACGTCTTCCCGGGCGTCCGGGCTTTGGATTTCAGCAAGGCGGCGTCAACGTCCTTCCAATCAGGCTTCCTTCCGCTGAGGACGAGACCCTGTCCTGTCGTCCACTCATCGTGCGCGCTCGCGCGCATCTCATCAAAGCGCACGTGCAGGTCGTCGGCACCTGGGATTCGCCGCGCCGACGAAACGAGCTTTCGCCTGATGAGGCTCGGGAGCTTCTCGCGATCGATAGTGGTCAGTACGCGGTTCCAGTACCACCACAGGTCATATGCGTCGGCTGCCTCACCTCGGGTAAGAAACGCACGCACCTTCTCGGCCGCGCGCTCGACCGCTTGCATGATGGGCACCTTGATCGGCGTACCGTTCGGCAGAAGGTAATCTCCCATCACGACAGGCAGGATGAACGGCTCACTCCAGTTGATGGTGATGGTGATTGGGAGCGTCGTCCCGCCCGCGAAACGGCGGCACTCGACCAGGAAGCTAATGCTGTTCTGGCCCGGGCGGTTGGGTGTGACTTTCAGAACCACCTTCTTCGCCTCCGCCGTCGAGAGCGCGCGATCGATCGCACGCGCCGTGACCCGTTGGCCGCGAATGTCCGCGCTGTCGAGGTCGCGGGAGAGCCTCTGGCTGTGATCGACCAGCCGCAGGATCGCGGCGCCCTTGTGCGCGAGTTTGCCCTTGAGGGCGCCCTCCTTGATCAGCAGTCCCGCGACCTGGCCGATGATCAGCGCCCGATCCAGGTCTTCCGACGGAACGCCGAGGTCGTTTGCACGTCGTTTGAGCTCCGTGCGGAATGTCGGACCTGTGCGTGTAGCTCTCTTCTTCGCGCTCAATCGCGCACCGCGGCCATCAGATCCTCTCGCGAGCGGGGAAGCTCGATCCGCCACCGCGGGTCACGCGCGGCGACGCGAGAGCCGAGCCCAGCGAGGCGCGTCCAGTTGTTGGATCGCTGTGCGAGCGCAAGCAGCTCGGGATCGGACTTTCCTGTCTCGAGCTCGAGCAGCAGACCAAGCCGGCGCGCGATCGCAGGCGACTTCGCGTCGATTGCTCGTGCGCGCAGCTTCGTGGGGGAGAGCTTGCGGAGGGCAATACCCGTCCGGAGGACGTGCAGCAACTCCGGCCAGCTGGCGACGTAGCGGGGGGCTTCGAGCGCATCAGTGAAAGCTTGCGTCGGCGTGGCTAGGCGGATCACCGCGTCGCCGCGACGCAAGACCTTGGTCTCGGCGGTGCGAGCGTGGTGAGGCCAGGGCACGAAGTCCAGCCGCTGCTGGCCGTAACGCAGGCTGCTTTTGCGCTCGCCGAGCACGTATCCCCAGAGCGTCGTGTCCTGGTCCGTCAGACCGTGAAGAACCAGCGCGCCGTAGAAACTCACGTAGCCCGAGGGCTCTAAGTGGGTGGCGACCGCTGGCAGACTCCACATCTCTCCGCTCTTCGTAGGCGCCAGGTAAACGCCGCGGCGGAGGTTGGCGATGCGTTGGTCTTCTACGAGGTCGTGCAGCATCCAAGCGGGTAGGGACGGATCGACGTGGACCGGCCCATGCTCGATGAGCCAGGCCATTGCCTGCTCGAGTTTGGGCGTCCGGGTCAATCCCAATTCTTGCGAGTTATTTTGCTTCACGTAAATATCTTGCATAGATTGGGATGACTTGTCAACCCTCCGCTCATCCCGAGCCCGGATGGGCCAGCGTTGACCGCCGCACGCAGGTAGGGAAGAGTGGGCAAGAAGTAAGGAGACGCACCGATGGGGAGAGCGCGCACCACACCCAAGAGCAAGGTGACCGGCCCGCTGAAGAAGCGCGGTCTGAGCGACCTTAGAGGCACGTTCCCAGCGTCGAAGCCCTACATCGGCGTTGAGGCGACGCGTCAATATGTGGCGCGAAAGCTGGGTGAAGAACTGGATCGAAAGAACCGTAAACATTGAGAACACTCCGTATCGCGCGCCGTCGATGACGACGCAGCCCCCAATAGATCTCGACGCGATCCTGGCCGAAGTCCGCGCCCGTGTGCGCAAGAAGCGCGAGAGCGGTGAATACGGGGCGGATCTCGACGCCGCGCTCACGCTGCCGCTGCCGGGCGGACGGCCGATCTTCAGCGAGGAGCTGAAGGATCCGTTCCAGGCGCTCCCCGAGGCCCTCGACGAGGACATCGTGTACGACCCGAAGAGCCGCAAGCGGTACGTGGGGTCGGTCATCACGCTCGCGCGCCGCACGCTCATCGGGCTGCTGCGCTGGTGGCTCGCCGCGATCACGGAGCGCCAGGAGCGCATCAACCAGCTCGTGGCCCGCGCGCTCTTCGACCTTCGCGACCGTCCGACCCCGGGCCTCGAGAAGCGCCTGCGCAAGCTCGAGCAATGGCACGAGGACTTCGTCGGCGCGAATCTCCACTCGGTCTACTTCCAGGCGCGCTTCGGCGGCGACGAGCCGGTGATCCGCGGGCAGTCCGAGGCGTTCGTCGAGCTCTTTGCCGGTCGCAAGCGCGTCGTCGACCTCGGCTGCGGCCGCGGCATCTTCCTGGGCCTGATGCGCGACAAGGGCGTTGGCGCGTACGGCGTCGACCTCGATCCGCGCATGGTCGCGCAGTGCGCGGAGCGCGGACTCGAATGCGTCGAGGCCGACGCGCTCGGCCACCTCCGTTCGCTGCCGGACCGCGCGGTCGACGGCCTCTACGCGCGGCACATCGCCGAGCACGTGCTGCCAGGCGAGCTCGTCTCGATACTCGGCGAGGCGCGCCGCGTGCTCTCGCCCGGGGCGCCGATCGTGTTCGTGACGCCGAACGTCGCCACTCTCACCGTGGGCGCGCATTCGTTCTGGCTCGACCCGTCGCACGTGCGGCCGATCCCGCCGGAGCTCTTCCGCTTCTATCTCGAGGTGCATGGATTCGTCGACGTCGACGTGCGCACCTTCGAGCCGAGCGAGAAGCGCCTGTCGGAGAAGGTGAGCGACGCGACGGTGCGCGAGAACGTGAAGCTGCTGAACGAAACGCTGTTCGGCGACCGCGATTACGCCGTCGTCGGACGCGCCCCGGCATGACCGCGGTCCACCAGGTCCATCCGACGCTCGCGCCCGGGGACGCGATGAGCAATCACGTCTTCGCGCTGCGCGATCGCCTGCGCTCCTGGGGCTATGCGTCGGAGGCGTATGCGGTGCAGGCGAAGCCGGGTGTGGAGAGCGAGGTCTTCTCGTACCGCCGGATGTTCCGCTCGGTGCGTCCGGAGGACACGGTCATCCTCCACTTCTCCATGGGCAACGAGGTCTTCGACCAGCTGGTGAAGATCCCGGCGCGCCGCGTGCTCGTCTATCACAACATCACGCCGCCGGAGTTCTTCAGTGGCATCAACGACCACGCCGCGGCGTTCGCGCGCCTCGGCCTGCGGCAGCTCGAGCAGATCGCGCCGGCCATCGAGCTCGCGATCGGCGTGTCGGCGTTCAACCGCCAGGACCTCGACGACATGGGCTTCCGGAAGACCGCGCAGGTGCCGATCCTCATCGACTGGAAGCTCTACGACGCGCCGCCGGACCCCGCGGTGCTCGCACGGTGGAGTGTGTTCCGGCGCAAGCTGCTCTTCGTCGGCCGCGTGTCGCCCAACAAGCGGCACGATGACCTGCTGCGGATGTTCGCGTACTACCGCGCGGTCATCGACCCCGAGGCGCAGCTGCTGCTCATTGGCTCGTACGCCGATCACCGCGAGTATTACGCCCGCCTGCGCGAGCTCCAGCGCGCACTCGGGCTCGAGACCGCGGTGACCTTCACCGGCAGCGTGAGCCACGCGGCGCTGGTCGCGTACTACCGCGCGGCGGACGCCTTCGTCTCGCTGTCCGAGCACGAGGGCTTCGGCGTCCCGCTGCTCGAGGCGATGCGCTTCGACCTTCCGGTCGTCGCGTACGACGCCGCGGCCGTCGGCGAGACCGTGGATGGCGCCGGCGTGCTCCTGCACGAGCGCGATCTCGCGCAGGCCGCCGAGGCCGCCGCGCTCGTGAGCGAGGACGCCGCGCTGCGCGCGAAGCTCGCGGTCGCGGGGCGGCGCCGCGTCGCCGACTTTGACACCGAGAAAGTGGCCCAGCGCACGCGCGAGGTGCTCGGGCTCTAGCGTCGCGCTGGCAGCTCGGTGATCGCGTACTCGTCGTTGTGCAGCTCGACCACGGCACCCGGCTCGATCGCGAGGTACACGAGCTCCACGCCTTTTGCGCACGTGACGCGAAGCGCCTCCGCCGAGGTCGTCCGCAGCCCTGGGGTCAGTACCACGATCGCGCTGACATTCGGCGCGCGCTTGCGTCGAAGCGTGGATCGATACGGATCCCGGTCGTGGAACCAGGTGCGGTACTCGGGCAGGTAATACCGGACGAGCAGCAGATCCTCGCGAGCCAGGAGCAGTGTCGTGCTGGCGGGATAGTGCTGGCGCACGTAGCTCACCCGCGCGCCGAGCTCCCAGTCATGCTGAGCGATCGCTGCCGCGGAGAACGGCACCGAGCTGGTCGTGAATACCAACGCGGGGGCGACGAGGCTCGCGGCGAACACGGTGCGGCGCGCGGCCCACGGCACGCTCGGCGCTCGGTCGATGGCCCTGGCCGCGAACACATACAGGGCCGGAAGCGTCGAGAGGACATAGCCCGGCTCGCCGATGTGCAGCACGACGTACAGCGCGAGCGCCGGGATGATCCACGCGAGCAGCAGCGTCTCCGGTCGTCCCAGGCTCGGACTACGCCGGCGGATCGCGCGGTATCCGCCGATTAGCGTGTATGCGACGACGGGTAACGAGAACAGACCAAGGCCCCAGGCGATCGCGGAGAGGGTGGTCGAAAGGTTCGTCCCAAGCGCGGGCAGTCCCTGGGCGAGCACCGAATGCGTGGCGCGCACGAAATCGGTCTGCCGGATCACGGCATCGACGTACGCGAAGACCCCGTCGGACAGCACCGCCGTCGGGACGAGCCACGTGAGGCAGCCGAGCGACAGCGTCCCGGCGGCGGCTACGCGACCGCGCCAGTCCAGCGGCCACACGGTCCAGGCCCACGCCGCCAGGAAGATCAGGAACAGATCCTGGCGGAACCCGGTGATCGCCCCGAAGGCGGCGCTCGCGATCAGCGCGGCCGTCGTGCCGCGGCCGCGGGCGTGAGCGAAGGATGCGGCAAGAGCGATCGAGAGGAGGGCGAGCAGCGCATACGGGTACGCGACCTCGCTGTAGAGCCAGACCAGTGGATTGAACGCGAAGCCCAGCGCGACGAGGACGGCCGAGCGGTCCGATGCGAAGCGGCGAGCCAACAGGAAAAGCGCGCTGGCGGCGAGCGCGGTCGCGACCATCGAGACGAGCACGAGCGCGCTGTTGCTGTCGGCGGCGAACTGGCGCGCGACGGTGGTGGTGGCAACGTAGAAGATGTAGCCGGGCGGATGCGGGCGCTGCCTCGCGGTCACGTAGTCCACGTGAAAACCGTCCTCGAGTGCGCGCGCGTACAAAACAGAGTCCCAGGCCCACAGTTGTGCCGAGGCAAACGGCACACGCGTTGCGAGCGTCAGCACGAAGAGCACTCCGGCGATGACTACCGGGCGCGACAACCCACCCAATCCCGGCGACAGAGTAGCGCGAGGCCCGACGCAGCCCGAAACCTCTGATTTCCGGTGGGTCGGCAGCGGTACGACTTTGTATTACATTGTCCTACATGACGACACCGTTCTCGCTCCGGATGGATGAACGCACTCGGGAGGATCTTGTCGAGCACGCGGAGCGTTCAGACGTGAGTCCATCCAGGTTGGTGAACCGATACGTCAAGGAGGGCCTACGGATGGACAAGCATCCGGCGATTGCGTTCAAGACAACGCCGCACGGTAGACGAGCCGTTCTCTTCTCGCGCCCAGGATTGCAGGTCATCGACATCGTCGGTACGTGGCGGGGCGAGAAACAGGATATCGCGGCGACGGCACGGTACTTCCGGATCAGTGAGGACGATGTCCATGCAGCTCTGCGCTACTACGCCGAATACAAGACTGAGATCGATGAGGACCTCAAGGACCACCTCGATGCGCAGGACAACTACAAGCGCGTGCTGCGGCGGCGTGTCATTCGCAACGCGGCGCGACGTGAGCGACCCGTCCTTCGTCGCCTCGCGGAGCACGACCGAAAGTGACTTGGCTTTTGGCGGCCTGATCTGACGGATGGCGAAGAAGAAACCGAAGCCCCAATCCCAGCTTGAATGGAAGGTCGTCTTTTATGTCACGCCACTGGGAAGGACACCCGCGCTCGATTGGCTGAACGGTCTTCCACGCGAGCGGCGCCAGCAGCTTCTAGGTTGGGCTGAGGCGATCCGGCGGTGGGCACCCGGGCCGTACGCATTCCCGCCCGGGCTGCAGTGGCAGCCCATGCGCGACGATGCTGCCGGCTGCTTCGAGATCCGTGAGCAGCACGACAAGATCCTGTATCGGCTTTTCTGCATTGTAGATCGCAAGGCTTTGGACCACGGCCTTGCGAACCCTGTGTTTTGTCTGCTGGACGGGGCGACCAAGCCGATCAACGCCGTCCTCCCCAAGGCGACATACCGGCGGATTGGTGAGATGCGCGAGGAATACCTTGCGACCGACAGACGGCGGGTGCGGTAGCATTGACCGACTTATCTTATATGCTATGCTTCCAAACATGAAGAGGGCTACGCGCAAGAAGATCCAACCTGGCGATGCATTCGAGGAGTTGCTGGCGAAGGAGTTTCCGACGCCAGGGGAGCGCCAGGCGTTCGAGGCCGACGTGCAGGCGAAGCTTGCCGCCGCCCAGGCGCTTGCTGCGGTCGAGCGCAAGCGCACCAAGGCCGGGTTGACACAGGCAGCGATGGCGGCGCGTATGCGCACCCCAGCGCCGGTGCTGTCGCGTCTCACCAATGCCCGTACGCCCAACCCGACATTTGCGACTTTCAGTCGTGCACTCGGCGCGGTCGGATTAGGCGCAACGATCAAGATCCACAAGGCCCGCCGCGGCCAGGCTACGTTGCGAGTGGTCAGCTAAGAGTCCCCTGGCTGAAACCGGCCACAATCGGTGGGTGAGCGAGCGCCTCCGCATCGCCGACCAAATCGTCCCGACGCTCGCGTACGGCGATGCCATCGGCAACGACGCGTTCGAGCTGCAGCGACTGTTCTGGTCGCGCGGCGTGCAGTCCGAGATCTTCGTCGACGAGGCGAAGCCCGAGGTGCGCGCGTTCGCGCGGTCGTGGCGCGACCTGCGGCCCGAGCGCGCCGCAGGCGGACCGCTGCTCGTGCACATGTCGATGGGGAACGACGCGATCGACGAGATCGCGAAGCTGCCGCACCGCAAGGCGGTCGTCTACCACAACATCACACCGGCGCGGTACTTCAGCGGCTTCAACGCGGCCGCCGAGAAGTACGCGGAGATCGGCCGGCGGCAGTTGAAGGATCTCGCGGCGCGGGCCGAGCTCGGCATCGCCGACAGCGAGTTCAACCGCCGCGAGCTCGAGGAGCTCGGGTACGCAAGGACTGCCGTCGTGCCGATCATCGTCGACTGGGCCGCGTTCGACGTGGAGCCGGACGCCGCGGTCATGCGCGCGCTGTCCGAGGAGCGCACCTCGATCGTCACCGTCGGGCAGCTCCTGCCGCACAAGGGCATCCACGACGTCATCGCGGCCTTCGCGCGCTACCGCGAGCGCGACCGTGGCGCGCGCCTCTACCTCGTCGGGTCGACGGCGATGTCGGAGCAGTACACGGAGCGCCTGCATGCCGACGTCGACCGCCTCGGAATGCGTGACGCCGTCACCTTCACCGGCAGCGTGCCCATCGAGGCGCTCGTCGCCTATTACCGCGGCGCAACGGCACTCCTCACGCTCTCGGAGCACGAGGGCTTCTGCGTGCCGCTGCTCGAGGCGATGCGCAGCGACTTGCCGATCGTCGCGAACTCCGCGGGCGCGATCCCCGACACGCTCGGCGACGCCGGCATCCTGCTCGCGGACAAGACGCCAGACGCGGTCGCGGAGGCCCTTGAGCGCGTCGTCGGCGACCGCGACCTGCGCAAGGGCCTCATCGCGAAAGGACGCGCGCGCCTGGCGGAGTTCACGCCGGACCGGGTCGCGGAGCGCATGCGCGATGCGCTCGCGCTCGCCGGCTGGGGTCTTCCCGAGCGCCGTACCCGCAAGGTCGTGGTCCTCTCGAGCGACCAGCGCTGCGGCATCCATCACTACGCGCTGTCGCTCGCGGACGGACTTCGGACCGGCGGACACGACGTGACCTTCGTGGGCGTGCGACACCTCGACGATCGCGATCTCGGCGCGAAGGTCCGCCACATTTCCGGCGACACCGAGGCCGTCATCGTCGAGCACGAGCTCGGCATCTTCTCCGACGTCCCGTTCGTCCGCGCGCTCATGTCATTCTGGCGCCGGAAGATCCCCGTCGTGCTCTCGATGCACGAGATCGAGCCCGAGAAGTTCCACCACTTCCGGAAGATCTCGAGCGCCCTCCACTACCGCCCGCGGTACGGGAGGTTTCTCGAGTTCGTGCGCGCCGGCTGGGTCACGCTGCGGATCGCCAACTGGTTCCTGCGGTATCGCGCAGTGCTCGCGTTCATGGGCGCGCTTCCCATTCATCACATCACGCATTCGGAGCGCTCCGATCGCTGGGTCACGCTGCTCACGGACGATCCGCGCAAGCGCGAGCGGTTCCCGCTCGTTCTCGTTCCGCTCGAGGACACGTCGCTGCCGAAGGACGCCGCCGAGAAGCGCGTGCTGCGCGAGCGGCTGGGCCTTCCGGCCGGCAAGTTCATCTTCGTCTCGCCGGGGTTCTTCTTCAAGCGCAAGCGCTTCACGCAGGTGATCGGCGCCGCCCCGCGCGACAGCGTCGTCGTGCTCTCCGGCACGCGCTCGGGCAACGAGCCGGAGTACTTCGACGAGGTGATGGCGTACATCAAGGAGCGCGGCTTCACGAACGTCGTGGTGAACACCGACTACGAGACGATGGGCCAGTACGTCGCGGCCGCCGATGCCGTGGTGCTCTATTACGAAGACGTCTTCCAGAGCGCGGTCGCGGCGCAGGCGATCTGGGCCGGGCTCCCGTGCATCTTCTCCGAGGCGAGGGGCTTCGAGGTCTACCACGGCGCCGGCCTCGTGGCGCGCGACAGCGGCGAGCTCGCGGAGCACATGCGCGAGATCCAGAAGCCCGAGACGTACGCGCGCCTGCGCGCCCGAGTGCGCTACCTGCAGCGGATGCTGGCACCCGAGCGCAACGCGGACCGTTACCTGACGCGGATCCCGTAAAGGCGACGCTTGTGAGCGACATCCTCATCGTCGTCCAGCGTTTCGGCGACGAGGTCGTTGGCGGGTCGGAGGGCCACGCGCGTGTGGTCGCGTCGCGCCTGGCGCGGTCGCACCGCGTCGAGATCGCGACCACCACCGCAGCCGATTACTGGACCTGGGCGCCGCACTATCCGGCCGGCACGAGCGAGCTCGACGGCCTGCGCGTCCATCGCTTCCCGGTGGCCCTGGGCCGCGATCCGGAGTTCAAAGCGTTCGAGTCGAAAGTGTTGGACGGCGAGCACGCGCTCGCCGACGAAGAGGCGTGGCTGCGCCGACAGGGCCCGCACTGCCCGGAGCTGCTCGACTTCCTCCACTGGCAGGGAGACGATTACGACGCCGTCCTCTTCTACACGTACATCTACGAGCCGACCGCGCGAGGCCTGCCGATCGTGCCCGAACGCGCAGCGCTCATCTCGACCGCGCACGACGAAGCCGCGCTGCGCCTCGCGCCATACCGCGCGCTGTTCCAGCTGCCGCGCGCGTTCGGTTTCCTCACGCCCGAGGAGCGCGACCTCGTGCACCGGACCTTCCGCAACGAGCACATCCCGCACGAGACGCTCGGCCTCGGACTCGACGCCCCGGGCGCGTACGACGTCGCCGCGTTCCGCGCCGCCCACCAGCTCGAGGGGCCGCTCGTGCTCTATCTCGGTCAGGTGAGCGAAGGCAAGGGCTGCGGCGAGCTCCTCGCCGCATGGACCGCGTATCGCGCGCGCCCTGGCGCAGGCGCCGCGACGCTCGTGCTCGCGGGCACGCTGCGCATGGAGGTGCCCGATCGTCGCGACGTCGTCGCGCTCGGCCGCATCCCGGACGCCGAGAAGTACGCGGCGCTCGCCGCCGCCGACGTCCTCGTGCTGCCGTCGCGCTTCGAGAGCCTCGGCATCGTGCTGCTCGAGGCCTGGCAGGTCGGGACGCCGGTGCTCGTGCGCGCCGACAACCCCGTGACGGCGGGCCAGGTGGCGCGGTCGGGCGGTGGCATGACGTACGGCGACGCGGCCGGCTTCGGCGAGGCGCTCGACCGCGCGACGGTGGCGCGCGACGCGCTCGGCGCCGCCGGGCGCGCGTGGGTGGAGCGCGAATCGTCCTGGGACTCGTTCGATGCGCGCCTCGCGCAGCTCGTCGCGCTCACCGCGATATGACAAGTCCGAGCCTGATGGTCGTCGTCCAGCGCTACGGCGACATCGCGGGCGGCGGCGCCGAGCCGCACGCCCGCTCGGTCGTCCAGCGCCTGCGGCCGTACTTCGACATCGAGGTCGCGACGACCACGGCGCGCGACTACTGGACGTGGGCGAACGAGTTCACGGCCGGGCTCACCGCGGTCGACGGCATACCCGTGCACCGCTTCGCGGTCGAGCGCGGGCGCTCGCGTGACTTCCGAGTCCACGAGCGGCGCGCGTTCTCGCAGACCCACACGCTCGCCGACGAGCGTTCGTTCGTCGAGGCGCAGGGACCCGTCGCGCCCGACCTGCTCGAGCACGTCCATCGGCGCGGCCGCGAGGTCGACCACGTGCTCTTCTTCACCTACATCTATTACCCCACCGTGCTCGGGCTCCCGCTCGCGCCGGAGCGCGCGGTGCTCGTACCCACCGCGCACGACGAGCCCGCGATCCGGCTGGCCATCTACAAGCCCGTGTTCTGCGCGCCGCGCGCGATCGCGTTCAGCACCGCGGAAGAGCGCGCGATGGTGCACCGGCTGTTCCGCAACGAGCGCGTGCCGAACGAGATCGTCGGTGTCGGCGTCGACGTGCCGGCGGAGCGGTCCGCGGAGGGATTCCGCCGACGCTACGCGATCGAGGGCCCGTATCTCCTCTACGTCGGTCGCATCGTCGAGAGCAAGCAGTGCGGGCAGCTCTTCGACGCCTTCGCGCGCTGGCAGGACGCGCAGGGCACCCGCGCGACGCTCGTGCTCATGGGTCATCGCGAGATGCCCGTGCCCGACCGCCCGGACATCCGGCTTCTCGGGCGCACGTCCGACGAGGACAAGTTCGACGCGCTCGCCGGCTGCGTGGCGCTGGTGCAGCCGAGCCTGCTCGAGTCTCTGTCGATCATCGCGCTCGAGGCGTGGGCCTGTGGCCGACCGGTGATCTGCGACGCGCGCTCGCCGGTCGTGTGGGGGATGGCCTATCGCGCCGGCGCCGGCCTCGCGTACCGCAGCGCGGCCGAATTCGCGGAGATCAGCGAGATGCTCATCGCCCGCCCGCAGCTCGCGTCGCGTCTCGGCGCGGCGGGTCAGGCGTTCGTCGAGCGGACCTACACCTGGCCGCGCGTCGTCGAGACGTATCTCGATCTCTTTGCCGAGGTGCGGGCCCGAAACGCTTGAGTGCATGCACGAATGCATGCATACTGAGTTCATGCCCGCCAGAGAAAAGGTCGACCTTCAGATCCGCGGAGTGCCCGCCGCGCTACAGCGACGCATCCGGCACAAGGCGGCACGCAAGGGCATGTCGATGAGTAAGTACGTGATCCAGATCCTCGAGGACAACGTTGATGCACCAGACTCGATCGACGACTGGCTCGACGAAGTAACGTCGCTCCCACCCGTACAGGGCTACAAGCCGGGCATGGGGACAGCCGCCGTCCGCAGGATCCGCGATGCGATCGACCGTGCGTAGGCGTCCCTGATCGTTCTCGAAGCGTCCGCTGCGGTCGAGTTGCTCGTCGCGCGATCCCGGGCTGCCACATCTGTCGCCGCGGTCCTGAGGAACGAGCTGCCGCGCGTGCCCGTGCACTTCGACGCCGAGGTCTTTGCGGCGATCCGAGGTCTGACTCGGCGGCGAGAGATCGTCCCGGGTGACGGGCTCGCGGCGCTGTTCAGACTCCGGACGCTCCGACTGCAACGCGTCGCGATCGTCCCGCTCGTGGCAGAGGCATTCGCCTTGCGCGATCGCTTCGCCGCCTATGACTCGTTCTACGCGATCGTTGCGCGCTTGAGCGGAGCCACGCTGGTCACCTGTGATCGTGGGCTCGCGCATGCCGCGAAGGGGTACTGCACGGTCGAGTACGTCACGGTCAGGTAGCGCGTCACTTCGTCATCTGGTGGTCGATCCGCGCGCGGCCGCTGAGCATGCGAGAGATCGAGTGCTGCTCGGGGTATCCCGACTTCACGAAGAAGATCTCGAAGAAGCCCTCCTTGGCGAAGACCGAACCGAGATCGAGGAGGTACCAGCCATCTTTGTCGGTGCGGCTCCAGCAGATCGATCCGGGCTTCCCGGGCGTGATGCAGACCTGTTCCACCGGCGCACCGCTCGCAGCATCGGTGACGCGCCCGATCATCGCGAAGGAGCTCGCGTTCGCGAAGAGCTGCTCCTCCTTCTTGTCCTCGAGTCGCTTGATGTACGCCGCCGTCGCGGCATCGCAGACGGCCGGTCCGCTCGCGGCGAGATCCTTCGCGAATTGCGCGCGGTTGGCCTCGTCGAACGGCGTCAGGCCGGTGACTCGCGTCGGAGCGGCGCACGCGGTGGGAGCCGCGGTCGGCGCGGGCTGACTTTGCGAGCAGCCCGATAGGGCGAGCGTGATGAGCGCGACGACCACCAGCATTCGGGGCATCTCCCCATATGCTGAGGCCATGCGGGACAAGCGGGGGAACGGCGAGCGCGACTGGGGAAACATCGACTGGTCCAATCTCGATCTCTCGGCGCTGCGGCAACGGCGCGGACGCGGGCCGCGACCGCCTTCGACGCGCGGCATCGTCATCTCGGTCGTCATCTTTCTCCTCTTCCTCGTGCCGCTGCTGCTCCTGCCGCTGAACGAGTTCCTCACCGATCTGCTCTGGTTCCGCAGCCTCGGCCTCGAGGACGTCTACCTGCGCCGCTACACGGCGGGCTTCTGGGCGTTCATCGCGTTCTTCCTGATCTTCTTCGTCGTCGCCGTGCCGAACCTCTATCTCGCGCTCCGTCCACAGGTCCCGCGCGTCGTCGTCGATGCTGA
This sequence comes from Candidatus Limnocylindria bacterium, assembly GCA_036001645.1. Taxonomy (GTDB): domain Bacteria; phylum Chloroflexota; class Limnocylindria; order P2-11E; family P2-11E; genus CF-39. The sequence goes on from DASYUC010000024.1 coordinate 18,573, forward strand.
GCGGCCGCGGTCCTCCGCGCTCGCGCAAACGTTGCGCCTCCTCTGGGTCATCGCGGTCCCCGCGTTCTTCTTCGGGATCGCCGGCGGCGATCAGTGGGATCAGCTGCTTCGGTGGCTGAACGCGGTGCCGTTCGGCGTGACCGATCCGCTCTTCGGACGCGACGTCGGTTTCTATTTCTTCACACTCCCGGTCCTCGAGTTCGTGCGCGGCTGGGCGATCGCCGCCGTCATCGTGATCGCCTTCGGCGTGGTGGTCCTCTACGCCGTGCGCGGGATCATCGGCGTCGCAACGAGCACGATCACGCGCGGCGACCTCGGCGTGGCGGGCCGCACCGCACTCGCGCTCGCGCGTCCGGCGCGCGCGCACCTGTCCGTGCTCGGCGGCATCTTCCTGCTGCTCATCGCGTTCGGCTACGTCCTCGACCAGTACGACCTGCTCTTCCGGGTGGAGAACGTGCTGACCGGTGCGGGCTATGCCAGCGTGAACGCGCGGCTTCCCGCGCTGACCGTGCTCTCCGTGCTCGTCGGCATCGCCGCGCTCGCCTGCTTCGCCAACGCGTTCGCGCGCACGCTGTGGGTGCTTGGCGGCGCGATCGTCCTGTGGTTCGCGGCGGCGATCCTCGTCGGCGGGATCTATCCGGCGCTCGTGCAGAATTTCATCGTCGCTCCGGACCAGCTCAACAAGGAGCGCCCCTACCTCGAGCGCAACATCGCGGCGACCCGCGCGGCGTATGGACTTGCCAACGTCGAGGAGTCGGCGTTCAACGTGGCCGAGACGCCGAGCCAGGCCGAGGCGCGCCGCGAGCTGTCGGACACTCTGTCGGTCCGCCTCTGGGACTACCGGCCGCTGTTGTCGGTGTTCGATCAGCTCCAGGCGCTGCGGCAGTACTACGACTTCACCGACGTAGATGTCGACCGCTACGGGATCGGTGGGCGCGAGGTCCCGGTGATGCTGTCGGCGCGCGAGCTGAATACGTCCCTCTTGCTGCAGCGGACCTGGGTCAATCAGCATCTGGTCTTCACGCATGGGTTCGGAGCCGTCGTGACGCCGGTCGGCGGCGTCGGCGCCGAGGGCCGACCGAGCCTGCTGGTGAAGGACATCCCGCCGCAGGGCGAGCCGAAGATCGACCAGCCGCGGATCTACTACGGAGAGCTGACCAACGACTACGTGATCGTCGACACCGAGCAGGCCGAGTTCGACTATGCGCAGTCCGAGGACCGCAACGCCACGACGCGGTACACAGGCGGTGGCGCCGTCGGCGTCGGCGGGCTGTGGGATCGCATCCTCTTCTCGATCCGGTTCAGCGACTCGAACCTCTTCTTCAGCAACCAGATCCGCGGCGACAGCCGCGTGCTCTTCCACCGCAACATCGCCGAGCGCGAGCGGCTGATCGCGCCGTTCCTCGAGTACGACCCCGACCCGTACCTCGTCATCGCTGACGGGCAGCTGTGGTGGATCAACGACGCCTACACGACGGGCGACCACTACCCGTACAGCGAACGCTTCGAGGCATTGCCCGGGAGTCGCACGCGCATCGCCGGCGGCGACCTGAATTACATCCGCAATAGCGTGAAGGTGGTCACCAACGCGTACGACGGCTCGATCTCGTACTACGTCGTGGACGAAGGAGATCCCGTCGTCCGCAACCTGCGCGCGATCTACCCCAAGCTCTTCAAGTCCATCGCTGACATGCCGCAGAGCATCAAGGACCACATCCGCTACCCGGAGGGCCTCTTCTCGATCCAGGCGCAGATCTTCGCGATCTATCACATGACCGACCCGGACAACTTCTACAACCGCGGTGACGCATGGCGCATCGCGGACGAGCTGCAGGGAGACGCAAAGGCTCCGGTCGAGCCGTACTACGTGACCACGCGTCTGCCGGGCTCAGACCGAAGGGAGTTCATCCTCTTCGTGCCGATGACGCCGGGTGGCACGCAGCGCGACAACATGGTCGCCTGGATCGCCGGGCGTGCCGACCCGCCGGACTACGGAAAGCTCCGCGTGCTGCGGTTCCCGCAGGACCGCCAGATCTTCGGTCCGCTTCAGGTCGAAGGCCGCATCAACCAGGACGCGACGATCCAGCAGCAGCTCACGCTCATCTGCGGCGGGTCGAACGCGACCTGCTTCCGCGGCAATCTGCTCGTGCTGCCGGTCGGCGACTCGTTCCTCTACGTGAAGCCGATCTTCGTGCAGGCGACGCAGGGACGGATCCCGGAGCTGCAACGCGTCGTGCTCGCGACGCAGGCTCGAATCGTCATGGCCGAGTCGTTCGAGAAAGCACTCGACGCGCTCTTCGGCGCGGGTACCACGCCGACGCAGCCGCCACCGGGCACGACACCGCCACCCGGCACGACGCCGAGCGCGATCGCGGATCTCGTGAGGTCGGCGACCGAGCACTACAACGCGGCGCAGGACGCCCTGCGGAGGGGTGACTTCGCCGAATACGGCCGGCTCATCGGGCTCCTCGAGGACGATCTCGCGAGGCTCCGGGCCGCCACGGGCCAATAATCCGCGGTAAGCCCGCGGTCCTCGCGGCCCTCGTCCTCGGGCTCTTCTGGTGCATCGAGGGGATCGATGTCGCGGCGCCGCAGCTCGACCGCGTCGTCCTGCTCCTGACGGGTCTCGGGCTGGTGTGGGCCGCGCTGGTCGACGCACCGCTCGTCGCGGGTTGCACCGCGTACTACGCCGTGCTCGTCGCGGCATCCGAGCGCCTGCATCGCGAAGTGCTCCCCGACGGCAGCGATGTCCTGCGCGCGACCGCGGAGTCGCTCGACGTCGTGTTCGCCGGCGGCAATCCGTACACGCACGTCCTGCAGAGCACGATCCCCGTTGGTTCGCCGTTCGTGTATCCGCCGGGCGAGCTGGCGTGGTACGCGGCCCCCTACGTGCTCTTCGGTGACATCACGCGTGTGGACACCTGGGCGGGCATCGGCATCGTCGCGGCCATCGCCGTCGCGGGCTTCCGCCTGGGCATGGCGAACGTCGCGCTGCCCGCGATGCTCTACGCGGCCTGGGGCGTCGCCGGGTACCGCGCGATCGACGGACAGAACGACGTCTCGGGCTCCCTCCTGGTCGTGCTCGCGCTCGTCGCGCTCGTGTTCGCCGAGCGCGAGAGCCGCTGGTCGCGCGGCGCGTTCGTGCTCTCGGCGTTCTTCTTCGGCTGGGCGATCGCCTTCAAGCAGTTCGCGCTGCTCGTGCTGCCGCCTATCGTGCGCTACGTCGCGGTACGCGGCGCCGACTGGCGTCGCTACGCGCTCATCGTCACGGGCGTCGTCGTGGCCTTCGTCACGCCGTTCTTCGTCCAGGATCCGGGCGCGTTCGTCGAGAAGCAGATCGCCGCGCTCACGTTCCACGACGAGATCTGGGGAGCCAACATCTTGAACACACTTTCGCAATACGGCGATGCGACGGTGCTCGTACCGATGTTCACCGCACTTTCGCTCGCTGGCACGCTCGGTTTAGTCGCCCTAGTGATGCGGTGGCGCGTCTCAACGCTCGGCGCCGCCGCGCTCGCGGGCGCGGGACTCGTCATGGTGCCGCTGCTGCTCGCGCGCTGGACGACGCAGCCGTACTACGTGTACGTCGGCGCGATCGCGGCCTGCGGGGTCGCACTTCTCGCGTCTAGAATTCGCACCGAATGAAGTCCCTGCGCGTCGCGGTCATCGGCGCGGGGTATTGGGGCCCGAACCTCGTCCGCAACCTCAACGAAGCGCCGGGTGCCGATCCGGTCGCCGTCGCCGATCTGTCCGATCAGCGGCTCGAGACGATCCACAAGCGCTTTCCCGCGGTGCGCACCACGCAGGACCATCGCGAGCTGTTCGCCGATCCGTCGATCGACGCGGTGTGCATCGCCACGCCCGTCGGGACGCACCGCCGCCTCGCGGAAGAGGCCTTCGCCGCGGGCAAGCACGTCTTCGTGGAGAAGCCGATCGCCGGGAGCATCGAGGACGCCGAGGCGATCATCCGTGCCGGCGAGCGAGCGCAGAAGACGCTGATGGTCGGTCATACCTTCGTCTACAACCCCGCGGTCGTGAACGTCCGCGAGCGGATCGTGCGCGGCGACCTCGGGAAGATCTACTACGTCGACAGCCAGCGCGTGAACCTTGGGCTGCACCAGTTCGACATCAACGTGCTGTGGGACCTCGGCCCGCACGACGTCTCGATCACGCTGTACTGGCTCGACGAAGAGCCCGAGTGGGTGCAGTCCGTGGGCGCGTGCTACACGCAGCCCGATATCGAGGACGTCGTGTTCCTCACCATGGGCTTCCCGTCCGGCGCGGTCGCGCACGCCCACCTCTCGTGGCTCGCGCCCAGCAAGCTGCGCTCGATGGTCGTGATCGGCTCGCAGCGGATGGCGGTATATGACGACGTGCAGTCGATCGAGAAAGTGAAGATCTACGACCACGGCGTGACCGAGCTCTCGAGCGAAGAGCTGCGGCGCAGCTACCGCTCGGGTGACATCCGCAGCCCCCGCATCGCGGGCACCGAGGCGCTGCAGATGGAGATGCGGCACTTCATCGAGTGCATCAACACCGGAGCGCGTGCGCGCAGCGACGGCGAGGCCGGGCTGCGCGTCGTGCGCGTGCTGGACGCGGGGATGCGTTCGCTGCGCGCGGGCGGCGCACGCGTGGCCTACCGCCAGGAGGCCGCGACGCCGGAGCCGGCGCGGGCGTGACCTCGCTCGGCGCGATCGTCCATCCGACGGCCGTGATCGCACCCAACGTGGAGCTTGGATCGGGCACCGTGGTGGGTGAGTACGTCGTTCTCGGACGCGCGCCGCGCGGAAAGAAGGAGGGCGAGCTGCCGCTCGTCATCGGACCGGACTCGGTCATCCGCCCCTTCACGACGATCTACGCCGGGACGACGATCGGCGCGCGCCTCCAAACGGGTCAGGGCGCCTCGATCCGCGAGGACAACGTCCTGGGGGACGACGTCTCCGTCGGCACGCACGCCTCGCTCGAGTTCGGCAACCGCGTCGGCTCGCGCGTGCGCATCCACACCGGCTGTTTCCTCGAGCTCGTCACGATCGAGGACGAGGTGTTCGTCGGCCCGCACGTCGTATTCACCGACGATCCGCATCCGCAGTGCCCGGCGTACCTTCAGTGTGTGAAGGGCGCGACCGTCCGCCGCCGCGCACGTCTTGGCGCGAACAGCACGATCCTGCCCGGCGTCGAGATCGGTGAAGACGCCCTCATCGGCGCGGGCAGCGTCGTCCGCGAGCGTCGCATCGGCGCGCGCACGGTCTGGGCGGGCAACCCCGCGGTGCAGGTGAAGGGCGACATCACCGAACTCGCGTGTTTCGTCGGCATCTATCCACACGCCTACGCGTGGCTGGAAGATGGCGTCCGGAAGTGACGGGTGCGGTGAAGGACAATGCGATGGCGCTGATGGAAAGCGGCTGGCGCGACCTGGACGCGCGCTTCGCGACTCTTGGTGAAGAAGAGCTGGAGCGTCCGGTGTTCGTCGGTGAGGGCGAGGGCTGGCGCCTCCGCGATCTGATGCCGCATTTCGCCTTCTGGTGGCGCCTCGCAGCGCGCGCCGCTCGCCGCGCGGCGGAGATCGGAGCGGCCCCGGACCAGAACACGACGCTGCGCGCTTTCCTCGGGGTAGACACGCACTTCGACACGCTGAACGCGGAGAACTTCGCGAAATGGCGCGAGCGCCCGGAGGCCGAACAGCTAGTCGAGCTTCGTTCAGCACGAGATGATCTCCGTGCCGCACTTGCGCAGTTGCCTGCAGACCTTCTTATCACCGACGATGCGGAGACCGACCGGATCCGGCGCTACATCTGGCAGCCCGCGGTGAACCACCTCCGCCAGCATGCCCCGCATATCGAGGCCGCACTCGCGAAAAAGGGAGCCAACACATGACCGTTGTCACACAGGAGATCCCGCTCGTCGACCTGAAGGCCCAGTACGCGACGATCCGCGATGAGGTCCGTCAGGCGATCGACGAGGTGCTGGAGAGCATGCAGCTCACGATCGGACCGAACGTCCGCGCCTTCGACAAGGAATGGGCGGCGTACTGCGGCACTGCACACGCGATCGGGGTCGGCTCCGGCACCGACGCCCTACAGCTCGCGATCCGCGCCTGCGGCGTGTCCTCAGGCGACGAGGTCATCACGGTCTCGCACACGTTCTTCGCGACGGTCGAGGCGATCGTGTACGCGAACGCGCGCCCGATCCTCGTCGACGTCGACGAGCGGTCGATGCTCATGGACATCGGCTCCGTCGCGTCGCGCATCACGCCACGGACGAAGGCGATCGTCCCGGTGCACCTGTACGGACGCACCGTCGACCTGAAGCCGCTGCGGCAGCTCACGCAAGACCGCGGCATCACGATCATCGAGGACGCCGCGCAAGCACACGGCGCGTTTCTCGACGACGGCAAGAAGGCCGGCGCCGGCGGCCGCGTGAACTGCTTCTCCTTCTACTGCAGCAAGAACCTCGGCGCATACGGCGAGGCAGGCAGCATCACGACGAACGACGAGAAGCTCGCCGACGATCTTCGCGCGCTGCGCGAGCACGGGCAGTCGACCCGCTACTACCACCCGATCGTCGGATACAACGCGCGGCTCGACGAGATCCAGGCCGCGATCCTGCGCATCAAGCTGCGCCGTCTCGACGAGTGGAACGCGCGCCGCCAGGCGATCGCCGCCCA
>DASYUC010000025.1:0-11251 GCA_036001645.1 Candidatus Limnocylindria bacterium
CTTCCTGTACATGGCGAACGATCCGCGGTACACGAAGATCGTGCTCGATCGCGAGATCGCCACCGTCCACGAGGGGGAGGTCTCGCGGCTGAACAAGGAGCTCGTCGCATACGCGACGAGCGTCGTGAACGACGGAAAGCTGTCGATGCTCTACCGCGCCGAGGTGCTGCGCAGTCTCGGGCTGACCAACGAGCAGCTCTTCGAGGTGACGACGGTCGTGAGCATCTTCGTCAAGAACGCTTCGTTCACGACAGCGCTGCAGCTGGAGCCGACGCAGGCCTAGGTGTTCCTGCGCAGCCTCGTCGATTTCGATGGCCTGACGGCCGACGAGATCCTCGCGCGGCTGTTCGCGTGGTGGTTCGGACCTGGCTTTCTGACGCTCCTCGTCTCGTTCTTCGTCCCCACGCTTCGCTCGCCCCTCGACGCGTCCAGCGTCGCCGCGTATGCGGGGATCGTGCTCACGGGTCTTGTCGTGCTTCGCGATGCCCGGCGCGCTGGCGTCGCCAAGCCCTGGATGTGGGCGGTGGCCACCGCTGTTGTCCCTCTCATCGGATGGTGGGCCTACGGGCACGTCCGAGCGCCCGACGCATCGATCGCGATCGCTGAGTACCGCGGTCGACCATCGGCCCCCGCGCGCTACCTCAATCCGTTCTGGCAGACGACGTCGGAGCTCCTGACGCGTCTCTCGCCGGAGGAGTGCGCTGCCCGGCTGGACGCGGTCCGCGTTCACTGGTTGTCACCCCGCCAGTGGTTCAGCTCGCAGCAAGAGCGTCCGGTCCAGGGCAGCGTCAGCCCGAGCCGCTTTGCGCTCCGGTGGCGTCATGCGCTGACGAGACCCGGGCTGCTCACCGAAGCATCCGGGCGGTTCGAACCGCGTGGCGGCGCGACGGTGGTCCGCCTGCGTCTCGGTCAATCAGTCGGCGACCGCGTTTGGGTCGTTCTGTGGCTGGCCATCGCGGCGATCGTCGGAATTCCGCCTGTCATCACCGACCAGACCGGAGCCCCGCCGGGTTTCCATCAGATGTGGCTTATCGGTTGGGTCGGCATCTTCGTTCTGGTCTACGCGATGATCCGCACCATCTCGCGGGATGACGACGTCCGCCTACGGCGATTGATCATCGAGACGCTCGAGGCGGAGGAAGCTCTAGGATCGGTGGAGGCGATGAGGCCCGCCTAGAACCGCGGCGCCACCACGGCGACGCTGATGGCTTCTACCGAGATTGAAGAACGGTAGGAGCATGCATGGACAACCTGCTCATCGCCACGATCCTCGGCCTGCTCATCCTCATCGCGTCGATGGTGAGCGTCGAACTGGGCGTGTCCGTCGCGATCATCGAGATCGCTCTCGGCGTCGCCGCTGGGAACTTCCTGGGCGTGGCCAGCACGCCTTGGATCGACTTCATCGCAGCGGTCGCGAGCATCGTGCTGACGTTCCTTGCCGGCGCGGAGGTGGATCCGAGACTGCTGCGTGAGCGCGCAAAGGAGTCACTTCTCATCGGCGTGTTGTCGTTCCTCTTGCCATTCATCGGCGCCGGGCTGTTCGCGTACTACGTCGCCGGCTGGGACCTCCGCCAGGCCGAGATCGCCGGCGTCGCCCTCTCGACGACCTCGCTGGCGGTCGTCTACGCGGTCCTGGTGGAGACCGGTCTCACCAAGACCGAGATCGGCAAGGTCATCATGGCCGCGACGTTCATCACCGACCTGGGCACGGCGATCGCGCTCTCACTCCTCTTCATCCAGCCAACGCCCTACCTCGCGCTCTTTGTCGCCGTTTCCGTGGCCGTCATAGTCGTGATGACGCTGCTCCAGCGGTGGTTCTTCGACCGGTACGGCGATCGCGTGATCGAGCCCGAGATCAAAGGCGTTCTCTTCGTTCTCTTCTTGCTGATGTGGACGGCCGACCTCGCGAAAAGCCATGCCGTCCTGCCGGCGTTCGTGTTGGGATTCGCCGTGAGCGGCGTGTTCCGGCGCCATCCCGAGCAGCTGAAGCGCTTCCGCATCGTTGCCTTCTCACTGCTCACACCGTTCTTCTTCTTCAAGGGTGGCCTCACCGTGAGTCTCGACGCTCTGGCCGGCGCGTTACCGCTGCTGGTCGGCTTCCTGTTCGTCAAGATCGCGCTCAAGTTCGCGGGCGTCATGCCCGTCGCGCTTCGCTACCTGCGGCCCCATGCGACATTCACGACACTACTCATGAGCACCGGACTCACGTTCGGCACGATCTCATCGCTCTACGGCCTCAACGCCGGCATCATCGACCGTGCGCAGTTCTCCGTCTTGGTGACGACGGTGATCCTCTCGGCAATCGTCCCCACTGTCATAGCCCAGCGCTTCTTCTCCCCACCGGTGCACGCGCTCACCGCCGAAGAAGTGGGCTTGGTCGAGGACGAGGAGTTCGAGCCGGCGCGAGGGCGGTGAGTATCGAGGGCGAGGTCGTGCGCCTGACCGGATGCGCTCAGCGAATGAGCGCGCGGAACGTGGCGGGCACCTGCACCGCGAGCTCGTCGTCGGGCAGCACGACCGTGAGTGTCTCTGAGCTCTCCTGGTATGCGAACGACACGAACGTGTCAGCGAACGAGAAGATCACGACGACGTAGCCGCCCGATGGACGCGTGGCTCGGCGCGCCGGAAGCTCCGCATCGAGGATCGCAAGGAACGCCGAGAGGGCCGGAACCGGCCGGAACGTCCCCTGCGCGGCGAGATCCTTGAGCGACACGCCCGTTGCGCGTCCGAGGTCGTAGCGCCGGGCGAGATTCATGGTGGCGGGGACCGGGCTCGGCGTGGGCGCGGTGCGCACGAGCTGGTCCACGGCGGAGCTGAACGCTGTCCCGACCTGGATGCCCCGCCAGACGACGCCGCGGGTCCGGTCGTAGGCACGGACCGTCGTGGTGCCGTCGTCGAGCTCGAACGCTAGCTGCACGTAGTCGACCGGCCCGGAAGTCTGCGGCGGGTAGCTCGGATCGATGCTCGCGCCCGCAATAGCACGGACGAGGCTCTCGACACGCGACTTGTCGGTGAGGCGCGACACCGCGATGCGGCCCGTCTTTTGATCAAGCAGCGCGATGCTCTTCACCCTCCCCTCGATGTCCAGAAGGTCCGCGCCTCGGCGCGCCGCTGGATTCGAGTCGGCTTCGTACAGGACGAGCATGTTGTCATGCCGCGCCGCGACGCGGAACGTCGGCGCGTAGCCCTTGACGGCGAAGACGGGCTCACCGGTCGGCACGTAGGCGGCGTCCCCGTCGACGGGTTGGTGGTGCGGGTCGCAGTTCGTCATGGAGATCGTGTTCTTGATCCGGAACCGCTCGGGACCGAGGTCGCCAGTGGTGATGGAACGCCCGAGGCTCGAGTACGCAGCGCTGTAGAAGATCCCGTCGTGCCGGACGAAGTCGGCGTAATCGATGATCGCCGCGCAATTCGGCGGAGTTCCGCTGCCGCTTGGCGTCAGGGGAGAGCCACTGGCTTTGGGCGCGCCGGCGCTGAGTGCGCCGCACGACGAGCCGAGCAGCAGCACGACGCACAGGAGCGCAGAGCGCATACCGTTCAAACGCCGACTGGGCGCCGGAGTTCCATTACGTCGAGACCACCTTAGCGCCGAGCGTCTTCTCGAGCTCGCGCAGCGCGTCAAGGTGCGCCTCCTCATCGAACGAGGTGACGCCGTCGCGGACCACTTCGACCGCGTAGCCGAGGTTGCGCGCATCCGCGGCGGTGTAGAGGACGCAGATGTTCGTGCAGTCGCCCACCAGCCGCAGCGTGTCCACCCCGCGCTCGCGCAGCGTGATGTCGAGGTCCGTGCCGAAGAATCCGGAGAAGCGGCGCTTTGGGATCACATCGTCGTTGTCCTCTGGGGCGAGCTCGGGGATGATCTCGGCGCCCGGCGTGCCCGCGATGGCGTGCGGCGGGAACATCTGGAACTCGGCGTCGTCGGGCACGTGGTTGTCGGTGAGATAGATGACCGCTTCGCCGTCCGCTCGGGCTCGCGCAAGCTCACCCTGGATCACCGGGATGATCCGGGCCATCGACGGACCGCAGTAGAGCGCGCCGCCCTCATGCGCGAAGTCCTCGATCATGTCGATCACCACCAGCGCTCGCTTCACGAGAGAGACCCTAGCGCGAAAAGAAAAGAGGACGGCAGATGCCGTCCTCTCTCGCGTCATGTGGACCGGTGGCTAGTGGTGGCAGGCCTTCGCGGTGCCGCTCTGCTCGGCGGTCTTGAACGACTGCCCGCAGCCGCAGCTCGAAACGGCGTTCGGGTTGCGAAGGGCGAAGCCGCCGCCCATGAGTGCGTCGACGAAGTCGATCTCGGAGCCCTTGAGGTACATGGCGCTCATCGGGTCGACCACGATGCGCACGCCGTCGGTCTCGACGAGCGTGTCGTCCTGCTCGCGGCCTTCCGCGAACGTCATCCCGTAGGAGAAGCCGGAGCAGCCGCCCGGCGTGACATAGACGCGGAGCGCGAGATCGGCGCGGCCTTGCTTCGCGATGACTTCCTTGAGCTTGTCGGTGGCTCGCGCCGTCATCGTGACGACCGGCTGGTCGATCTGGGTGCCGGTCTCCTGTTGTTCGATGGCCATCAGTGCGGTCCCCTTTTGGCGGTTCGGTCTGACCACATGATAGCCGACCGTACACTCGATTTCGTGCCCCTTTCGCTCCATCACGCGCAGGTCTTCTACCCGCCCGGCGAGGAAGCACAGGCACGAGACTTCTATGGAAAAACCCTTGGTCTGGACGAGCTTCCGCGCCCGGAGACGCTGGCGGACCGTAACGGGATCTGGTATTCGGCGCCTCCCGGCCACGTACATCTTTCGGCCGACGACGACCTCGGTCTGCACCCACGCCGGCACTTCGCGCTGCGCGTCGACGATCTCGAGGCGATGCGCAACCGTTTGCGCGAGCGCGGCGCGCGCTTCGAGGAGGCGACGCCGATCCCAGGCTGGCGCCGCTGTTATGTATTCGATCCATTCGGGAACAAGATCGAGCTGGACGAAATACCGCTGTGAGCGAATTCCGCTTCTCCCCGCGGCCCAACCGCGCGAGCGAGATCGAGTGGCGTACGTGGGGTGACGCCGCGTTCGGTGAGGCGCGCGAGCGGAACAAGCCGGTGCTGCTCGCCATCAGCGCGGTCTGGTGTCACTGGTGCCACGTGATGGACGAGACCAGCTACAGCGTGCCCGACATCATCAAGGTCATCAACGACCGCTACGTGCCCGTCCGCGTCGACAACGACGAGCGACCCGACGTGAACCGCCGCTACAACATGGGTGGCTGGCCGAGCACGGTCTTCCTCACGCCGGAGGGCGAGATCATCCACGGCGGGACCTATGTGCCGCCCGATGACATGTGGCAGGCGCTGAATGCCGTCGACGAGGTCTGGTCCACGAAACGCGAGGACATCTCACAGCGCGTCGCCGAGCTACGCGCGCAGGAGGCCGAAGCGCGCAAGCCGAAGAGCGGCGAGCTGTCGGCGGACATCGTCGACACCATCGGCGCTCTCGTTCGCGGTCAGTACGACCCGCAGTTCGGTGGCTTCGGCCGCGCGCCGAAGTTCCCGCAGGTCCGTCTCCTCCGCTTCCTGCTCGACGAATACCGGCGCCACGGCTATCCCGATATCGCGCACATGCTGCACAAGACGCTTGGCGCGATGGCCGCGAGCGGGATGCACGACAACATCGAAGGCGGATTCTTCCGCTACGCGACGACGCGTGAATGGAACATCCCGCACTACGAGAAGATGCTCGAGGACAACGCCGAGCTGCTCGCCGTCTACGCGGAGGCGCATCGCACGTTCCCGCAGGCCGGCTACGACCGCGTCGTGCGCGACGTCGTGCGCTGGATGGATACGGTCCTGTGGCGCGACGACGCGAAGGCCTTCGCCGGATCGCAGGATGCCGACGAGGTCTATTACGAGCTCGACGGGGCCGGCCGCAAGAAGCACGGTGCGCCGTTCGTCGATCGGACGATCTACACGAACTGGAACGCTCTCGCCGTATCCGCGTACGTCGCGGCCGCCGCGGCGCTTGGTGACGAGGCGATCGAGGAACGCGCTCACGAGGTCATGCGCACGATCGCGACCCGGATGGTCGTCGGCCCAGAACGCCAGCTCATGCACTTCGACCGTGGCGAAGGACCTCGCGTCGCGGATCTCCTCAGCGACTGGGCCGCATACCTCCAGGCCACGATCGATGAGTACGAGACCGGAAAACATCCCGGGGCGCTCGCCGGCGCCGTGAAGGCGGCGACCGTGATGCGCGAGCGGCTGGAGGACGCGGAGGATGGCGGCTTCTTCGACGCGCCGCGGCGTGACGAGCCCGGCCGGGTCGCGATCCGCGAGAAGCCGATCGAGGACAACGCGATGGCCGCGGATGCGCTGTTACGCCTGTCGGCGCTCACCGGCGACGAGCAGTGGCGCGAGACGGCGGTGCGGGCGCTCCGGTCCTTCGTCGGCACCTATCGCGGCTGGGGGCAGTTCGCCTCGTCCTACGCCAACGCGATCGCGCGCGCCCTGACCGAGCCGCTCGCGATCACGGTGGTCGGTCCAAAGGACGATGTGACCGCGACGGCCCTGTGGAGCGCCGCGCGGTCGGTCGACGATCCAGCGCGCAACGTCCAGCGCATCGTGCCGGACGAGGACGGCGCCCACCTCGAGCGGCTCGGTTTCCCGCCCGACCGCACCGCGGCCTACGTCTGCGTCGGGACGAGCTGCTCGGCTCCGCTGACGGACGAGGGCTCGCTTCGCCGCGAGCTCGAGCGTGCACGCTTGCGCTTGGAGAGGGTCTAGCCGACCAGGCACGCTTTCTGCGCGTGGTCGGGCGTGGCTCACATCGACGACACCAACGACGTGACCGACACGCGCACGCTCATCGGCGCGGTGACGATGGTCGGAGTCTTCTCGAGCGGCACCGCGGCGAGTGCCGCCACACACGCGCTGGACGTCTCGGGCTTTCCCCCGGACCGCGTTGGCATCGTGACCGAGAATGTGCGCAACGCGCGTGAGGTCGCCGGCTCCTTCAGTCCGCAGGGCGCGTTCGCGGGAGCGATGCTTGGCGCTCTGCTGACCGTCGCGTACATCATCCTCGGCGGCGAGTCGGTCCGTCAGAATCCCGGCAGCATCGCGCTCGGGGCAGTCGTTCTGATCATCGCCTTCACCGCGATCGGCTGGCTTGCCGGCCGAGCGCGCCTGTTCAAGAAGGACGAGTACGCGGACTTCGAGAATGCCGTCGATGCGGGCGAGACCCTCGTGACGGTGGTGTGCGAGAGCGAGGACGGGGCCGATCAGGCCCGCGCGATCCTCCAACGCTCCGGCGCGGTCGCGGTGCGGCGCGAGGGGTCCGGCGAGGCTGTCTAGAGCGGCACCCCACGCACCCAGACCGCTTTCGGCTTCTGCAGTACGTCCAGGTCTTTCACCGGGTCGCCGTCGACGAACAGCAGGTCCGCCCACGAACCTGCGGTGATGCGTCCGGCCTTCGGCCGGCCCACGACGTCCGCAGCGAGGCTGGTGGCCGCGACCAGCGCCTCGGTGCGTGTGAGCCCGGCCTCCGTGAGGTAGACGAGCTCCAGCGCGAAACGCTCGTGCGTGTTGAAGGGCGTGCCCGCGTCGGTGCCTGCGGCGATCCGCACGCCGGCCTTGTGCGCCGAACGGATCCCTTCCTGATGCTTCGTCGCGACGAGACGCGCGCGCTCCATGACGCGCGCAGGCAGCGCGGCGCCGTTGTCGATGATGCGTCGCAGCGCGGAGAACGTCGGTACCAGCGCGACGTTCTTCTCCTTCACCAGGCGGATCGTCTGCTGGTCCAGGAGCGTCGCATGCTCGATCGAGTCGATGCCGCATTGAGCGGCGATCCGCATGCCCTCGGCGCCGTGCGCGTGCGTGGTGATCCGCGCGCCGGCGCGGTGTGCCTCCTCGACCGCGGCGCGCGTCTCCTCGGGCGTGTATGCCGCGAGCTCGGGCCCGGCGCCTTCGCCCAGCACGCCGCCGGTGGAGAACAGCTTGATGACGCTGGCGCCGACAGCGACCTGCTCGCGTGTCGCCGCGCGGACCGCATCCGCGCCGTCGGCGATGCGACCGACCTCCATGCCGTGCCCACCGGTGATGGTGATGCCGCGCGCCGCCGCGATGATGCGCGGACCCTCGAGTGTGCCGCGGTCGACCTGCCCCGCGAGCTCGACGACCATCGATCCGTTCGCGCCGAGGTCCCGCACCGTCGTCACGCCGCTGCGCACCGTGAGACGCGCGTTGCGGAACGCCTTCAGCGTCGCCGCGGCCTCGCTCTGCCGCGCCTCGGCCTCGAAGTCCGCGGTGCCGTCGAACGTGAGGTGGGCGTGACAGTTGACGAGCCCGGGAAGCGCGAAGCTGCCTGCCGCCTGCAGCGAACGTGACCGCTGACCCTTCGGCGTCTTCGGTGCGCGCGACTTCTTGCCGACCCACGTGATCTCGCCATCCTCGATCACGATGGCCGCGTCCGACATCGCGTTCGTGCCGTCGAAGAGGCCGTCGATCTCCACGACCGTGCGCATCGCGAGGCAGTATCGTCCAGCGATGCCGCATCCGCTTGTCGAGCGTCTTCGCGCGCGCGGTTTCGTGATGCCGGACTACGGAGGCGGCGGACTGCTGAACGTCCCCGCGACGGTGCTCGACGTGCTCGGCGCGCGAAGAGCCGATGACGCGCCACCGCTGACCGGGCTCGATCCGGCACTGCGCGAGGGTGTGCGGCAGGTGGTCGTGGTCCTCGCGGACGGCCTCGGCTGGTGGCAGCTCGAGCTGCTCTGCGACCAGGGCCACACGCCCTTCCTCGCCGAGCTGCGCGAGCGCGCGCGCCGACACGAGGCGGCCCAGCTCCTCGAAGCGACGACCGTCTTCCCTTCGACGACGGCCGCCGCGATCACCACGATGAACACCGCGCGTACGCCGCTCGAGCACGGCAACATCGCGTACTTCATATGGCTCGAGGAGTTCGCGCAGGTGACGGCGATGCTCCGGTGGGGACCCGCGATCACGCGGCGCGGATCGTACTTCGACGATCCGGCCGTCGATCCACTCCGGTTCGTCAAGGTGCCGTCGATCCACGCGCGCCTGCGTGAGCACGGCATCCCCTCGTACGTGATCGAGCCGGAGATCTTCCGGTCGGAGGCGATGACGCGGATGCATGCAGCGGAGGCGAACTTCGTCGGATATGTCGTTCCGTCGACGATGGGCGTGCGGCTGCACGCGGGGCTCGTGGATGCGCCGCGTCCCTCGTATGTCTACGCCTACTGGTCGGGCATCGATACGGTCTCGCATCTGTACGGTCCGCGCAGCGAGGAGGCCGTGATAGAGGCCGCCATCTTCGACCTCTCTCTGCGGCACGCGCTCGCGGGTCGCGCCGCCGGCGACACGCTCGTCCTGCTCACCGCCGACCACGGACATGCGACGACGGATCCCGACAAGATGCTGGACGTCATCGGCGACGTGGAGCTGCGCGCCCTGCTGCGCAATCCGCCCGCCGGCGAGCCGCGCCTGGTGTTCCTCCACACCGACCGTCCCGAGCAGGTGCGCGAGCACATCGATCGGAAGTGGCCGGGTCTCGTCACGCTCCTCGATCGCGACGAGCTCATCGATGCGGGTCTGTTCGGGCGCGGCGATCCCACGGTCGCGCGCCGTCGCATCGGCGAGGTCGTGGCGCTGCTCGACCGCGATCTCTCCGCCTCGATCGTGAAGGTCGAGGGACAGACGATCCGGCACCGCGGATCGCACGGCGGAATGACCGCGGATGAGATGCGCATCCCGGTCCTCGCGTGGCGAGCCTGAGCACGCTCACCTAGGATTCCGCGAATGGCCACGACGTCGTATCTCGAAGCGGTCGCGGGCGGCATGGTCGCCGCGGCCGCGTTCAGCGACGACGACGCGGCGGTGCAGGCGGTCACGCTGCTGCGTGAGTCCGGCGTCCGCGAGCAGGACATCGTCGTGCTCGCGAGCGACCCGCACCGGGCGGAGCTGGTCGCCGGGGGTCGCGCGTGGCTGCCGGGGAAGGGCTGGACCGGGCTCCGCTACCGCCTGCGAAAGCTCCTGCCCGGCGGGATCATCCCGCGGGACGTTCGCAAGCGCTATGGCAAGGCGCTGGGTGAGGGAAAGATCGTCGTCGTCGCGGCGGCCGATGGGCAGCCCGCGGACACGATCGCCGCGATCCTCCACCAGGCGCGCGGCGAAGCGGCGGACCAGTGGTGGCAGCAGCCGACGTACATCTTCGCGCCCCCGGAGCTCGCGGGCCCGTTCTAACGCGCGCGGTCGACAGCTGGGGGATCACCCTCCGCGAGCCGTATCTCGACGTGCATCAGGACAACCTGGTCTACCGCTGCGCGCTCAGCGATGGCACGCCGGCGGTGGTCAAGACAGAGCCTGATCGCGGTGACGACGACGAGTTCCTCACGGGGATCGACGCGTTGGTCCTCTACGCCGGTCGCGGCATGGTGAAGGTGCTGAAGGTCGATCGTGGCGAGCGCGTCGTGCTCATGGAGCTGGTCGTGCCCGGCAGACCGCTGTGGTCGACCCCGATCGACCAGGCGCTGGACGCCGTCGCGTCGGTGATGGCCAGACTCCGGATGGAGCCGCCCGACCGGGAGACGTTCCCCGACGTTCGCACGTATCACCGAGCGTGGCCGAACCACGTTCGCCTCTACGGCGGTCCCGGACCGATCGACGCCGATCTCTTCGAGATCGGGGAACGACTCTATAGCGAGCTGTGCGACAGCTCGGCTGCGCCCGTCGTCCTCCACGGAGACCTGCACTACGGCAATGTGCTCAGCTCCGACCGCGACGGATGGCTGGCGATCGACCCGAAGGGCGTGAGCGGCGAGCCCTGCTACGAGGTAGGCGATCTCTTCCGCAACCGCGTCGACGAGCTCTTCGAGACCTCGGATCCGGTCCGAGCCATGCGTCGGCGCGTCGAGGCGCTCGCCGACCTCACCGGCTTCGATCGCGAGCGTATACGCCTGTGGAGCCTCGCGCAGGCGGTCCTTTCCGAGATCTGGACGGCTGACGACGTTGCTCGAGCGGCACACGTCGACCTCCGAGCGGCGCGCTTGCTCCACGAGGTCGGAGGGCTCGGCTAGCGCCGGGACCTACTCGTACCGGAGCGCGCTGAGCGCGGACATGCGCATCGCGCGCCGCGACGGCAGGAAACCCGCGACGAGACTGACGACCAGCGCCAGTCCCAGGGCGCCGAGCGCGAGCGGCAGGTCGACGATGAAGATCGGCGCGGGGTTGGACTGCGGGTTCAGATTG
>DASYUC010000026.1:0-2230 GCA_036001645.1 Candidatus Limnocylindria bacterium
GCGTACTTCCCATTCCCCGACGGCATCGAGGTGGCAGCGCGCGCCGGAGTGACCGCGATCATCCAGCCGGGCGGCTCACTCCGCGACGCGATGATGATCGACACGGCGAACAAGAACCACATGGCGATGCTGTTCACGGGACGGCGTCACTTCAAGCACTGATGCCGGAGCAGCTGACGTGCGGGAGGGGGCTGGCGCAGAACGCGGCGCTTCCCGCAAAGTTCGCAGACGTGATCGACGCGGTCGGCGACAACCTCGCCGAACATATGACCGCGCTCGACCAGCGTGATCCCGCTGCGCGAGTCGAACGCGGCGCATACGCCTCGCTTCTGACCAAGCACCGAGCTGCCGGCGCGCAGCTGCGTGCGATCGCACAGGAGATGGCGGGCTACCGCAACATGCCGATGGCCCCGCACGATCCCGAGATCATGCGCGGCCCGACGCTTCGGGCGCCTTCGAACGGCTCGTCGCACGTGAGAAGGAGGTAGGCGCCTACCTCGACGAGCGGATCACGCGCGAGGAGGAGATGCTCGCCTCAGCAAGGCGCGGCTAGCTCAGCGCGAGGAGCGGCTAGGTCAACGCGCTCTCGAGGAGGGCACGGTGCTGGTCTTGGTAGGCCACATCGCGCTTCATCCGCGCCGGGACGTCCCAATCGGCGAGCTTCATGAAACCCTTGTCCCCGAGGCGCGCCTGCTCCGCGATGAACTCTCCCACGAAGAGCGTGCGCTCCTTGAGCACATCGAGGAGCGCCGAGCGGTCCGACATTCCATACGCATCACAGAACAGACGGAGGCGCCGCGCCTGCTCTTCGATCGCTACCTCCGTCGGGCCTGAGAACAGCCGGACCCAGGAACACGCGCTGTTCGCGATGTCCCAGACGCGAGTCCCCGGACCGGCCATGTCCCAGTCGAGCATTACGGCGAGACGACGGTCGCGAAAGAGCGCGTTCCATGGCGCCCAGTCGTTGTGACAGATGATCTCGTGAGCCGTTGGCGCGACGAATCGCCATCGCGCTCCGGCCGGCGGCTCGAAGCCCGTGACGAGGTCGTGATAGCGACGGAGAAGACGTGCACCCGCGGCGAGGTGATCGTCGTCCATGACCCAGTCCGGTGCCGGATCAGGCCAGCCCGGATGAGTATCGCCCTCGATGTACTCGAGTATTTCGCGGCCCTTTTCGTCCATCCCTCGGGCGCGGGGCGCTTCGAACCCGGCGTTCTCGAGGAATCGAAGCAGCGCGTGGACCGCCGGAGTCCATGGACCGGCGCGCCGCCTGACCGTGTCGCCGACGCGCGTCGCGTCGTTCACGTTCCCACCGATGAAGGGCACTTCCTTCACGGCGATGACCTCAGGCGAGCTCGATGTAGCGGAACGCCTCCGCGGCTGGGAGATTCCACGTCGCCCCGGTGTTCTTCGCCCACCACCTCATGCGCTCGGCGAAGCCGCGACGGCCGCCGACCTGGCTCTTGTGCGATCTGAGAGCGGCGATCTTTCCGTCGATCGAGCCGGAGATGTCGAACCAGATGTTGGGGTCGCGTGTCCCGAAGAGGAGCACGCGCGACACGCGGTGATGCTTCAATCCGCCGGTGAGCTGTTCCGGGAAGAAGAGGTGATCGCGCGCGGCGATGACCCCGTCGAGCCCGCTCCATCCGGCGACGCGGTGGTCCGGGTGCACCTGAAAGTGAGCCCACGGGTCGTTGGTAAAGACGACGTCGGGCTGATGCTCGCGGATGACCCGGCACACCTCACCGCGAAGGTCCATGGTGCGCTCGAGCTCACCGTCCTGGTGGCCGAGGAAGACGAATTCCTTGACCCCGATCGCCTCGCCCGCGGCACGCTGCTCGCGCTGTCGCGTTTCGGCCATCTGTTCGGGCGTCGTCTTCGGATCGTGCGTGCCCTTTTGCCCGCTCGTGATCACGCAGTACGTCACGTGCGTACCAGCCGTCTTGATCCACGAGGCGAGCGTGCCCGAGCAACCGAAGTCGACGTCGTCGGGGTGGGCGAAAATCGCCATCGCGCGTCTGGGGATGGTGAATGCGTCGGCCATCAGACCTTCACGTTTCGTTCGTCGAGCACGCGGTCGTAGAGCTCAACGATGCGGTCGCCCACGCGTCGCCAGGTGAAGTGCTCCGCGCGGTCGCGCCCGCCGTGGGCGAGATGCATGCGCAGGCGAGCATCGGTCAGGACCTCCGCCATGGCGTCGGCGAGCGCCCCATCGTCCCCGGCCGGCACG
>DASYUC010000027.1:0-15681 GCA_036001645.1 Candidatus Limnocylindria bacterium
AGCGTTGGCGGCGGCGATCGCGTCCCGCAGCGAGAAGCGGCCGAGGTAGAGCGCGCGGCCAACGATGATCCCGCGGATGCCGCGGTGCCGCAGCTTCGCGATCGCCTTGATGTCCTCGACCGAGCCGACGCCGCCGGAATAGATGACGTCCCCGCCAAAGGCGCGCGCGACGGCCTCGAGGTTCGCGATGTCGGGTCCCTCCAGCGTCCCATCCACGGACACATTCGTGTACACGACCACGGCGACGCCGGTCAGTGCCAGCTTCTGCATCAGGTCGACGGCCCGCACGTCGCTCGTCTCCGTCCAGCCCGCCGTCATCACCATTCCGTTACGCGCGTCGACCGCGACGGCCACGCCATCGGCGTGGCGGTCGACCAGCCGGCCGATGAGCTCGGGATCCTCGATCGCCGCGGTGCCCACGACGATGCGTGAGGCTCCCGCTTCCGCGAACTGCTCGGCGGTGTCGAAGTCGCGGATCCCGCCGCCGGCCTGGATCTTCACCGTGAAGCGGTTCGCGATCTGGCGGATCGCCTCGAGGTTGGCGGGCTCGCCGGTCCGCGCGCCGTCGATGTCGACGATATGCAGCCACTCGGCGCCCTCCTTGACCAGGCGCTTTGCGGCCTCGAGCGGCGAGGGCGCCACCTCCTCGACGGTCGAGAAGTCGCCGCGCGTCATGCGCACGACGCGTCCGCCGTAGATATCGATCGCCGGATAGACGATCACGGCGCGATGGTACGGGTCGCGCGGACGGTGCGGCGCAGCAGCTCGAGAGCGCGATCGACGTCGGCGCCGCGACGGAGCCGCACCAGGATCCAGTCAGAGCCAGAACGTCGCAGATCGATGCGCGCGTCGCCGCGGAGCTCGTCGCCGAGGTCGCGCACGACCTGACGTGTGAGCCGGATGTCCGCCTGGTCGTTGTGGCAGTGGCCGATCTCGACCTTCCCGAGCCAGAGCGCCTCGCCGTGCCCGCGGAACTTCGACTGCCGCACCGTCACGCCGCGCAGCCGCGCGCCGCGCTCCATGAAGTCGTCGAAGACGCTCATGCCCCGAGCGCGTCGACGACGCGGCGTACCGACGCCTCGACGCCGTAGCGCTGCGCGAGCGCCGCGACGTGCATCGGCTCGGGCGGCGACTTGGGGATCGCGCCGTCGCCGGTGACCGCCGTCGCACAGTCGAGGACCGGCCCGACGACGGTGCGCGCGGCCAGAAGGTAGTCCTTCGACGCGTTGAGCTTCGCGCGGATCGTCGGGGAAAGGTCCGTCGCCGCGAGGATCGCATCGAGCGAGCCGTATTTGGCGAGGAGCTGCGACGCCGTCTTCTCGCCGATCCCGCGCACGCCGGGGAGTCCGTCGGAAGGGTCGCCGCGCAGGATCGCGTAGTCGAGGTACCGGTCGCCGGGGATGCCGTACTTCGCGTGGATCCACGCCTGATCAACCGAGGCGAGCTCGGTGACGCCCTTGACGGTGTGGAGGACGCGGATGCGTGGGTCGCGCACGAGCGTGTAGAGATCGCGGTCGCCGCTCACGATCTCGATCGGCCCCTCGATCTGCGTGGTCAGGGTCGCGATCACATCCTCCGCCTCGCACTCGGTCGCGTTCGCGATCGAAATGCCTAGCGCGCGCAACAGCTCGGCGATGATGAGAAGCTGCGGCTCGACCTCGTCGGGTGGATCGTCGCTCGTCGCGACGCGCGCGCTCTTGTACTCCGGCAGGAGCGCAACGCGGAACTGTGGTCGCCAGTCACTGCCGAACTCGAACGCGACGTACAGGCGAGAGGGCTTGCGATCCTGGAGCAGGCGCTCGATGAAGTTCAGGAAGCCGACGACCGCGTTCACGAGCGTGCCGTCCGGCGCTCGCACCTCGGGCATCGCGTGGTACGCCCGGTACGCGAGGCTCGACGCGTCGATGAGCAGGGTCGCTATGCGGGCGCCGCCGCGAAGACGTGGTCGAGCGCCGCGATGAATCGATCGTTCTCCGCCGGCGTGCCGATCGACACGCGCAGGCAGCCGGCGCACCCGGGCCACATCGAGATGTCGCGAATGAGCACGCTCTGCTCGAGGAAGCGCGCGTGCACCGCCGCCGGCGTCTCCTCCTTCATGCGGAAGAGGACGAAGTTCGTCACCGACGGAAAGACCTCGATCGCGCGGACCTGCTTCAGCGCGGCGTACACCCGACCGCCCTCGCGATGGTTCTGCTCCACGCGCCGCGAGACGGAGGCGTCGTCCTTGGCGATCTTCGCGGCGACCGCGTGCGTGAGCGAGCTCACGTTGTATGGGAGCTGAACGGCCCGGAAGAGGTCGGCGACCGCGGGATGCGTGATGAGGATCCCGACGCGCAGGCCGGCCGCGGCCCGGACTTTCGAGAACGTCTTGCTGATGACGATGTTCGGATGACTGACGAGCTCGGGCAGCAACGTGGTCCCGGCGAAGTCGCTGTACGCCTCGTCGACGAGCACGAGCGCATCGGGATGCGCTTCGGCGACCGCGAGGATGGCGTCGAACGGGATCTCGTTGCCGGTCGGATTGTTCGGCGTCGTGAACACGACGATGTCCGCGCCCGCCTTCGCGGCCGCCGCGACCGCGCGCTCGCGCGTCACGTTGTACGGGAGGCCGATGAGCTCGTCGACGACGGTGCCGCCGGCGATGACGGAGAGACGCCCGTGCATCGAATAGGTCGGCTGGAAGAGGAGCGTCCTGCGACCGTGGCCACCGAACACCAGGAAGGTGTTGAGCAGGACCTCGTTGCTGCCGTTACCGAGAACGAGCTGATCCGGCTCGACGTGATAACGCTCGGCGAGCAGCCCGCGGAGATCGACGGCCGACGTCGGGTAGCGGTTCAGCAGAACGGCATCGAGCTCCTGCGGCGTGAGCCAATCGCCGGCGGGATTCGGCTCCGCCCATTCGTTGGCGTTCAGACGCACGTCGGCCTTGACCTGTTGTCCGGTCCGGTACGCCGGGAACGCGGCCAGATCGGCGCGCGGCTTGGGAAGGCGTTGGGTCATGCGCATAGGGTACGGTGAAATCGTGGCGCATCGCATTGCCTGCGTCGAGCGTCATCAGCATGAGAGGCGGTTCGTCTTCGCGCTGCTGTGCTGTCAGTTGTTGCTGGGGCGCGTCGATCGCGACGCTTCTGATGCGCGTCCGGTAAACTCGCTCAGAGCAGGTCCCTCACTGGGGAGTGGCCAAGCGGTAAGGCAGCTGATTCTGGATCAGCCAATCAGAGGTTCGAATCCTCTCTCCCCAACCGCGACGCACGCTACTCCCGCGGCGCCGGTCGCCGCTGCGGCAGAAGCCACGGCAACGCTTCGGCCATCGGTTCGACGAGCGCGACGTAGTCCTCGTGGCTGATGTGTTGTTGCGCGAAGAGACCGAGCGCCGCGCCGAATGCCGCACGTTCGGCCTTGTGGCCCGCTTCGCCGTGCATTCCCTTCCACGCCACGAGCGCGTTCCTCGCCTCGGTCAGCTCGAACAGGCCACGGTGATACTCCTGCCACGCCGGTCCAAGGTCCGCACGTTCGATCGCCGCGAGCGCCGCCTTCTCGGCCCGGTGGTATGCGTCGAGGGCCGTTGACTCATGCCGATCCCAGCCCCAGGTCGCCCGTTCGATGCCGGTCGCGTCGAGGACGCGCAGATCCGACGCCAGGCGCTCGAGCTCAGCCGGACGAGGATGCTTCGCCACCCCAGAAGCATGCGCCTTCTCGCTGCCGGGGCCGGCCAGGAGCGGGGAGCGCGTCCGGGGCGGGACCCTGAACGGCGTGGTCGGGCATGGAACGGTGTTTCGGACGCTTCGCTATGCTCCCCGACAGCGGCATTAGTTCAGTGGAGTAGGAAATGGCAGAAGAAGGCACGATCAAGAGGCTCGTCAGCGATCGCGGATTCGGGTTCATCACTCAGGCGGATGGGACGGAGATCTTCTTTCACCGCTCGAAGGTGACCGGGTCCTTCGACTCCCTGAGCGAAGGTCAGCGCGTGAGCTACGAGAAGGCCATGGACCCCCGGCGCAACAAGGAGAACGCGGAGCAAGTCACGCCCATCTGATCTCGCTCCGCGCTGATTGCTCTAGCGTCTCCGTTCCACAAGGCGGTCTCGAAGGACCGCCGCGCGCTCGCCCGCGCCGACGCGCCGATCGCCGAACACGTCGGGATCGGATGAAGACGATCCACTGATACATCAGCGTGCTCGCGAAGCTGACGGCAACCGCACGCAGTCGCACTGGACACCCTCTTCGAGCCGTGGCCGATCCCAATCACCCAGGTCCGCAGAAACGTCGTACGTGCTCTGCAAGAAGGTCAGGAGCGTGGCGGCGGGATCTGCCGCGGCGCGAACGGCGTCGTACTGCAGGATGAATTCGCCGCGTGTGGCGACCCACCGGGCTGATTCGGGTCGGATCGTCGCGTCGGCGAGACCGGCCGGCGCCGGCATTGCGTAGGAGTAGAACTCCGCCTGCGGCAGATCATCGCTGCCAGGCCAGAAACCCGCGGCGATCAGCTCGTGTGAATACGCCTCATGCATGACGTGGATGTTCACGTTCGGCGCACTCCCGCCCGCATACGGCGGCCCGCGTCGACCGGAAAAGCGCGCGCTCGCGAGATCGAATCCTCCCCAGAAGAACTGGACGGGGCTCGCCTTGCCGAAGAAGTCTCCACGGAACCGGTCGAACACGAACTGCGTCCTGAGCAGGACGGTCTGAAACCGCTGCACCATCTCGCGGTCGTACGGTCGGACCTCGAGGTCCTCCCGGAACGGGACAGCGACCGCGACCTCGGTCGGAATGGGCACGATGCCTGGGTCGGGAACGCCGAGCCGGGCGAGGACCTCGAGTACCTGCTGGTAGAAATGCGCGACCGACATGGGGATCAGGGGGATCGTCGAACGACCGCCGCGGCTCGTGACGATGACGAGCTCGTGCTCGACGAAGTCGAAGTCGATCTGGAAGGCCTCATTGCCGCTCGGGATCATCGATGTGGTCAGGCCTCGCGGCGTCACGAGGAGTGTCGAGTTCCACCAGTGGTTCACCGGCGGCGTGAGCGTCAAGCGGATCTTGCCGACGATCTGCGTCCACATGTGGACCGCGTGCAGCGTGTCCTTCCACTCCGCATACGGCAGCGGAGGCCACCCCTCTCCGGCGCGGTCGGTAGAAGGCATCCCCGGGAATTCTGGCGTGTTCATCGATGTGCACACACTTGCGTTTTCGTGACCGCCTTTCCTAGGCGTCCCGCGTACCTCGTCTGGAGCGGGCGCCGCCTTCGTGCGGCGTGCAGCTCAAGACGTAAGAAGGGCGGTTTCAGGAAGTGCCAGAGAAGAGCTTGTATGAGCGCCTCGGTGGCATCTACGCGATCGCGGCGGTCGTCGACTATTTCAGCGACAACCTTCTGAAGAATCCGAAGATCGTCAACTCGAATACACAACTCAAGGAATGGCACACGGTGAAGTACCGCGAACGTTTGCCCGGCCTGAAGTTCCTGAGGACGCTGTGGTCGGCGTCGGTGGCGGGCGGGCCGTTCCAGTACACGGGCAAGGAGCTACGCGACGCGCATGCCAGCCTCCGCATCACACCCGAGGTCTTCGACGAGGTGATCCTTGTTGAGCTTGGCCGGGCTCTTGACCACTTCAAAGTACCCAAGCGCGAAAAGGAAGAGGTCTTGGCTGCCTTCATGGCGCAAAAGGCTGACGTGACCGCCGCACGCTGACCTGACTCTGGAGCCGCCGTTCGGCTGTCCGAACTCTCGCTCGCCAGCTGTCTCTCGCAAGCCCGGCAGTTGTGGCCGTATCGCTGGCCGATTAGGGTTTCGCATCCACAGAGCGGCCCCGAACATCGTCCGTATCCCGCTCTCAACGACGGCTCAACGCTGGTTCAAGCCCACAGGAGAACTCTTCGTTCAATTGGTTCGGGGGTGGGCTATGAGACGCGGACTTCTGGTCCTCGCGATCGCCCTTGGCTTGACGCTCGGTTCGGCATTACCCGTCACGGCTTCAGTGGAGGTGCCAGTCAGGATCGATTGCAGTGACGGCGATAGTCTCGACCTCACCGTCGACCTCGACACCCTGACAGCTCTTACCGACTCGGTCCGGGCGATAAACGAGAATCCGGCGGATCTTAGCTGCACGCTGACCCAGCTCTCCGTCCCCCTTACCGTCGTCGCCTTCGGCTTTAGCGCAGCGGCGGCGCAACAGAGCAGCGGGTACGTCATCGGCGGCGGCACGGTGGAAGCCGGATGTCCGGGCAACACGTCGGTGCCGTTCACGGGCTCCTTCGCGGTCAAGATGTACACGACGGCGGACGGTGGGGTTCGGGGCTCCGCCAACCTCAAAGTCCCTGACGGTCAGTGTGTCGCAGGTCCGAGCACGCTGAGCTCGAAGCCGAGCTGTCTCGTGTTCGTGCCGACCACGGTCGGGGGCGGGCGCGCCTGGGCGAACACGGTCGTCACGAAGACGACCGGGGCGTACTTCGCGCCCCATCTGGGCAAGACGATCGGCTGGGCCTTCGAGGACAACGGTCCCGACGGCGGCACCCTGACGAAGGATCGATTCCGGGTCATCGAACGGCCAGGGTCGTGCCCGGTCCCCGGCGATCCGACCTTTGATTACTACGATCTCGTGACCGGGGACATCACCGTCCGTCCCTGATCCGCATTTCGGAAGGTCATCCTTGCGATGATGCCGAGGGGCCGCCTCGGCATCATCGCTCCATTTCCACCGCTTGAGCTCGAGCGGCTTAGGCTCGCTCGGTGAGCGCCGCACTGACCTGGCCCCAGGTCCTCACCTGGCGCATGCGCCGCCAGCTCGTCGATCCGGTGGGAAAGTCGTCGGTGCCCGAGGTCGTCCGGCGGCTCTGCGGGGTGCAGGCGCAGGTTGCGTCGTCGGCCGAGCTCGCGATCCGGCTGCGTCGCACGTCGTCGCGGCGCGGCGAGGTCGCGCGCGCACTTAGCGAGGGCCGTCTCATCAAGACGTGGGCGATGCGCGGCACGCTCCACCTGCTCACGCCGGAGGAAGGCGGCGCATTCCTTTCGCTGATGGCATCGGGGCGCTCATGGGAGAAGCCAAGCTGGGAGCGCTATTTCGGCATGACTTCAAAGCACTGGGACGCGCTTCGCCCCGCGGTGCGCGAGGCGCTCGACGGCGAGCTCCTCACGCGGGACGAGCTGATCACGGCGATCACCGCGCAGCGTGGGCTGAGCCACATCGGCGACGCGCTTCGCTCGGGATGGGGAACGCTGCTGAAGCCGCTCGCGTGGCAGGGTGACCTGTGCTTCGGTCCCAACCGGGGCAGCCGCGTGACCTTCATGCGCCCTCCGGCCGCGAGCTCGCGCTGGGCCGGTGTTCTGGAGCCGGACCAGGCCGCACCGATCGTGATCGTCGCGTACTTCGGCGCCTACGGGCCTGCGACGATCGAGAACTTCCGCAACTGGCTGAGTCGCGGCAGAGTCAGCGCGCGGCAGATCCGAACCTGGTTCAACGCGCTCGGAGGCCGTCTGGCCGAGGTCAACGTGGAGGGCCGACGGGTGCACATCCTGGCGGAGCACCTCGACGAGCTCGCGGCGACGAAGCCGAGCAAGACGGTGCGGCTGCTGCCGGGTTTCGACCAGTACGTGCTGGGTCCCGGCACCGAGGACGGCCACGTCGTGCCGCCGAAGCGGCGGACGGCCGTCAGCAGACAGGCCGGCTGGATCGCGCCGATCGTGGTCGGCGGGGGCAGCGTGAAGGGCACATGGGCGCTGGACGGCGACCACGTGCGCGTCGGTTGGTTCAAGGAGGCGGGCACACCGCCACGCACCATGCTCAAGGCGGAGGTCGAGCGGCTGTCCTCGATCCTCGACCGCGATCTGCGCGCGGAGATCGGGGTCGTCTAGGACCCTTTGGCGAAGCGCCAGCGAGTCGCGCCGTTCGGTTCGGCGGTGGCGACGCCAAACGCCGTCGTTGGCGTCATCACATAGAGGTCCCATGGTGGCGGCCCAGCGCTCGGCGCGCTGTATTCGGCCGTGAGAGCGCCGTCGCTCACGCTCGCCGGCCAGCCCTGATCTGCGTACCGTTTCGCAAGGCGGCGAAGTGTCGCCTCGTCCGTGACCTTCACGGCCCGGCCTTCGAGGACGAGGTCGAGCCCCTTCAGCGAGATGGAGATGACGCAGTTCGCGTTCTTGGCGAGATTGCGGCCCTTGCGGGTGCGGGCGCCGGTGGTGAAGTAGATCTTGCCGTCGATCCAGAGCGCGCCCACTGCGGCAACGTGTGGCCGGCCGTCGGGGCGCGTCGTGGCCAGCCAGTACGACGGCCCAGCGCTGGCCTCGAGCTGTTCGAGAGCGCGTGACCACGGGATCGGCTTGTCGCCGTAGATATCGAGGTTCTTCTGATCGACGCTCACGCCTGTTTCCCCTTTCTACGCGCGCTGGCTCCCCTTCCACGGGACAAGGATGCGCTCGAGCGCGCCCAGCAGCACCGCACTCGCGAAGCCAAGGATCGCCGTCACCATGAGTCCCGCGTACATCCACTCGACCTGGAAGATGCTCCAGGAGTTCCAGATGAAGTAGCCGATCCCGCTCTTCGCGCCCACGAACTCGGCCGAAACGATAACGATGAGCGCGACGCCCATGCCGAGCTTCAGCCCGGCCAAGATCAGTGGGAGGGCGCCGGGGAGCGCGATGTCGGTGAAGAACATACGTTGGCTCGCGCCGTAGTTCCGCGCGACGTCGAAGTAGATGCGTTCGATGTTCCGCACGCCGGTCTCGGTGTTGATGAGGACGAGGAACACCACGGCGATGGCGATGATCGCGTACTTCGACCCCTCGCCGATGCCGAACAGCATGATCATCATCGGCAGGAGCGCGATCTTGGGGATTGGGAAGAGCGAATCGACGAGAGGCTGAAAGATCGCGCGCGCGACCGGAAAGAGGCCGACCGCGAGTCCGATCACGATCCCCGGTACCGCGCCGAGGATGAAGCCGATGAGGATCCGCTGGAGGCTGATGGCGACGTGTCCGAGCATCTCGCCGCTCCGCACGAGCTCCCACAGCGCGCCGAAGATCTTCGTCGGCGCGGGGAAGAACCGCGTATCGACGAACCCCACGATCGCGCCCACTTCCCAGATCGCCAGGAGCGCGACCGGCGAGAGCACCGATAGCGCGCGATAGCGAACTATGAGGCTGCCTCGCGCGCCGCGGCGACGGCGGACGAACGCAGGTGTGCCCACACGCGCGCGAACAGCTCGCCGTACTGGGGGCTGGAGCGCACGCGCTCGACGTCGCGCGGGCGGGCGAATATCGCGCCGACGTCGACGGTGTCGAGGATGTGTCCGGGCCGTGCCGAGAGCACCACGATGCGGTCGGCCAGCACGATCGCTTCGTCGATCGAGTGCGTGACGTACAGCACCGTCTTGCGCGTCCCCTCCCAGATCCGCAGCAGCTCCCCCTGAAGGACGAGCTTCGTCTGCTCGTCGAGCGCGGCGAACGGCTCGTCCATGAGCAGGACCTCGGGATCCATGACGAACGC
The DNA here is from genome assembly GCA_036001645.1 of Candidatus Limnocylindria bacterium. Taxonomy (GTDB): domain Bacteria; phylum Chloroflexota; class Limnocylindria; order P2-11E; family P2-11E; genus CF-39. Next base: position 9,479 of record DASYUC010000027.1, read on the forward strand.
GCGCGCTAGCGCGACGCGCTGCTTCATCCCGCCGGAGAGCTGATGCGGGAGCGCGTCCTCGAAGCCGGCGAGGCCGACGGTCCGGATCATCGGCTCGATCGCCTCTCGACGGTCGCGCTTCGGCATACCCCGCGCTTTCAGTCCGAACGCGACGTTGTCGCGCACCGACATCCACGGAAAGATGCTCTGCTCCTGAAACACCATCGCGTTCAGGGGACGGACCCCGCCGGGCTCCCGCTGCACGGCGAACTCGCCGCTCGTCGCCCGCTCGAGTCCGGCCAGGATCCGCAGCAGCGTCGTCTTCCCGCAACCCGACGGGCCGACGATGGCGATGAACTCTCCCGCGCGCACGTCGAGGTCGGCGGGCGCCAGCGCTTCGATGGTGCGCCCGCGAACGACGAAGTCCTTTCGCAGGGCGCGAATGCTCACCTTCGCTTGCGTGGCGGACGCGAGCGTCACGCCGCGGAGCATAGGTCGACTTGACCGTCGCGTGAGGGGTGCCGACCATGCGCGCGGTGAGGATCGACGCCTTCCCCCACATCATGCCGCGCAAGTATTTCGATCGGATGAGCGCCATCGCCAGCGGCCCCGCCTCGTACATGCAGAAGCGGACGCGCGCCGTGCCGTGCCTCTACGACCTCGACGTCCGGTTCCGGATCATGGATACGTTCGAGGGCTACGTGCAGGTGCTCACGCTCTCCTCGCCACCGATCGAGGCGTTCGGCGGACCGGACGTCACCCGCGATCTCGCGCGACTCGCGAACGACGAGATGGCCGAGCTCGTCCAGCGCTATCCGGACCGCTTCGTCGGATTCTCCGCCTCGCTCCCGATGAACGATCCCGATGCCGCGGTGCGCGAGGCTGAGCGCGCGATCAACGACCTGGGCGCGCTGGGCGTGCAGATCTTCACCAACGTGAACGAGCTCCCGCTCGACGATCCGCGGTTCGAGCCGCTCTTCGCTCGGATGGCGGATCTCGATCGCGCGATCTGGGTCCACCCCGCGCGCACCGCCCACTTCCCGGACTACCTGGGCGAGGAGCGCTCGAAGTACGAGATGTGGTGGGTCTTCGGGTGGCCGTACGAGACCGCGCTCTTCATGTCGCGTCTCATCTTCTCGGGGCACCTGGACCGGTACCCGGGGCTGCGCATCCTCACGCACCACGCCGGCGGCATGGTCCCCCACTTCGCGGGACGGATCGGCGCTGGACTCGACCAGTTCGGCCAGCGCACCCCGGACGAGGACCTTTCGCAGGTCGCGAAACGCCTGACGAAGCGGCCGTACGACTACTACAAGATGTTCTACGGAGACACCGCCCTCTTCGGCGCGGAGCACGCGCTGCGCTGCGCGATCGATTTCTTCGGGGTCGATCACATCCTCTTCGGCTCGGATATGCCGTTCGATCCAGAGAAGGGGCCGCAGTTCATCCGCGAGACGATCGCGAACCTCGACGCGATCGCTCTTCCGGCCGCCGAACGCAAGCGGATCGATGAAGACAACGCGCGCACGGTCCTGCGCATCCCGGCGCGTACACTCCGCGCGGGATCAAAGGGGGTGGGCAGATGAAGACGCTCTCCGGCATCACGCTCCTGACCGTCTTGACATTCGCCGCGTGTGGGGGCACCGCGTCGCCCTCGGCCTCCCCCTCCGTAGCGGCGAGCGCCGTGGCGACGGCCACCGCGTCCCCGACGCCGGTCACGGTCAAGTTCGGCCAGGTCGGCAGCGTGTCGGACGCCGCGATCTTCATCGCGGACGCGAAGGGCTACTTCAAGGAGCAAGGGATCACGCTCGAGGCGGTGTCATTCACGTCGGCCGCCCAGATGGTCGGTCCGCTGGGCACGAATGAGCTGCAAGCGGGCGGAGGTGCACCGAGCGCCGGCCTCTACAACTCGGTCGATCGCGGCGTGCAGCTACGGATCGTCGCCGACAAGGGCAGCCTGACGCCGGGGCACGGCTACGAGGCCGTCATCGTCCGCAAGGGTCTCGCCGAGCAGGTGAAGTCGGCGAAGGACATGAAAGGCCTGAAGATCTCGATCGCGGCGCGCGACATCGTTCCCGAGTATTCGCTCGACGCGTACCTCCGCACCGGCGGTCTCACGATCAAGGACGTCGAGGTCGTCCCGCTCGCCTTCCCCGACATGGTCCCGGCCATCGCGAACGGCGCCATTGACGTCGCCGTGCCCACCGAGCCCACCGCGACGCGGATCCTCGACGCGGGCACCGGCGTGCTCATCACGCGCACCGACGTCATCGTGCCCGGCGAGCAGACCGCGGTGATCCTGTACTCGGAGAAGTTCGCTCAGGACAAGGATGCCGCGACGCGGTTCATGGTCGCGTACCTGAAGGGCGCGCGCTTCTACGCGGACGCGTTCGACAAGAAGGACCCCGCGAAGCGCACCGAGGCGATCGACATCATCGCGAAGGCGACGAAGCTCGACGCCGCGCTCATCGCGCGCGTCGTCCTTCCCGGCATCGATCCGAACGGTAAGGTGAACGTCGACAGCCTTGACGCCGCGCAGAAGTACTTCGTGACGAAGGGCACGCAGACGAAGGCGCTCGACATGGCGAAGATCGTCGACCAGTCATTCGCACAGGAGGCGGTCCGGCGGCTCGGCGCTTACCCGTGATGTAGTCGCGATCGACGCCGGGTCGGGCGGCAGGAGGCGAGCGATGGTGATCCCGGCCACCAGCTACGCGAAGAGTGGCGACGTGAACGTCGCATTCCAAGTCGTCGGCGATGGCCCGTTCGATCTCGTGTACGCGCCAGGCTGGATATCGAACATCGAGCTCATGTGGGAGGAGCCGTCGCAGGCGCACTTTCTCAACAAGCTCGCGGGATTCTCTCGCCTCATCGCGTTCGACAAGCGCGGAACGGGTCTGTCCGATCGGGTACCGCCCCACCAGATGCCCACGCTCGAGGAGCGCATGGACGACATCCGTGCGGTCATGGACGCCGCGGACTCCCGTCGCGCCGCGATCTTCGGCGTGTCCGAGAGCGCGAGCATGTGCCTCCTCTTCGCGGCGACGCATCCGGAGCGCACGAGGGCGCTCGTCACGTTCGGTGCGTTCGCGAAGCGTCTTCGATCCGCTGACTACCCCTGGGCGCCCGCGCTCGAGGAGCGGCTCGCGTGGGTCGAGTCGATCGAGCGGGACTGGGGGAAGTCGGGCGACTTCGGCACGATCGCGCCCAGTCTCGCCCACGACACGCGGCAGATGGAGTGGTATTCCGCGTATCGCCGGCGGAGCGCCAGCCCCGGCGCAGCGCATGCGCTCGCGCTCATGAACACGTACGTCGACGTGCGTCACGTGCTCCCCGTGATCCGCGTCCCGACGCTGATCCTCCACCGGACGGACGATCTCGATGCGAAGGTCGAGGAGGGCCGCTACATCGCGTCGCGGATCCCCGGAGCGAAATTCGTCGAGCTACCGGGCGCGGATCACATTCCCTGGGTCGGCGACGCCGAGACGGTCGTCGCGGAGGTGCAGGAATTCCTGACCGGCTCGCGACCAGCTCCGGCGCCTGACCGTTTCCTCGCGACCGTGCTGTTCACGGACATCGTGGAGGGGACGCGCAGGGCAGCGGAGCTCGGCGATCGCGCCTGGGGGGAGCTGTTGGAACGCCACCACGGACTCGTCCGCGAGCAGCTCGACCGCTGGCGGGGCACCGAAGTCGATACCGCGGGTGACGGCTTCTTCGCCACGTTCGACGGTCCCGGCCGCGCCATACGGTGCGCGCTGGCTGTTCGTGACAGGGTGCGCGGACTGGGGCTCGAGATCCGCGCGGGCCTGCACGCCGGTGAGTGCGAGGTCATCGCCGGCAAGACCGGCGGCATCGCCGTGATCACGGCGGCCCGCGTGCGCGAGCGCGCGTCGCCCGGCGAAGTGCTCGTATCGAGCACCGTCCGCGACCTCGTCTCGGGCTCGGGGATCACATTCGCCGATCGCGGCGTGAGCGCGCTGAAAGGCGTTCCGGGGGAATGGCGGTTGTACGCGGTCACCTAGGCGCGGTGCGACCCTGAGCGACCGGCGTCACTCCTGCGCGCGACGTGACTGACCGAAATACCAGGCGAGGGTGCGCGACTCGAACAGCACGAAGAGCCGGTTCAGCAGGTACCCGACGACCATGAGCGTGAAGATCCCCGCGTACATCTCCGGGATGCGGAAGGCTCGCTCCATGTCGAGGATCATGAAGCCGATACCGTCGTTGCTTGCGATCATTTCGGCGATGACGGTGAGGATCAACGCGATCGCGAGAGCGATGCGCATGCCCGCAACGATGTTGGGCGATGCCGACGGCAACACGATCTTCCAGATGATCTCGCGCGTCGTCAGGCCGAACGTCCGCGCGGTGTCGAGCAAGACGCGGTCGACGCCTGCCACGCCCTGGATCGTGTTCACGACGATCGGGAAGAAGCACGCAAAGGAGATGACGAACACCTTCATCTCGTTCCCGATCCCGAGGAACAGGATGGCGATCGGAAGGATCGCCGGCGGCGGCAATGGCCGGAGCACCTCGATGAGGGGCTCGAGGAGCAGGTAGCCGGCTCGGAAATACCCCATCGCCAGACCGATACCGAGGCCGATCAGCACCGCGAGGCCATAGCCGAAGCCGAACCGGACCGCGCTCGCCCCGAGATGACGCAGGAGCTCGCCGTTCAGCAGGAGACGCCACAGCTCCGTCGCGATCTTGGACACCGGCGGGACGTAGATCTGATTCACCAGGGCCGCGCGCGAAGCGAACTCCCACAGCGCGAGCAGCAGGACCAGCACGACAAACCCGCCCAGCCGCAGCCGCGTCGTCCTACCCACTGGTCGCCGCCGTTCCGATCAGCTCGTGGAGGTGCCGGCGGTAGCCCAGGAAGCGCGAGTCCTCGCGCGTCGCGAGCTGGTCTCGCGGATACGGGAGCTCGTTGCGGAAGCGCTCGACGGCGTGGCTCGGACGCCCGCGGAGCAGCACGATCGACGACGAGAGGTAGATCGCCTCGTCGATGTCGTGGGTCACGAACACGACGGTCTTGCCGAACTCGCGCCATAGGCCCAGGAGCAGATCCTGCAGCCCCTGCCGCGTCATCGCGTCGAGGCTCGAGAACGGCTCGTCCATGAGCAGGATCTGCGGCTCGCGCGCGAGCGCGCGCGCGATGGCCACGCGCTGCTGCATGCCGCCGGAGAGCTGATAGGGGTGGTAGCGCTCGAAACCCTCGAGACCCACCGTCTTCAGATTCCGCGCCACCCGATCTGAACGCTCGGCGCCGCTCAGGGAGAGGTTCTCGAGCGCGAACTGCACATTCCCTTCGACCGTGCGCCAGGGCAGAAGCGACTTCGTGTACTGCTGGAAGACGACCACCATCTGCTTTTGGGGTTCGGTGATCGGGGCTCCATCCACCACGACGCGGCCGCCGGTCGGCGGAAGGAGGCCGCCGATGATCTGAAGGAGCGTCGTCTTGCCGCAGCCAGAAGGACCCACGACGCAGACGAACTCCCTCTCCTCGACCCCGAACGAGACCGCATCGAGCACGCGCAGGGACGACCCATCCGGTGTCGGGAACGCCTTCCCGACCCCCTGGACGTCGAGGAGCACGCTCACTGGTGCGCTAGAAGGTCACGAAGAGGTCTTGGGCCTTGAGCGTTGAATTCTTGTCGAGGAGTCCCCACTTCTTCGACATGTCCACCCAGAACTGGACCGCGTCCACGAGCGGCGTGCTGCGGAGCGTCGCGAGGTTGATCTTCGCCGCGATCGCGGGGTCGAGGTTCGCGTACTTGGCCGCGTACTCGCGTGCGGTCTTGTCGTTCTTCGAGACCCAGTCCATCCCCTTGGTGTTCGCGCGGTGGAACGCCGCGGCGGCGTCGCGATTCTTCGTGATCCAGTCATCGGTCGAGATGAACCCGGCGATGGCGCAGTTGTCACGGAGGTCGGTGAGGTAATACGACAGGACCGAGGCGTCCTGCGCGGTCGATACCGTGACGAAGGGCTCGGTGGGAGCGGCCGCATCGACGGTCCCGTTCGTGATCGCGGGCGGCATCTGCGGGAACGGAAGCTCGACGTACTGGACGGTCGCGGGGTCGCCGCCGTTGCGCTCGATCCACTCCATCACGCCGACGTGGACGATGCCGTTGCGCGTATTCACCGCGACCTTCTTGCCGTTCAGGTCCTTCGCGGTCTTGATCGCGCTGCCCTTCTTCACGATGATCGCGAACGGCGGGCTG
>DASYUC010000028.1:0-13477 GCA_036001645.1 Candidatus Limnocylindria bacterium
TCCTTGTCGTTCGGCAGCTGCCAGACATCGCGCAGCGTGTAGGCGAGGCTCGCGAGCTGCTCGTCGGTCGCGGGCACCTTCGCGTCCGGCCGCGCCTTCGCGGCCTTGCCGAACGCGTCGATCACGGCGCCGACGTCGACCTTCTCCTTCGGCTTCGGCTCATCGGGGATCGCGGGCTCGGACTCGATGACCTCGCCCTGGATGACGACGTCCTCGAGCGCGTCGCTCGACTCTGGCTGACGCAGCTCGGGCACGCGCCCGAAGACCTCCGACATCGCGCCCACGCTGCGCGCGATAAGCGCGCGCTTCACGTCCTCGTCGGCCTCATTCAGACGGAAGCGGAAGGCGACGAACGGCTTGGGGCGCGCGACCGACTTGCCATCGACCTGATCGCGGATGACAAGCTCGTCCTTCCGGTATGACGACGCGAGGTTCATCGTTTTCCGGATCACGCGGTTGCGAGCGCGCGACTTGGCCTGCTCGCATATGAACTGCCGCGCGACCTGGACGGGCTTGGATCCGGGACCGCCGAGCAACTTGGTGCGTCCGGACTCGTCGCGGAGGTCATGCGTCACGCCGTCACCGACGAGACGACGCTGGCCGAGCGAGTCGATGTACCAGCCACCGACGCTGATCTTGCAGACCAGCGGCTCGTTCTTGAAGTCGTGCTCGTGCCGCTCGAGCGACGGGTCGAAGTCGAGGCCGCCAGCGTTCGCGATGCGCTCGAGGGCCTGAGAGTGAAAGCAGACCGTCCCGCCGCCGCCGGGCGTGTCGTAGACATCGCGCGGATCGTCGGGATTGACGACGACCGCCGTCGGCGTCGGGATGAACAGCGGCGAGATCCCCATCATCGTCGTCGGGAGGAGCAGGTGGAAACGCTCCTTCGGGTACTGCTCCGCGAGCTCGCGGATCTCCTTGAACGGGGCGAGCGCGGTCGTGGTCGTATCGACTGCTGTGCTCATGTCACTCCTCCACTGGCGCGAGTTCGCGGAGCTAGCGAGCGTCGGTGATGAGTTGCGCGATGAACCATCCGAAGATCACGAGGACGTAGACCGTGCAGATCAACGTGAGGACGCGCATCAGCCCCTCGATGCGCTCGAACCAGGTCACGACGCGACCTCGACTGATGCGTCGAGCAGGCCGGCGAGCTCACGCGCGGCGGCCAGTTCGCGATCGCGGCGCGCGTCGTCTACCTGCTCGAGCGCCTCCTCACCACGAACCGCGTCGACGATCCCGATGAGGAACGCGTAGGCGCGTGCACCACCGCCCACATGGCCCATGACCTGCCGCAGCCAACGGTCGAGCGCATGGATGAATGTCCAAAGGCGGCGGTGCATCGCATCGCTGCGGCAGTCGAGATCGCGCTCCTCGAGCTCGGCCGCCACGATCTCCATCGCGAGCTCCACCTCGCGGGCCCGACGGTGCTTCTGGGCTGAAAAACTCACTTCGCTGAACCTCGGTCTCCTGGGCTACCGTCGGCCTCGGTGTGGCTGGAAGGCGCTGTGAGGGCCGCTTGGGCGTCCAGTTCATCCGACGTGTTGTCAGACACGTCGGCTGACCCGCCGGTCAAAAAAAGGGCGTCAACCGTGCTGCGGAGCACTCTGGCGAGCGCGGCGGCCGTGCCCAACCCCGGCATGCGCTCCCCCGTTTCGAAGTCCGAGATCGACTGCTTGGTGACACCCACCTGCGCCGCCAATGCGGCCTGCGAAAGGCCAGCGGCCTCACGGAACTCGCGGAGCTTGTTCGGCAACGTGGCTTCTTTCATAGGCTGCGTGGTGTAAGCCATACGGGCTTACTTGTCAACGGGCACGGCTGACACGCCTCCCTATCTTCCAGTGCGGGTGAGGGAGCCGGGAGAGCGCGTCCATCCGAAGCAGTTGTTGGCGCGGCTGCGGCACGAGCGCGAGGCGCAAGGCCTGACGGTCGAATGGGTGGCCGAGAAGGTCGGCATCACCAAGCAGTCGATCTCGGACTTCGAAACCGACACGACCGGTCGCAAGCGACCATCCGACGACACGATCCGCAAGTGGGTCCGCGCCCTCGGCCAGCCCGACGAGTGGGCCGCGAACTGGGAGCTCTGGCGCACTGCCGAGCAGATGGTCCGTCAGGGCAAGGTCCGTCTGCGCGAGAAGATGCAGGTCAGCGAGGACAGCCTGATCGAGTCGATCTACCTGCAGTTGCGTGGTGCGCGGGATTGAGATACGAGCAGCTACGTCGACGACCACCCGACGAGAGCCCGCGCGACGCGGTGCCGACGCGCGACCTCGCCGAGCTCAAGGCGATGGCCCTGCTCGCGCAGGCGCGGATCACGAGACCGCCCGTCGACCCTGATGAGTGCGCGGTCGCCGCCGGCGTCGCGATCGTGAACTACATGCACATGCAAAGCGAGCGGTCCGCGCTGCTGATGCAGAGCCACGAGGGCATCGTCGCGATCCTGGTCAACCAGGACCATGCGCCGGTCCGGCAACGGTTCTCGGTCGCGCACGAGATCGGCCACTGGGTCCTAGAACGGGCGCCTGTGACGCATGAACTGCGCCCAATCGCCGCGCGCGGCCACGCCTACGACTCGATGGAGCACGTCTGCGATTACTTCGCTGCGTGCCTACTCATGCCGCGAAAGTGGATCCGCGACCGCATCGAGTGGGGAATGACGAACGGCGAGCTGCGGAGGGCTTTTGAGGTATCGCAGCCCGCGCTCGTCGCTCGGCTGCGCGAACTCGGTTACTACGCGCGAGAGAGGATGAAATGAGAAAGACGGGGATCTGGCTATTTCTGATCGCCGTGGTGATCGTCGGATGTGGGGGCACGAGCGACTTTGAAAGAGGCTTCGAACAGGGGCGCCAAGCCGCGGGGTCCGCGACTCTCCCCGCAGCGAGCCGCCCGCCATCGAGTGTGGCAGCGAGCGCCTCCGCTGGCACTGGGCTGCGAGCCAAGATCGGCGCACCAGTCACGTACCCCGATGGGTGGAAGGTCACCGCCGTCCGATGGGAGGAGCAGCCTCCGAGTCGTTTGACCACGCCAGCCCCTGGTCTCCGTTTTGTCGTCGTTGTAGTGCGTGTCGACAACGCGACCACGCGGACCGAGCCTGTCAACCCCTTCAACTTCAAGCTCAGCGACTCAGCGGGTGTTCGACGCGACACCCCGATCGGAACCCCCGCCCGCTCCGATGAACTGCATAACACCTTCCTCGAGCCTGGCAGTTTCGTGTCCGGGTCAATCGTCTTCGAGGCGCCGATCGGCGACAGCAAGCTCCAGTTGCTCTACGAGGTGCGTTACTACAGTTTGAGAACGGCGACGTGGGAGTTGTATTAAGACTAGAGAGTCTCGCCGCCCGCCCGCGGCGAGACTCGGGGCAGATCTAGCTCGCTCCGATGATCGGCACTTTGTCGATGATCGGCTGCGTCTTCTCGGCGACCGTCTGAATGGGTCCGGTGGCCTCGCCCTTCCCGCCGGAGACATAGGTCGTCAGGAAGCCGTGCGTGAGCTTCGACAGCACGAACACGGGCGACCACACCTTCCACCAGAACGCGAAGAACGCAGATGGATCGATGAGGTTGAACGCTGGGATGCCCTCAATACCAGCGAAGCCGCCGGTCATCCAATGCGCGGCCGTCGCGATGATGAAGGTGACGAGGAGACTCGCGGCGACGGCCAGACGACCGGAAACCTTCGCGCCGAGCAGGATCTCCTGCACGAACGGCGCGACGATGCCGGCGACGAACGCGGCGATGATCTGGGGACTCTCCACGTCAGCCCGCCTTCCTGAACGGGATCCCACCGCCGCTGAAGAAGTGCCACAGGGCGACGAGGATCGCGATGGCCGTCGCCCATTGGATGAGGAATGCACCGATGATCGACGCGAGCGGGATCCCGATCGCAGCCAGCAACGAGCCCGCGAGGATACACACGAGGAATGCAATGACGCCGGCGACACATGCGAGGATCACACGATTGAGCATCTGTTCCCTCCTTACGATTTGAATGGCTGCCCCGACTCGACGTCGGGGCCAGTGAGGTCTGTGTTCGGGTTGAAGCTCTTCAGCGCCTTCGCGAGCCACTTCTGCAGACGCGAGGTCCAGACCAGCGGCTCGTAGGCCTCGAGATGGTCGTAGACGCGCTTCAGCCATGCGTGCTCTTCGGGTGTCAAGTCTTCCTCCTTCCATGCTTGGTGATTGACCCAGTCCGTGAGCTCGAGGCCCGGGCAGGCAGTCCCTGACCAGATCTTGTGCGGCTTGACATCGTCGAGACCGAGAAGCGCGATGAGTTGCGTGAGCGTCGCGTACTGGTCCGCCGTCACCGGATCGCCAGTGCCGTCGCCTTCGCCGCCCACCATGACCTGCAGCGCGTAGCTGAAGGTGTTTCCGATCGCGCTTCCGCAATGCCAGAGCACCGCGTCATCGTCGCGGGTCTTGAAGCAGCGGCCGTCCGGCGCGATCAGGAAGTGGTACATGATGCCGTCGCCGCCCTGGATGCCCGGTTCTGGCGACCAGTCCTTCGAGGTGTGATACCAGGCGTCGCTGAGGATGATCAGCCACGGATCCTCGCCACTGGGGATCGGCGGCCCATTCCAGTGGACGGTGATGCTCGACTTCGCTGCGCGGCCGACTTCCGCGTCTAGCACGAGCGGCAGCTTGTCGCGCACATCGATGATCTGCAGCGCGAACGGCGTCGGTGTCATGATCGTTCCTCCTCCCACGAACTTGTCAATCCATGCCCGCGCCGTGAGCGCATCGATCGGCTTGCCATCGTTGAACGTCCGCTCGCCCTGCGACGCGCCGAGGTTGACGATCCAGCGGCCCGAGAGCGCCGCCCCGAAGAGCTCGGCCCACTGTTCGCGGGGATGGAATGACCAGCCGGAGTTCGGCGCGGCCGCGTCCATCGCGTCGGCCTCCAGCTCGGCAATCTCGGGCGTCCCTCGGAACCCTCGGAACATATAGAGGGCCTGGAGGACGTCGATCCCCTTGCTCTCGAGATATTTCTGCACGATGTGGCCGATCCCGTGGTGGACGACCTTCTCGAGCGAGTCGTCGTAAAGCTGCTTGCCGATGAGCTCGAGCGGCGGCGGATAGTCCGAGCGGAGCTGGATCAGTCCGCGACCGTTCTCTTGGAGCTTCGAGTCGTCGTTGGGGCCCCCAGGCTCGACGTCCGGTCCGTAATCGAAGTCCGGCGGGATCGCGCGCGGCCAGCGCGCCCGCGCGGCCTCGACGAACGGGATCGCGAGAGCACTTCGTGTCATTTGCGCCGCCGCAGGCACGCGTCGCAGGTGACACGCTTCCAGAGGAACGAGAGGTAGCCATAGCGGCCGCAGAGAGCGGCACCAGCCCCCGCCTTGTGAACGAGGAACCGGGCAGCAGTCATGCGCTATCACCCGCGCGGCGCTTCTCTGAGCCCGCCGGCCGGTTGTCGGTCAGCGCCGCGATCATGATCGCGACGAGACGATCGGAACTGCGATCGTCATCGATCTGCTTCCAGACAAAGACGAGCGGGATGCCCGTGAGCAGCATGAGGATCGTGAGTCCGAACATCGGCGGGCCCTCGACCAGCCGGTCCAAGAGCGCCAGCATCGCGGAGCTCGCGATCAGCGCGGCGATCGCGATCGACTTCCAGGCGGCCCGTAGTCGCCAGCGGACGGCGAAGAGCACCTGACCGTTCATGCCGTCGGCCGCGTGTGCGAGGTAATCTCGCCGTGCCTTTCGGAGTTTGCGCAGGGTGTAGAAAAGCGATGCCGCCCCGGCGCCGAGCCAGACGAACACGAAGATATCGGTCAGCGTCATCGCCGCGGTCCGAAGCTGTCGCGGTAGACGCCGACCGCCCTAGCACGCGCCTCAAGCTCAGCAGCACGTCGGAGTGCGAGTTCAGCACGTTTGCGCCGTCGCTCATCTGCCTTTGCCTCGACGTCCATCTTCTGGACGAGTGGGAGCCGGGTCCGCAGGAGATAGAGCAAGCGCCGCAGCCTATCCACGCCCACGCAGGCGCTCGAGCTCGCGCACATATGCCTCGTCGATGTCGTTGCGCTTCTCAACCGCAGCGGTCAGCTTCTCGAGCAGCGCGACGATGCGGTCGTGGGTCTTGCCCGCCACGATCTTGCCGCTGATGAACGCACCAACGATGCCAGTGGCGAAGGCCAGCGCCGTGAGTCCACTGCCCGCGATCGCATTGCCGTCGAACGTCACGAGAGTCGCTCCCGCGATCCCGCGATGACGCCGCGGACCGTGTCGTCGCTAGTGGTGCGCTCGATTTCGTCGAGCGCCGCGTGATCGACGACGACGCGCTCGAGGCGCTTGTGCTCTGGTCCGTGGTCAGGGTGCCCGCAGACGGGTTCCAGCGGCGTCAGGTCTCCGTGGTCGTCGCACGAGAGCGTGATGGTCAGCGGCTCGACGCGGACCGCGCGCTCGATCAGGTCGGACGCGACGCCGAGCCGCTCTAGGTCCGCGCGCAGCGAGCGCATCGTCCGCGCCGTCGTCCGGTAGCGGGCGTTCATCCGAACACGTAGCCCCAGTTGTGGCCGCGGAGCTCGGTGACGATCGTCTGGATGACGACCTGCGATATGCGCAGCCGGTGCGACGTCGGCAGCAGGATGGCCTGCATGACGGCCTGCGTCACGAGGCCGTGGAACGGCAGAAACGCAGGGTAGATGGTCTGGACGACGACCTGCGTGACCCGAGCCTTCTGGCTCGTCGGCAACAGCACCGCCTGCACGACCGCCTGCGTGGCGCGCGCCTTTTGGCTCGTCGGCGCGACGACGAGCTGACCGACGACCTGGCTGACGCGCGCCTTTTGCGAAGTCGGCAGCAGGATGACCTGGACGGCGGCCTGGGTGACCCGGCCGGCCACCTACGCCACCAGCTTCTGGCCGTATTCGTCGGCGTTGACCTCGGTGATCGTCCAGTCGTTCGTCGTTACCGGGTTCTTGACGTAGCTCTCGGTGTAATAGAGGTAGGTCGAGCCGATGCTCTGCGTCGCGCCCGCCGCATTCGTGCCGCCGTCGCGGACCATCGTCGCGATGGATCGCGCCCCCGCGTCGTCCTTGCGCGCGAATAGGCTGACGGAGACCTCCTTGACCGCGCCCGTCGTCGGCGTCACGTTCGCGAAGGCGTACAGGTCGATGTCGCCCGCCGTAGAGCTCGCGACGTAGTCGGTGTCGGCATTCGGCGCTGTCTCATCGACGAGCAAGTAGTTGTCCGTGCTGTTGCCGTCCGACCCGACCCACTGCGAGCTGTTGCCGTTGCCGCTCGGGAGGCTCCGCTCGACGCGTGAGTCGCCGAAATCGGCGAAGTTGTTCCACCAGAAGTCGTCGAAGTCGTGGTTGTCGGACGTCGTGAACGCCTCGGTGCAGAGCCCGAGCTGGTCCGCCGTTGTCGGCGTCCCGTTCCGCGTGTCCTGGTTGGTGAGGTTGATCTCGGTGACGCCGTTGACCTTGACGAGGACCTCGCCGACGGTGTCGGAGATCACGATCTTGCACGAGACGTGGCGCTCGGTCGAGATGCTGAAGACCGTCGTCCCCGTCCCGAGCAGCGTGCCCGCGCCCGTCCCGCGAAGCACGGTGATCCGCCCAGCCGTGTCGAGCTGGACCGTCACCTGCGTGGTCAGCGAGCCTGCGTCGCGCAGGCTCACGATCGGCATTCGCGTCCCGGGGTTGGTGCTGTGTTTGTGGCTGAAGCCGAAGAAGTGCGTCGCCTCCCCGACGGCGATCGTCTTGTAGACGCCGTTGACGGTCGACGAGCAGCGCAGCCCGTTCGTCCCCCACCGGCCGAACGCGCCGATGCTCCCCGAGCCGTTGTGGATCGTCCAGTACTTGTCGATGTCCGCGGTGGCGTAGAAATCGAAGGAGTCCCGGTGGAAGACGGTGTCCGGCATTAGCTCGCCCTCCGTGCCTTCAGCGCGACGGTGATCCGCGCCGCGTTGTTGTTCGTGTCCACGTTGAAGCGCAGGACATCGCCGGCATCGACGATCACGCGATCCCAGTCGGTGACGAGATCGCGCGCCGAGCTCGCCGCGACGGTCTGCGGCCGATCCGCGGCCGCGCCGGGCATCGAGTCGGCCGCTGTCGGCGGGTAGGCGCCGAGCGCATCGCGCCAGACGTCGACGCGCGTCGTCGAGCTCGCGTCGCAGACGATCGTCCACGCCTCGAGCGTGCAGGCGGCATCCACGGGGACGTCGACCTGCTTGCCGACCGGAACTGGCGTACCGCCGCCGTCGAACACGGCGATGATGCCGAGCACGTCGGTGACCTCGGCGCCGCCGGTGCCGGGTGTGATCGACGGGAGCCCGCCCGCGAGGATCGTCTCCGTCGTCGCGACGCGCGCGCGCCGGCGGAGCAACTCGGCGAGTATGTCCGGATGACGCGAGCTCACTGTCCCGGCTCCCGGTAGGGCTCCAGAACGCAGACCATCATGTAGGTTCCGTCTGCGGCGACCTGATCAGATCGGATCGAGCGGACGACGAAGTCGCCGTCGAGCGCGTCGCCGGGCGAGTAGAGCGTGACGCGGTCGTTGAGCTGAAGACCGGGGTGGCCGACCGCGCCCTTCGTCAGCCGCCGCCGGAGCTGCTTCACGTCGCGCAGTAGCGCGGCCGCGGTCGCCTCGGCCATCGCCTTGTCGCTGATGCTCAGGTCGACGACGGTCTTGCGGTGTATCTCGCCGAGCTCGATCTCCAGCGCGACGTCGACCGCCTCGGCGATCGTCGCGCGCTCGACATTCTCGGGCGTCCCCGCGACCGCGTATTTGATGATCGAGTTGCCCTCGGGGAAGATCTGATAGACGTCCCCGAAGTCGTAGGCGGTCGTCGGCCGGTCGATGATCCCGAGGTCCGCGCCGTTTTTGTACGCCTGCTTGATGGTGTTGACGATGTTGCCCGCGAAGTCGACCTGGTAGAAGTCGACGAGGTCGAGCCCGGTGATGTAGAGACCGCCGCCGCTATCGCCGGAGATCGCGGTCGGCTTCGCGACGGGGCACGCCACGCGCGATAGCTCCGCACCGCCGACGCTCATCGTGACGATGTCCTCGGTCGTACGCGTGACCATCTTCAGCTTCGTCGTCCCCGCGTCGTTCCAGGCCCAGATGCCGCAGCGGTTGGAGTCTGGCGCCCCGAATGGTCCGACGAGCGTCGACCCGTTGGCACGGTCGAGCTTGCGGTACGTCGCGTTGTGCGACAGCCAGACATGGTCATCGTTCGGATCGACGCTGATCCCGTCGAGGTTCGTCAGCCCGAGCGCGAACGGGCCCGCGATGATCGCCATACTGTTCTCCGGGTCGAGCCGATAGAGCGAGCCGTTGCCGTCGAGGTACCAGACATCGCCGGTGAGCGGGTCGTAGTCGATGCCCTTCGGCGCGCCGAGGCCATTCCAATAGAGAAGTTCCTGAAGGTACTTCGCGCCGATGTTCGCCTTGCCGACGATCCGTACGCGCGTGTAACTCTCGTCATCGTCGAGCTCCGTCGCGAGCGTCGTGACATCGACCGACGATTTGAACGTCCACCCCGCCGCGGACGTGCCACCTATCAGGGGCCAGGTACGGAAGATGCCGTCCTCGTCCCACCAGCAGCGCAGCCCCGCGGCCGCGCAGGCCGTCCTCATCGCCGCCTGGAGCGAGCCCGACGAGAAGACGAGCTCCTTGAAGACGTACGTCGACGGCCAGAGCACGGCCTCGGTCTCGGGGACGATGAACGCCTTCCGCAGCAGGTCCTCCTGGACCTCGACGATCGTCTTGTTCAGGTAGACGTAGTTCCCCATGTCGCGCACCGCGCCCTCGGCGCCGAAGACCTGCGGCGCGCTCGGGTCGACGTCCTGGCGCAGCAGTTTCCGCGCGCGGTCGATCCCGACGAGCGTGACGAGCTGATCGTTCGACGAGCCCTGCATCTGCGAGAGGTAGCCGGTGAACGTCCGCGCCGCGTTCGCGACGTCGCCGTACCACTGCTCGATCTGGACCTTGCGGCCCGGCTTGACGTACTCGTAGAGCTCCGCGGTCGGGTCGTTCGGGTTGACCGCGCCGTCGACGTTGTGCAGCTCGATGTTGAAGCTCGCCGCGTCCATCGCGTCGTCCTTCTGGAGGGAGATTGCGCGCACGCGCTCCGAGATGTCCTTGACGTCATCGACGAACGCGCCGAAGCCGTCATCGACCGCAGCGCCGAGGATGCGCGTCCAGTTCGGTAGGTTCGCGAGATCGTTGCCCGCGTCCGCGACGCCCATCGCCGGTCGCGCGCCCGCGTACGTGCTGACGGTCGCGCCCCAGACGTACTCGGGCCCGCCGACGTAGCCGTCGATCACCGCGCCGCAGCCGCCGCCGAGACCCTCGGCGTACATCGTCCCCGCGGGGATCATCTGGGTCCCGGCCGACCAGGTCGAGCCCGAGTCGGTGCTCTTCCATATCTCGGCGACCTCGCCGCCGTCGGTCATCACGTAGAAGAGCAGGTCGCCCGCAGCGTTGAGGAACACGCCGCCGTTGGCGCCCTGATTGCCGGAGAGACCGCCGCCGTAGCCGACGTTGAGTCGGTTCGTGAAGCCGCCCGAGCCGAGCTGGCCGGTCGCGCACATGTGGTTCGCGTGCCAATCGCCGTCATCGCTCTCGCAGGCCATCGCCCAGAGGTTCGCCGTCTCCGTCTCGCACATCACGAAGTTGCGCTGGAAGCCCTGGTTGTTCGCGACCGAGCCGCCATAGTTGCGGCCGACACTCGGGACGTTCGCGAGCGTGTCGGCCTCGGCGCTCCAGCCGAGCGTCGGATCGGCGTTCGTCGTCTCGCGCCAGAAGAGGTTCAGGGGGAAGGTGAAGGTGCTCGGCTCGTAGTAGAACATCAGCAGCTTGTCGCCCGCCTTGTTCGTCGTCAGCTGGAAGGCCGGGCCTTTGAAGTAAAGCAGGTGCGTGGCGTCGGCGAGCGTGATCCCCAGCGCGGCCTCCGCGCTCCAGGTCTGGGCGCTGTCGGTCGAGGTGCGGTAGCGCAGCGCGCCATCGCTCGGACGCTGGCAGACCGCGAGGAGCTTCCCGTCCCAGACGACGAGCCCGTAGGCGAGCGAGGCGTACGGGAAGACCTCCTTGACCGTGCCGGTGTGCTCAGTGTCGTAGCGGAGCAGATAGACGCGGCGCCCGGGGGCCGCGAGATCGCTCGTGACGCCGCTGAACAGCACGCCCGCCTGACCGTTCGGCATCTCGACCGCCCAGGGCATCACGGGGAACGTGAACTCGTCGGGACTGCCCGCGACGGGGACGCGGCCGGTGACCTTGACGCGCTGCGAATGGCCCTGCGGGCCGATCTGCAGACGCGATTTCAGGATCGCGACCTCGTTCGGCGTCAGCGCGCGCATTTAGAGCCGGACCGTCCGCGTCATGAGCGTCACGATCCAAACGGGCGCACTGCCGGCCCACGAATGCGGCGTCTTCCGCGCGCTGGTCACCACGACATCGCGCGGCCCCGCCCCCGTCCCGTCGTCATGTTCGACCTCGGGGTCAGCCCACAGCGCGACGAGCGCGTCCGCCTCGGCCTCGGTCTCGCAGAGCGCGGAGAAGGTCGAGACCTGCGCCCCGCGCGCATTCGTCTGGAGGACCTCGTTGCGGTCGGGAAGCGCGGGATCGCGTCCGAGGAGCTTGACCACCGCGACCTCGTCCTCGTAGTGATACGGCTCCCAGCCCTCCGCGATCGGGAAGTACGACACGCCGTTGAGGGTCGGGATCGGGTAGGCCATCTACGCGTACGCCAATCGGCGCGCCTGCTGGCGGAACGCCTCAGTGATCCCATCGAGCGTCGAGCTCTGGACCGCAGCGGCAATCTCCTGCGTCGATCCCTCGGGGAGCGTGTTGTTCTGCGTCAGGTAGACGTCGCCACCACCGCCCGCAGCCGGCGGTGGCATCGGGCGCTCTTCGCGGTCCCAGCGAGATGGCGGCGTGAATGGCGCGCCGCCGAGGATCCCGCTGTAATAGCGCTGCGAGGCGTCGCGCGCCTCGTTCCAGGCATCGCGGATGTCGTGGACCTTGTCGACGTGTAGCCGCATCCGGTCCATCGCGGCGAGCTCGCTCTGGCCGAGGGCCCGCGCCTGATCGATCGCGCTCTTGACGCCCTTCGTCCAGAGCTCGAGCCGCGCCTGTGCCTCGGCGGTCTTCTGCTTTGCACGTTCGACGTACTGCGCCTGCGTGAGGCCGGCCTCCTTTGCCGCCTCATTGAGAGCGTTGCCCCCGTCTTCGACGATCTCAGCCATCGCGTCGGCCTCCGCGAAGATCGCGTCGCGGGCTTCCTTCTGGATCCTCGCGTATGCCTGGTCGGTGATCTTCCGGAAGCGCGTCTGCGTGTCGGCGCCGACTGTGTCGTAGATCGTGTCGAGGACCTTGTTGATCGCAGCCTGATCGACGCCAAGTGTCGCGAGGAAGTCAGCCGTCGCATCGACGCCAGCCGGCTTGAACTTGTCGCGCAGCGCGTCGGTCTGCTCGCCGATGCTCTTGATCGCGTTGACCGCCGCGGCCGCAGCGTCTGGGATATCTTCGCCGAGGTTCTCGTCCGCCTCGTCGCCAACGATGCCGAGGGCTTTCGCGACGTCGCCGAGGCGATCGCCGAGCCAACCCAGGACCGCGCCCCCGGCGCGCAGGATCGGACCGAACACGAGCATGAGCGCCTCGCCGACCTTATGGACGATCTTGCGAAAGTTCTCGCTGCGGTCGTACAGCAGCTTGAGGCCGATGACGAGGATTGCGATCGCGGCGATCGCGAGGCCGATCGGGCTAAGGAACATCGCCTTCATCCCCATCCCGAGCGCGACGATGCCCTTCCGCAGGCCGGTGAGGATCGGGATGCTGCCCTTGCCGGCCTTAGCGAATACAGCCACGGCGCCGGCCGCGATATGGATCTCCTTGCCGAAGCCTGCCCAGATCGTCGCGCCGCTCGCGATGATCGGCAGGACGCCCCCGATCGCGCCGCCGACGATCTCCTGGACATTCCCCCAGGCATTCGCGAGACGGTCTGCCGCGCCCTGGCTCGTTGCGGCGTAGCGCTCGCCCGCGCTCGCGTACTTGGCCTGCAGCAGCGCGAGTGCCTGCTCCGCGGTCGCGTTCGCGCTGATGGCGATCCCCACGCGACGCAGCGCGCCGATCTGTCCATTCGCCGCCTTGCCAACGAGGTCGCTCGCGGTGGCGAGGTCGATGTGCCGGCCGCGCGCGACGTCGATCGCGAGCAGCTGGAGCTTGAGCGCCTTCGTGATGCTGCCCGTCGATGTCGTCAGCGACGCAAGCGAGTCGCGCAGCTGGTCATCGGAGAACGCGAGCCGACCGCGCGCGGCGATGATGCGCTCAATCTTGTCGCCGTAGTCGGCCCACGAGACGCCGGCATTGTCGACCGCACCGGCGAGTCGAGCGATACCCGCCTCTTCGTCGCGCGCCGCCTGGACCATGTCGCCGAGGACGCCGACCGCCTTGCTCACCGCGGCGGCGGTGAAGAACCGGCCGAATGACTTCCCGAAGCTGTCGGCCTGCTTATCGATGTCCTTCTGGGTCTCGGTTAG
>DASYUC010000029.1:0-26019 GCA_036001645.1 Candidatus Limnocylindria bacterium
TTCCTGATGGCGGTGGTGTGGCGCGGCATGGACGCGAAGGAGACGGCCGCTCTGACCGCGAGCATGGTCGCGTCCGGCGAACGTCTCGATCTCTCGCGCTTCGGCCGCGTCGTCGACAAGCACTCGACCGGTGGAGTGGGGGACAAGACCACGCTCGTCGTCGCGCCGCTCGTTGCGGCGTGCGGTCTTCCCGTCGCGAAGATGAGCGGACGCGGCCTCGGGTTCTCGGGCGGCACGCTCGACAAGCTCGAGTCCTTTGCGGGCTATCGCGTCGATCTCACGACGGCAGAGTTCCTCGCGCAGCTGGAGCGGATCGGGATCGTCGTCACCGGGCAGACGAAGGAGCTCGCGCCGGCGGACGGACTCCTCTATGCCCTCCGCGACGCGACGGGCACGGTACCGTCCATCCCGCTCATCGCGTCGAGCATCATGTCGAAGAAGATCGCCGCCGGCGCGCATGCCGTCGTACTGGACGTGAAGGTCGGCAGCGGCGCGTTCATGAAGGACCTCGCGTCGGCCCGCGCGCTCGCGCGCGCGATGGTCGGGATCGGCGTGGCGCACGGCCTCGCGGTCACCTGCGAGCTCACCGACATGGACCAGCCCCTCGGACGCGCGGTGGGAAATGCGCTCGAGGTCGCCGAAGCGATCGAGACGCTGCGCGGGCGCGGGCCCGCGGATCTGGTGCGGCTCGCGCGCCTCGCGGGCGCGGAGATGCTCGTGCGTGGCCGCAAGGCGCGCGACGCGAAGGCGGCGCTCGTCACGATCGATCGTGCGCTCGCCGACGGCCGCGGGCTGGCGAAGCTCCGCGAGCTCGTGGCTGCCCAGGGTGGCGACGCGCGGGCGGTCGATGACCCGGGTCGCCTTCCGCGGGCGCCGCGCGTCGAGCGCCTCGTCGCGACGCGCACCGCCTTTGTCGGCGCGATCGTGGCGGACCGCGTCGGGATCGCCTCGGTGCGCCTGGGCGCGGGCCGCGAGAAGAAGGGCGATCCGATCGACCTGCGCACGGGCGTGATCCTCCACGCGAAGGTGGGCGACCGCGTCGAGCGCGGACAGCCGTATGCCGAGATCCACCTCGCGGCCCATCCCGCCGACGCGGATGCGGTCGAGGAGATTCGCTCGGCCTTCCGCTGGAGCGCGCGACGGGTCGCGCCGCGCCGTCTCGTGCTCGGCCGCATCGCGAGCCGCTGACCTCCATAGACTGACGAAGAGTGATCGCTCGACGTGGCCTTGGCGGACCGGGTGGCCTGGATCCGCTGCTCCTCATCGGCCTCATCCTTCTCGCTTACGGCTTCCTCCGTGGCGGGCTGGTGTCGCCGGTGCAGAACGCCGCGCGGGATCCCATCGCCTTCGTCGCATGGATCATCGCGCTGGTGCTTGGCATCACCGTGCACGAGTTCATGCATGCCTACGCCGCGCACCGGCTCGGCGACGACACCGCGCGGCTCCTCGGTCGCCTCAGCCTCAACCCGATGGCGCACCTCGACCCCTTCGGCACTCTGCTGCTGGTCCTCGCCGGCTTTGGCTACGGCAAACCGGTGCCGTTCAACGAGTCGCGGCTCCGTTCCACACTCGGCGTGACCGCCGTAGCCGTCGCAGGTCCTCTGGCGAATCTCGCGCTCGCTGCGCTGTGCGCGATCCCGCTGCGCTTTGCCGGGGAATCGCTCATCGGCGGTGGCGTGTACGAGGAGGTCCTTCTCGCGATCGTCCAGCTCAACTGCGTCCTCGCGATATTCAACCTGATCCCGATCCCACCGCTGGACGGCGCGAACGTCGTGTATGGCCTGCTGTCTCCGCGACAGCAGTACTCGTGGCGCACGTACCAGCAGTACGGACCGTTCCTGCTGCTCTTCATCTTGCTTCTCGCACCGGGCGTTCTCGCCACTTTGGTCTTCGCTCCGGCGGTGGCCATCGCCAGGCTGCTCCTCGGGATCTGACGTGCGGGAGCGGGTCCAGCAAACGGTCCGCTTCGTCGTGGCGCAGGAAGGCGACGCGCGACACGCGGAGCGCACGGCCGCGGTCCTCCGCGAGATCGGCGCGGACGAGGAGCTGATCTTGGCCGGACTCCTGCACGACCGCGGAAAACCAGCCGCGACGCGGCTCTGGCACCGCATCGTCGGCGTGCTCCTCGCTCGTTTCGCACCCAGCGTGCGCGCCCGCATCGCGACCGGCGAGTCGACGCTCGCCCGTTATCTCGACCACGCGCGCCGTGGCGCGGCGCAGGCCGAGATCGAGGGCAGGTCGGCGCGCGTTGTGCGCCTCATCGCGCGTCACCACGAGCCGCCGCGCGACGCCGACGAGCGGCTCCTCGCTCGCGCGGACCGCGAGGCGCTGCCGTGATGCTCGGACCCGAGGGACCGCACGTCACCGTCGAGGGCTTCGACGGTCCGCTCGACCTTCTCCTCGAGCTCGTCGAGGAGAAGAAGCTCGACATCCTGACCGTGAGCCTCGGGGACCTGGCAGAGGCATATCTCGCGCGCGTCCGGGCGCTCGACGCGCTTCCGGCCGACGAGGTCTCCGCGTTCCTCGCCCTCGCCTCACGCCTCGTGCTGCTCAAGGCGCGAAGCCTGTTGCCGTCGCTCCTGCCGCTTGCGGAGGCGGAGGAGGGCGAGAGCGAGGAGGAGCTGCGCGCACGGCTCCTCGAATATGCCGTCGTGCGGGAACGGGCGACAGCGCTCGGTGACCGCCTGCGCAGGGGCGAGCGCGGATTCCATCGCGAGGGCGGCACGCCCGAGCTGCCGCCGCGCGGCGGTGAGGTGCTGGCGCTCGCGGCCGCGTGGTCCAAGGTGCTCGCGCTCGCCTCGCGCCCGCGCGAGGAGGGCGTGGTCGCTCCAGCTGAGCGCTACTCGGTGGAGGAGCGCACGGCCGAGATCGAGGCCATCGTCGCCGAGCGCGAGCAGGTGACGTTCACCGAGCTGCTCAGCACGGAGCCCACGCTCGGATGGGCTGTCGTAACGTTCATCGCGCTGCTCGACCTCTACCGGCGCAGCGTCATCGACCTCGAGCAGAGCGAGCTGTTCGCGGACATCGTCATCAGGAGAAAACAGGCGGCATGAGATCGGGGCTGGCGAACGCGGTCGAGAGCGTGCTCTTCGTCGCGGAGAAGCCCGTGTCGCGGGCCGAGCTCTCGCGCGTCGTGGGCGCGACGCCGAAGCAGGTCGACACGGCGCTCGCTGAGCTCGCGGCGTCTTACCAGGGCACCGGGCTGCGGCTCGCGCACGACGGCGACGATTGGCAGCTCATCACCGCGCCGGAGCACGCCCAGCATGTCGCGGCGTATCTCGGCGCGGACCGCCTGCGGGTCTCGCCCGCATCGCTCGAGACGCTCGCGATCGTCGCGTACCGGCAGCCGGTCACGCGTGCCGAGGTCGAAGCGATCCGCGGCGTGAACTGCGACCAGACGATCTACACGCTGATGCAGCGGCGCCTCATCGAGGAGCGCGGCCGCCGCGAGGCTCCGGGCCGCCCGATCCTCTACGGCACCACCTGGGAGTTCCTCGAGTGCTTCGGCCTGTCGAGTCTCGACGAGCTGCCGCGCGCCCTCACGCCGGAGGGTCTGGTCCCCGGCGTCGGCGAGCGCGACCCGGTGGGGGACGGCTCGGCATGATCCGTCTGCAGAAGGTGATGGCGGACCGCGGCGTCGCCTCGCGTCGTCATGCGGAGGAGCTGATCAGCGAAGGTCGCGTGCGCGTCGAGGGCGAAGTGATCACGACGCTGGGCACGCGTGTGGCCGAGGACGCGCGCATCGAGGTCGACGGGCGGCCGATCGCGGCGGCGCCGGCGCACCGGTACGTCCTGCTGAACAAGCCGATGGGCATCGTCTCGACGGCAAGCGACGAGCGCGGCCGCCGGACGGTCGTGGACCACATCGGTGCGCGCGAACGCCTCTACCCCGTCGGCCGGCTCGACACGGATTCCGAAGGCCTGCTGTTGCTCACGAACGACGGCAGCTGGGCGGAGCGCGTGCTGCATCCGCGGTACGGCCACGAGCGCGAGTACGACGTCACGGTGGAGGGCGATCTCACGGAAGACGCGCTGGCGCGGCTGCAACGCGGGATCCCGCTCGAGGAGGGGATCGCGCGCGCCGTGCGCATCGCGGTGCGTTCTCGCGCGCGCGGCCGCTCGCGCCTCTCGTTGGTGTTGCTCACCGGTTGGAAGCGCCAAGTGCGCCGCATGAGCCTCGCGGTCGGTCTGAAAGTGACGCGCCTCGTGCGCGTGCGCATGGGTCCTCTCGAGCTCGGGAAGCTGCGACCCGGCGAATTCCGAGATCTCGCGAAGAAAGAGATCGAAGCGATGACGACTGCGACGGCGGCGCCGCGGGCGCGACAGGAGGAGGCGCAGACGATCGCGTTGCGAGTGCCTCGAGCAGAGAACGTGCGGTCGAGCGCGCCGCGGACGACACGGGCAGGCAGCGGACGGGGGTTCGAGCCGCACGTTACAACGTCAGGAAACGCGCGAGGGGTCGCGCCGCGGGTGACGCGGCGAGCGGCAGTCTCGCGAGCGAGAGTGGAGGGGCCCCGCCGGCAGTGGAACAGTGAGCGTGCGGTACAGGCGGGGAGGCCAACTCGCGAGCGAGACGCCCGAGCCGCGCCAGGACCCGCGGCGCGATTCGCTCCGCGCAGACGGTCAACGCGCGCCGCGGCCGGACGCGCGGCGCCGCGACGAGGGTCACGATGACGCCGCGGACGATCGCGATCGACGGCCCGGCCGGCGCCGGCAAGAGCACCATCGGCGCGCTCGTCGCGGAACGTCTCGGCTACCTCTTCCTCGACACCGGTGCGATGTATCGCGCGGTCGCGCTCGCGGCGCTGAGGCGCGGCATCGATCCCGACGACTCGGAGCGGCTCGCTCAGCTCGCGCGTGAGTCGCGTATCACGATCGGTCCGCCGACAGTGCGCGATGGGCGCGCCTACACCGTGCTCCTCGACGGCGCCGACGTCACATGGGACATCCGCTCGGAGGAGGTGGACCGCATCGTCTCGCAGGTCGCGCGCGTGCCCGCGGTACGAGACGCGATGCTCGAGCAGCAACGCGAGCTCGCGCGCCGCGGACGCGTCGTGATGGTCGGACGGGATATCGGCACCGTGGTGTTGCCCGACGCCGACCGCAAGATCTTCCTCACCGCGACGGCGGCGGAGCGGGCGAAGCGACGCGAGGAGGAGCTGCGCTCGCGCGGACAGGTGCGCCCGCGACAGGAGCTCCTCCAGGAGATCCTGCGGCGTGATCGGATGGACAGCGAGCGAAAGGTCGCGCCACTGCGCACGGCCGACGACGCGGTCGTCGTGCAGACCGACGGGTTGTCGGTCGGTCAGGCGCTGGACCAGGTCCTCGCGATCGTGACGCGTCCCGCGACGACGGCGTGATCTCGGACCGCGCACCGGAGTGGCCGGCCGAGCGTCTCTGGCTGTGGCGCCTGCTGTTCCCGCCGATCCGAACGATCGTGCTCGCGCTGGTCCACGTGCGAGTGGAGGGCCGCGACCACCTTCCGAAGAGCGGCCCATACATCCTCGTGTCGAACCACATCAACTGGAAGGACCCGCCGCTCATCTCGATCGCGCTCGATCTGTCCGTCCGATACATGGCGAAGATCCAGGCCTTCAGCTATCCGTTGCTCGGCTACATCGTCCGCGCGACGGGTGCGTTCCCCGTCCGACGGGGCGAGGGCGATCGACGCGCACTCGTGACCGCGCTCCGGGTGCTTGGCGGCGGACAGATCCTCGGCTTCTTTCCGGAAGGACATCGCAGCGAGAGCGGCGCGCTCCAACGAGGTAAGCCCGGCGTCGGTTTCCTCGCGTCACGGCTACCGGACGTCGTGTTGGTGCCGATCGCGATGATCGGGACCAAGCAGTCGCTGCTCCGTCTCATGTTCGGCAGCCATGCTGTCTTACGCGTGGGACGACCCTTTCGCATCGCCGATCTCACCGAGGAAGAACGTCGCGACGAGCAGGCTCTGACCGATGCGGTCATGCGGCGGATTGCGTCGCTGTTGCCCGACGAAATGCGGGGTGTGTACCCCTAGAATCAGATCAATGGAAGTGCTGCTCGCGCGCGAGAATGGGTTCTGCTTCGGAGTGAAAAAGGCTGTCGAGCTGACCGAGGCCGCCGCCGAGACGGGCAAGACCGTTCACAACCTCGGCCAGGTCGTTCACAACCCGAAGATCAGCGAGCGCCTCGCCGCGCGCGGCGTGAAAGTGATCAAGGACCCCGCTGACGCGTCGGATGGGATCGTCGTCATCCGCGCGCACGGCGTGCCGCCGGAGGTCCGGAAGCAGATCGAGGACGCCGGGCTCGAGTGCATCGATGCGACCTGCTCGTTGGTCCTGCGGGCGCAGCGCTTCACGAAGCAGCTCGCGGACGAGGGTTACAAGGTCATCATCCTCGGCACTCCCGATCACCCCGAGGTCGTCGGACTGAAGGGGTTCGCCGGCGACGACTACATCGTCGTCGAGACGAAGGAAGACTGGTCGAAGCTCCCCAAGATGAAGCGCGCAGGCGTCGTGTCCCAGTCGACCCAGCCACCCTGGGCGTTCCGGGAGCTCGTGTCCCACGTCGCGGAGATCGCGCAGGAGATGAAGGTCTACAACACCGTCTGCCCGGTCACGGTGAAGCGGCAGGTCGCGGCCAGCGAGCTCGCCGAGCTGGTGAAGACGATCATCGTGGTCGGCGGGAAGAATTCCGCGAACACGCGGGAGCTCGTGAACCTCGCGAGGATGCAGGGTCGCACCGCGTATCACATCGAGAACGCAGATGAGCTGCGGCCGGAATGGCTGCGCGACCAGGAACGCGTGGGCCTCATCGGTGGCTGTTCGACACCGATGGACACGCTCCTCGAGGTCAAGGAGCGCGCTGAGGAGCTCGCCCAAGCGGTCCCGGCCTAACCCTCGTGTCCCGCGCCGTCGTTGCCGTTGTCGGCCGGCCCAATGTTGGGAAGTCGACGCTCTTCAACCGCATCGTCGGCGAGCGCGTCGCGATCGTCGAGGACATTCCAGGCACCACACGAGATCGGATCTACGCGACCGCCGAATGGCGCGGTCGCGAGTTCTCGCTCATCGACACCGGCGGTCTCGACGATCCACGAGCGGGAGAGATGGAAGCTGCGGTGCGGCGTCAGGCCGAGGCCGCGATCGCCGAGGCCGATGTGGTCATGTTCGTCGTCGACGCGCAGTCGGGGATCCTTCCGGTCGAGCATGACGTTGCGGACCAGCTTCGCCGGAGTCGCAAGCCGGTCTTGCTCGTCGCGAACAAGGCGGACTCATGGCGGGGTGAGGCGCAAGCCGCGGAGTTCTACGAGCTCGGGTTGGGCGACGTCTATCCCGTGTCGGCGATCCAGGGACATGGGACAGGAGATCTCCTCGACGCGGTCACCTTGCGGCTGCCCGCCGAAAAGGACGAGGAGCCCTCGACCGATGCGCACATCGCGATCGTGGGCAGGCCGAACGTCGGTAAGTCGAGCTTCCTCAACACACTCGTCGGGAGCGAGCGCGCTGTGGTCAGCGAGACACCCGGCACGACGCGCGACAGCCTGGACACCGCACTCGAGTTCCGCGGGCGACGGCTCGTGCTCGTCGACACCGCGGGCATCCGGCGCCGCGGGCGGATCGAGCAGGGCATCGAGCACTACGCGTTGCTGCGAACCGCCCATGCGCTGGAGCGCGCGGACGTCGCGATCCTCCTGACCGATGCGACGGAGGGCGTCACCGCACAGGACACGCATATCGCCGGGTATGCGCTCGAGGCCGCGGTCGGCCTGGTGCTGGCGGTGAACAAGTGGGACGTGATAGACCGTGGCGAGGAGATGACCGCGCAGGTGGAGGCCGAGCTCACGCGCGAATTCCACTTCGCCCCGTGGATGCGCCACCACTTCGTCTCGGCGAAGACGGGCCGCAACGTGGAGTCGACGCTCGAAGACGCGCTCGCGATCGTCGACGAGCGCAAGAAGCGGGTGGCGACGTCGGATCTCCATAAGCTGCTCACCGAGGCGATCGCCGCCCATCCGCCGTCACCGCATCGCGGGCGCGAGGTGCGTTTCCGTCACGTGACCCAGGCGCGCGGGAAGGCACCGACGTTCGTGTTCTTCGTCGATCCGCCTGAAGGCGTGCACTTCACGTACGCGCGGTACCTCGAGAACAAGATCCGCGAGCGCTTTGGGTTCCCCGGCACTCCGATCAAGCTCGAGTTCAAGGCGTCGTTCGAATGAACGATCCCGCGACCCTTCTCGGACTCGCGACCGTCGCGCTCGTCGGATATGGCATCGGCTCGATCTCGAGCGGCTACCTCGTCGGCAAGATCTACCGCAACGTCGATCTGCGAACGGTCGGGTCGGGGTCAACTGGCGCGACGAACACGTTCCGCACGCTCGGGCGCGGAGCGGGCCTTCTCGTCGCCGTGTTCGACATCCTGAAGGGCGCGCTCGCGGTGCTGTTCGCGCAGCTGCTGTTCACCATCGGCGGCGATCCGCGTCACCTCGCCGAGGCGCTCGCTGCCGTGGCCGCGGTGGCCGGCCACTGCTGGCCGCCGATGCTCCAGGGACGAGGCGGTCGCGGTGTAGCGACAGGCTTCGGCGCGCTCCTCTTCGTCGCGACGCCCGCGTGGGCCTGTGCTGTCGCGTTCTTCGCGATCGCCCTCGCGCTCACGCGCATGGTGTCGGTCGGGTCGCTCGCGTCTGTCGTCGGCGCCCTTTTGGGATACCTGCTCTTCACCGCCACCGGTTGGCTCTCTTTCAGCTGGGCGACGCTCGCATTCATTCTGGTCGGCGGCTTGATCGTGTACGTGCGACATCTTCCGAACATCCAACGCATCCTGCGAGGTGCCGAGCCTCGGATCGGCGCGCGCCCGTGACGGTCGCGGTCCTGCAGGCGGGCTCGTGGGGGACGACCCTCGCGACGATCCTGGCGCGGGACGGCCAACGCGATGTGATCCTGTGGACGCGCGATGCCGAGCAGGCGCGCGAGATCGCAGCGCAGCGGGAGAACCGCCGCTACCTGCCCGGGATCAGGGTGCCGGATCGTGTCGAGGTGACCGCGGACATCGAGCGCGCGCTCGCCGCGGAGGACGTGATCGTGGCGGCGCCGAGCATTGGGGTTCGCGCGCTCCGCGAGCGCATCGGTCCCCTGCTGCGCCGCGAGCAGCGCGTGCTGTCAGTGACGAAAGGCCTCGCGGAGAGCGGGCAGCGCATGAGCGAGCTGTGGGCCGAGGTCGTCGGCGGCGAACGGGTGGCCGTGCTCTCCGGGCCGAACATCAGCCGCGAGATAGCAGCAGGGCTGCCCGCGGCGACGGTGATCGCGTCGGTCACGACCGAGACCGCGAAGCATTTCCAGGAGCTGGTGGGCACGCCGATGTTCCGCGCGTACACGGACACCGATGTCGTCGGCGTCGAGCTGTCGGGCGCGCTGAAGAACATCGTGGCTCTCGGCGCGGGCGCGATCGACGGCATGGGCTACGGCGACAACGCGAAGGCGGGATTCATCACGCGCGGGCTGGCCGAGATCGCGCGGTTCTCCTTCGCCAAAGGAGCGAACCCCCTGACGGTGGCCGGGCTCGCCGGTGTCGGTGACCTCGTCGTGACCTGCATGAGCAAGCACTCGCGGAACCGCACGGTGGGGGAGCTCCTCGCGAAGGGTCTCGGGCTCGCCGAGATCCGGGCGCGGCTCAGCGGCCAGGTCGCGGAGGGAGTCACCACCGCCGAGGCGACCTATCGCGCTGCGCAGGACGCGGGCGTGACCATGCCGATCACGGAGCAGACGCATCTGGTGCTCTCCGACGGCAAGCCCATCCGCGAAGCGATGCGTGACCTCATGCAGCGTGAACGGGGCGACGAGGTCGCGGGGCCGCTCGCGGAGATCTCACGCCTCATCGTCAGCGCGGCTGCCGCACGGCGCGACGACAGCGCAGCACGTTCTCCTTCATCGCGCTGAGCGTTAGGCACGCGTGACATTGCTCCGACTTCGCCGATCGGGCGCCGCGCTCCTCCGCCTGCTGCCGTTGTTGCTCGCAGCCTGCGTGACGCCGCAATCGACGGCGCCCTCGCCGTCCCCGACCGCGACCCCCGTGTCACAGCTGGCACTGCGGGTCCTGGTGACCGCCCTCACCGATCTTGACGCGAGCGGCCCGCCCCTTCCCGGAGCGCACGTCTGCGCCGCGACGCCCCGCGGCGGCGAGCGCTGCACCGAAGCGGCGAAGGACGGTACGGCCACGTTCACGCTCGCGCCGTCGACCTATCTCCTGCGCGTCGATGGGCCGGACCCGACGCGCTGGATGACAGACCAACGGGTCATCGACGTGACCGGCGCGGACACCGCGGTGTGGATCGGCCTGCCGGCCCGCATCCGGATCAGCGGCGTCGTGCGCACCGATCAAGGCGCAGCCGTCGCCCGGGCGCAGGCATGCGCGCACCCGATCACGCGTGTCGATGTGGTCTGCGCCCGCTCCGGCGCTGACGGGAAGTACACGATCGAGACGCGAGGAGATCTCTACCGGGTCGATGTGGCAGGCCCGCCGGGGGCAAAGCTCGTCCCACAGTGGGCGCAGGGCACGGTCTTCGAGGACGACGCGGCGATCCTCGATGCGCGAACGACCGACGTGCCCGACATCGACTTCGCCCTCGTTGGCGGAGTGGTCCTGCGCGGCACGGTGCGCGTGGCTGGAGCGACCATCGAAGACGCGCAGGTCTGCATCAAGACCCTCTCCGCGCCCGTCGGATGGCAATGCGAGCGCACCGACAAGCGTGGCGCATACACGGCCCTGCGCGAGCCGGGCGACTACTGGGTGTGGGCGCTCCCGCCGGACCGCGTCCGCGCGGTCGGTCTCTGGTACGACCGCGTGCTCGAGGGCTTCGAGGCAACGCCGCTCGATCTCTCGTCGGACCGCACGCTCGACATCACCCTGCCGAACGGTCCGCAGATCACCGGTCGTGTGCGCAACGAGGCAGGCGAGCCGGTACCCGATGTGTTCGTCTGTGTCGACACGGCGTTCACGACCGGCCGCATCTGCCGGCCGAGTGGCTTCGACGGCGCGTATGCGGTGACCACGCGACCGTCGACGTACATCATCAGCGTCATTCCCCCGGCGGGGAGCGGCTACCTCTCCGAATACTGGGACCGGAAGCACAACTGGGTCGAAGCGGATGCGGTGCGGCTTGGAACGGGTGATGTGCAGGTCGACCTGGTCCTCCACCGCGGCGTGATCGTGAAGGGGACGATCAAGGACAAGCGCGGTCTGCCCGCGGTCAGCGCCACGATCAACTTTGGCGACCCGCGCGAGGTCGAGGCCGCAGGCGCGACCGACGGGGCAGGCGCGTTCGAGGTCGTCGTGCCGCCCGGGAAGTACCACGTCGATGTCTTCCCGCCCCGCTTTCCGGGCAACCTGGTCGGCCGCGAGATGGAGATCGACGCGAGCGGCGCGGTCGAGATCGACATCGTGCTCGACGACATAGCGCCGTAAGCGCGTACATTGGTGGTGCGCCCGCCCACGCGGGCCGGGCAGCTCTCCGTAGATCCAAGGAGTCATCTGTGTTCGGTCGCCTCTTGAAGCCCTCCGTCGTCGTGCACGCGCATTGCGACATCCCGTGCGGTATCTACGACCCGACGCCGGCGAAGATCGCCGCCGACACCGTGGCGAAGATGGTCGAGAAGATCGGCGCGCTACCCAAAGGTGCGATGGACGCGAACACGCAAGGCAATTTCGTCCGCATGATCGCGGTGAAGGAAGAGCACGCGCAGATCTGCAAGAAGGAGCTCGAGATCCTCTGGAGCGACTACTTCAAGCCGGAGCACCTCGAGAAGTACCCCAAGCTTCACGACATGTTCTGGAAGGCCGCGAAGCTCTGCTCGAAGAACAAGCAGAACGTCGATGCGGCCGCCGCCGCGGAGCTGCAGGGCGCGGTGAAAGAGATCAGCGACATGTTCTGGGCGACGAAGAAATGAGGCGTGGTCCCTGGCGTGTGGCCGTTGCCGGCCACAGCATGGAGCCGGCGCTGCGGGAGGGGGACTGGCTCTTCGTGCTCCCGCCGCGCCGCCAACCGCGCATCGGCGAGGTCGTCGTGGTGCGCGATCCGCGTGACGCGAAGCATCTGCTCTTGAAGCGCGTCGCGGCGGTGCGCGACGGCGAGGTCACGGTGATGGGCGACCGACGCGATCATTCGACCGACAGCCGGTATTTCGGCGATGTTCCGCTGAGCGATGTGGTCGGACGCGCGGCCTTCCGCTACAAACCGCTCGCGCGCGCGGGCCGCGTGCGGAGCTAGACGTGGCCGATGTGACCTGCGCCCGCTGCGGCGAAACGCGGGCGAGCGCGGGGCGCGTGTTGCCCGGCGCGATCGGCGAAGAGATCGAGCAGCGCGTGTGCGCGCAGTGCTGGGCGGAGTGGCTCGCACAGCAGATCCGCGTGATCAACCACTACGGGCTCCGACCCGCGATGCGCGAGGATCGCGAGAAGCTGTACGAGTTCACGAGAGAGTTCTTGGGTCTGGAGCCAGCGAAACAGAGCTGAAATCGTCGGTCGGGGTGGGCGGACTTGAACCGCCGGCCTCATGCTCCCCGAGCATGCGCGCTACCATGCTGCGCCACACCCCGTCGGATCACTCAGTGTAGCGGCGCGCAATGTTCTTGAACGGCCTTGGCGCGATGCCCTGCTTTGCTCGCGCGCGTCTCTCGGCGATGCGCTCGCATGGATTGCAGATGCGCTTCATGCGCCCACCGCGCATGGCCGTGTACGAGTATTCGTGTCCTCGAACGCACCGGACGGAATCCCCTTTGAGACGCACCTGTGAGCGGAAGCCCGCAAGCGCCGCGGCTGCGTCAGCGGTCTTTTCATCTCCGAGCCACGGCCGCGTGATCTCGAGGACGCGTTCAATGCTCTCGGGGCCCTCGGCGCACCATCTGAAGTCGTCAGGTTCGCCGTGATGTTCGATCCTCCCGAGCCCCCCGAAGACGGTCTGGAGCCTGATGAGCACCGCGGCGGGCACGCCGACAGCGCCGTGCTGGCTTGCGGACACGCGGATTCGGTACCAGTCCGGACCCTTACGACGCGCACCAGCGCGTGCCAACCCGAAACAGCCTTCGGCGTCGAGAAAACCCGCAGCCCAGGCGCGCTCCAGATCATCAGCGGTGCGGTCGCGGACGATCGGCAGTTCAGGTGGGCGGCGCCGCGCCGGGCGTCGACGGTATGAGCCGCTTGCGTATTGCTGCTCGACGAGCTCCATTGCCCGCGCGCTCTGGGCTCGTTTGACGTCGCCGAGATATGGCCACATGAGCTCGAGCACGAGGCGGGCTTCCTCGCGCGCGGTGTACCGAAGCATGTAGATACCATCGTTGCTTGGCCCGCTCATATGGCCCATTCCCAGCATCACGCGCTGAAAACGCAATAACAGAGGCGGAATACCGTCGCGCCCGGACTGCGGCAGCGTCACGTTCAACTGGTGATAGCCGGGCCGGGATGTAAGCGAACGCGCGATCGTGCTCCCCTCGCCGTCGAAGAAACCCGCGGCCCACGCGAAGTCAGCTCTATCAATTGCCGGAGCGAGATCATCCAAATGGTCTCCAGTCCGGCGCGACGCAATCCCAGTATAGAACAAATGGGCGATACCGTCAATGGTCGCTGACGCACCGCGCGCACTCGCTCGTCTTCACTCGCGTATCCGCGCCTGCACGAAGTGCGTCGACGCGGGCCATCTGCCTTCCGCGTTCCCGATCGTCGCGGGCAAGGCGAGCGATCGCGTGATGATCATCGGCCAGGCGCCCGGTGCGGTGGAGCTCACAACAGGTCTTCCGTTCTCGGGACGCGCCGGCGCCGAGCTGCGGCGCTGGCTCGCCGAAGCGGGCATCGACGAAGCGCATCTTCCCTATCGCACGGCGATCACGAAGTGCTTTCCCGGCAAAGCCGCGAGCGGGGCGGGGGACCGGCGTCCCTCGCCACCGGAGATCGCGCTCTGCGCGCCGTGGCTCGAGGCGGAGCTCGCGCTGGCGCGACCGCGCGTTGTGCTCCTCGTCGGGACGCTCGCGATCGACCGCTTCTGGGGACGCGTTCCGCTCAGTGAAGTTGTGGGGAAGAGCCGTGTCGATGGCGACCGCGTGCTCATCCCGCTCCCGCATCCGAGCGGCGCGTCGCGGTGGCTCAACGACCCCGCGAACCGCGAGCGCCTCCGTCGCGCTCTTGCCGTCGTCCGCCGCACGGTCCGAGGACTTGACAATGCAGGGAGCGCAGCGAGAATGCATCGCAGCACGTGACGCTCACTCAACACCCCAGCGCAGGAGCCGCAGTGGACGAGGAGTATCTGACCACGGACGAGGTTGCGCGGCGCCTCCGCGTACACCCCACGACGATCTTGCGCCGACTCGGCGCGGTGGACGACCCCGATCCGACCCGCATCCCAGCAGTGCGTGTCGGGCGGGTCTGGCGGATCCCCCGCAAAGAGTTTGAAGAATGGCTCGCTCGCTCCAGCCAGGCCGGGCGTCTGGCGGGCAGGCAGCGGCGGCTCTTTTAGAGCTGCTGGACAAGCAAAGTGGGAAGGAGGTGATACCCAAATGCCGGCAAAGAAGAAGGCTGCAAAGAAGTCCAAGAAGGGCAAGAAGAAGTAACTCTGCCCTCATGAGGTGAGGCGCCGCGGGCGGGCGGCGCCCTACCAAGCGTCATTGGTCCTGGGACTCGTTTCTCATAACGACTTTTGTTCGGACCTCGTTCAATAGAGCGGGATGGTTGGGCCTTTCGTCCTGCGCAGTGTGCGCAGTCTGCTTGTCTGCCTGACGCTTGCGATGTCGAGCGTCGTCTTCGGACCGCCGTCGCCCGCCGCCGCGGCAACGTCGGACGACATGATGTACCTGACCAATCAGCTGCGATACGCGATCGGGGCGCCGACGCTCACCCCCGACCCACGCGTCGTCGCCGCGGCGCAGAACCACGCCAACTACAGCTCCGCGAACGGCCAGGGCGGCCACTTCGAGACCGCGGGCCTGCCGTACTACACGGGCTATTCGGCGCGCGATCGTGTCGCCGCGATGGGCTGGTCCACCTCGTTCGTCAGCGAGGTCGCGACCGGCGGATCGGATCCGCTCGCCGGTGTCCGTCAGCTGTGGGATGCCCCGTATCACCGGCTCGGTCTCATGCACCCGAGCGCATCGACGATGGGCTGGGGCTACTCGACCATCGGCGGTCGCGGTACGACCGTCGGGGATATCGTCTACAACTTCGGGCTTCGACCGGTGGACTTCGTGCGCTCCCCCGCGCATAACCAGACGAACATCCCGACCTCGTGGAGCGGCAATGAATCGCCGAGCCCGCTCCCGGCCGGGGCATCGCGGCCGGTCGGCTATCCGATCATGGTCGTGTACTCCGGCGGCCGGTCTGTCGTCATGCGGGGCGCCGAAGTCGTCGCACCCGGTGGTGCGCGCCTGCCGATCTACTACTCACCGCAGCAGTTCGAATACGACTACCAGGTCATCATCCCGCAGCGGCCGCTCGCCGCGAACACGACCTACCACGTGCGCTTCGACATCACCGTGGCCGGCACGTGGCTCACCAACGAGTGGGACTTCAGCACCGGCGCGACGATCAGCGGCGGTGGCGGCAGCAGCGGCAGTGGTGGCGCCGCGCCTCCCCCGGCGACCGACAACGGTCTGCACTCGGCCTGGGTGTCTCAGACGGCGGTACCGGCCCTGCAGCCCGCAGCAACGCAGAGCGTCTCGCTCCTCTTCCGCAACTCCGGGACGAAGACCTGGCAGAAGGGCGTGGCCGGCAGCCAGGTCGCGCTTGGCATCAATGGCGACAACACGACGTTCAGCGCGCTCGGGATGAGCGTCGGATGGCCATCGGCGAATCGCGTGGCGATACAGAACGAGTCCGCGGTGCCGCCGGGTGGGATCGGCACCTTCACGTTCGCGATCAAGGCTCCATTCGCCGGCGGTCTGGTCAACATTCCGCTCCGGCCGGTGGTCGACGGCGTCGCGTGGCTCGAGGACCAGGGTGTCGTCGTGCCGGTCGTGACGACCGTCAACTATCACAGCCGCTGGCTGACCCAGTCGCCGTATCCGACGCTGCGCGCCGGTCAGGTGAGCGGCACGCTATCGATCAGCTTCCTGAACACCGGCGGCCAGACGTGGACGAAGGGCCTGCTTGGCCAGGAGGCGAGGCTCGGCGTCAACCGCGACAACGAGACGTGGGCCGGCCTCGGCGTCGGCTGGCCGTCGGCGAATCGCGTGGCCTTCCAGACCGAGGCGAGCGTTCCCCCGGGCGCGGTGGGCACCTTCACCTTCCAGGTGCGGGCGCCGATGACACCCGGCACCTACGCGATCAATCTGCGTCCGGTCATCGATGCCGTCACGTGGATGGAGGACCAGGGCGTCTTCCTCTACGTGACCGTGGTCCCCTAGCGCGTCCGGCGTCCCTACCGCTTCACGGCGGTATACGCGCTGAAGACCCGCGAGCTTCGGTGACTCACGTCCGTGATCTCGAAGCCGGAGCGCTCGAGCAGCGGCTCGAGCAGCCAGCTGAAGGTGCTGTGCTCTTCGCGGAGATGGGTCTCGAGCTCCTCACGTGTCCAACCCTCGTCCGGGCTTGCGGGAGCAGACGCGAGCCAGGCCTCGACGGCGCTCGTGGCATCGGCGGGCGCGAACGAGAACACCAGGTCCCGCAGCCGCAGGACGCCGCGAGGACGAAGCATCGCCGCGATGCGCGCGAGCGCGACCGCTTTCCAGAAGTCGGGCAAGTGGTGGAGCGCGTTCCGCGAGTACACGAAGTCGGCGGTCCCCGGCGGGTGCTCGTAGGTCAGGAATCCCGAACGAACGCACGTGACGTTGGTCAACCCGAGGCGCTCTGCCTTGCCACGAAGCGCCGCGAGCATGGCCGGGGAAACATCGACAGCAACGACCTGCCGGCAGAACGGTGCGGCAGCGACGGCGAAGGTGCCCGTCCCCGCGCCGAGATCCACGAGCGTCGACTGCGCGCCGAGGCCCAGCTCACGCAGAAGAGTGAGGTCCTCGGTCGGATCGGTCCCCGCCTTGCGGTCATACGCCGCGACGTAGGCTGGGTCGAGGTGCTCGTCACCGGCGTGCGCGAACTCGTCGAACAATCCCCTCTACCTACCCGCGGAAGATCACCTCGAAGGTCTCGCCGCACTTCGGGCACTTGACCGTCGCGGCGTAGGGCGGATTCGGTGGCACGTCGAGATGCTCTCGTGTGACCGCGCGCGGACCGACCTTCGCGCCGCAGTACGGACAGCTCACCTGATAGTCGAGAAAGGCAGGGCGGTCGACCTCGATGCGGCGGCGGGGATCGGCGACCACCATGTGCGGCTAGTCTAGGTCGATGGCCGCACCCAAGGGTCGCACGAAGATCGCGACAGAGACGAAGACGCTGAAGGTCGGCGATGCGGCGCCCGACTTCACCCTGCGTGCGCACGACGGCAGCGAGGTCACGCTCTCGAAGCTGCGGGGCCAGCGCGTCGTCCTCGCGTTCTTCGCGTGGGCTTTCTCGAATACCTGAAACAGTGAAGCGCCGGCGCTCAACGCTTTGCAGGAGCGTTTCGCCGGTGGTAGTGCCCAGGTCGTGGGCCTCTCATGCGACAGCGTGTACACGCTCAAGGCGTGGGCGGACTCGCTCGGTGGCACGAAGTACCCGCTGTGCAGCGACTTCTGGCCACACGGGAAGATCGCGCAGGCGTACGGCGTGTTCAATGAAGAGATCGGCCGACCTGAACGCGCGATCATCGTGGTCGACGCGGCGGGGATCGTCCGGTATATAGACGTTCATCAGCTCCGCGAGGTGCCCGATGAGGAGGAGATCGCGGAGGCTATCCGCGCGTCGGAATGAGGTAGGCCTTTCCCTCGGACGCGATCGTGAAGGAGATCGCGTCCCCGTCGGACACACCAGGAAGCGTGTCGCCGCGAACGAGCACGTCGACCCCGCAGTCGACGATCGCGATCTCACCTGTCTCGCGTACTATGCCGCTCACGGTCGCGCCCGGTGCGATCACGACGCCCGGCTTCATCGCGCTCGCGACTGGCTGCACGTCCTTCGCCGTGTACTCGATGGCCATCGTGATCCGGTCGCCTATCGAGAGGCGGTGCTTGCGGACCGCACCGGTCGCGTCCTGGCCACGCAGGTCGACGCGCGCAGGTCCCTCACCGACGCGAAGCGTCACGAGGATGTCGCCGCGCGTGCCGTCGAGCACCACGACCATGCCGCGGGACGCCTTCTGACGCCACTTCTCGATGAACGCGAGCTGCTCGAAGTCCAACATGTTGTCGATACGATAGCCATGTGGTGCTGAAGGCCGCCTTCTTCGACGTCGGCGACACGCTGGTCGAGCACTGGGCGCCACGCGAGAAGCTGAACGATCTGCTGCGCGAGGCGCTACGACGCGAGTTCGGCGAGCGTCAGTGGCACGACGGCTTCATCAACGCGAAGTTCGCGCCGACTACGTCATCCGAGCCGGAAGCCGAGCTGCGGCAGGAAACCCTCCGCTGGTACGAGGAGTGGTTCCGGAACGCGCAGGTCGGCATCGACGACGTCGAGCTCGAGCGGCTGCGCGTGGCGATGACCGTACCGCTCGATCTCGTGTCGACTCCCGTCCCCGGCGCCTTCACCGCCGTCCGCTGGTGCAAGACGAAGGGCCTGCGCGTGGTGCTCGTCACCAACACGCTTTCTCGCGGCGACGAGGAGGTGTGGGAGGACTGGCGGCGGTTCGGCCTCTCCGATGCGATCGATGGCGTGGTGAGCTCGCACACCGTCGGGTGGCAGAAGCCGCACCGCGCCATCTACGACCGCGCGCTCGAGATCGCCGGCGCCCGACCCGAGGAGGCGTTCATGGTCGGTGACCGCCTCGATGCGGACATCCTCGGCGCGAAGCGCTTGGGGCTTCGCGCCATCTGGCGTCGGACCGAGCACGAGCAGCCGAAGGTGGATGTCACGCCAGATGCGATCGTCACTGACCTGACCGAGCTGCCCGGCGTCGTCGGCCCGTGGCTTGACGTGCGCTCCGCACACTCTTCCTTGTCCGGCCGCGGTCGCGCTGTTAGACCCTGAACATCGTGTCGTCCCGCGCTCTCACCACCTGCTCCTGTCGTTAGGCCGCTCGCGCGGCCGCGGACGCCCGTTCGCACAAGTGCTGACACATTCCGTGGAGGTGAAGGAATGACCACCCAGTACGCGCATCCCGAAACGCTCGTTGAGACGGACTGGCTCGCCGAGCATGCCAAAGACCCGAGCGTCCGCGTCTTCGAAGTCGACGTCGACACGTCGTCCTACGACCAAGGACACGCCGCCGGCGCGGTCGGCGTGAACTGGAAGAGCGATCTGCAGCAGCAGCCCGTGCGCGACCTCCTCGACAAGAAGCAGCTCGAGGAGTTCCTCTCCAAGAACGGTGTCACCAAGGACACGACCATCGTCGTGTACGGCGACAACAACAACTGGTTCGCGGCGTGGTTCTTCTGGCTCCTCAAGTACTACGGCCACAAGGACGCGCGGCTCGTGAACGGCGGTCGCGCCAAGTGGGTCGCCGAGGGCCGGCCTCTCGTCACCGAACGTCCGTCGTTCCAGCGGAGCGAGTACCGCGCACAGGGACCCGACGCGTCGGTCCGCGCGCTGCGCGAGTACGTGCTCGAGAAGGTCACAAGCAACGGCACGAAGATCATCGACGTCCGATCGCCGAAGGAATACGCGGGCGAGCTGCTCGCGCCGGAGAACCTTCCGCAGGAGGGCGCGCAGCGTGGCGGTCACATCCCCGGCGCGCAGAACGTGCCGTGGGCGACCGCGGTCGCGGAGGACGGCCGATTCAAGAGCGCCGACGAGCTGAAGGCGATCTACGAGGGCAAGGGTCTCGCCCGTGGTACGGAGACCATCGCCTACTGCCGCATCGGTGAGCGGAGCGCGCACACCTGGTTCGTGCTTCGTTACCTGCTCGGCCACGAGCGTGTTCGTAACTACGACGGCTCGTGGACGGAGTGGGGCAGCCTCATCGGAGTGCCGATCGAGAAGGGCTGAGCCACCGGGGAGGCGGGGGTCCTCGGGGGCGAAGCCCCCGGTGGTCGCATCATGTGCCGGTGGACACGGCACTCCAGCGCAGCGAGATGGTGCGCCAGCTCGAGCGGTTCGGGATCCGCGATCCGCGCGTCCTCGCGGCAATGGCGCGTGTACCGCGCGAGGAGTTCGTGGCACCGGGCGATCGCGACGTCGCCTACGGCGACCACGCGCTGTCCATCGGCGAAGGACAGACGATCTCGCAGCCGTACGTCGTCGCACGCATGACCGAGCTGCTCGCGACGCTGCCCGACCACAAGGTGCTCGAGGTCGGCACCGGGTCGGGTTACCAGGCCGCGGTGCTGGCGCAGCTCGTGCGCGAGGTGATCTCGATCGAGCGCCACGCGTCGCTCGCGGATGAGGCGCGGCAGCGCCTGGCGCGTCTTGGGTACACGAACGTGCGCGTCATCCACGCCGACGCATCGCTGGGCTACCCGCCGGATGCGCCGTACGATCGCATCCTCGTCACCGCGGCCACGCCGCGGATCGATCCGGCGCTCGCGCAGCAGCTCACGCCGGATGGGTTGATCGTCGCGCCCGTGGGTGATCTCGACATGCAGGAGCTCGTCGTCCGCGACGCGCGCGGGCGCGAGCAGCGCCACGGCCCGGTGCGGTTCGTTCCGCTGCGCGGCCAGGCGGGCTTCCGCGGATGAGCGCGATCCTCTTCGAGGGCGGTCGGATCCACGTCGGCGACGGCACGAGCGCGGAAGCGGTCCTCGCGCGAGATGGCCGCGTTGCCGTCATCGGGCGTCGCGATGAGGTTCGCCGCGAGGCGGGCCGCGCGGAGGCCGTCGACCTTCGCGGCGGACTCATGGTCCCCGGTTGGTTCGACGCGCACGTCCATTTCGTGTGGTGGGCGGAGGCGATGGCACGGCTCGATGTCGCGGACACGACGACGCTGGAGGAGGCACTGGACCGCATCGCGGCGCACGCGCGGGATCTCCGCGAAGGCGCGTGGATCCAGGGCGGCCGTTTCGACAAGAACAACTGGGGACGCTGGCCGACGGCGGCCGACCTCGACCGGGTCACGGCCGGCCATCCCACGGTGCTGCGCAGCCGCGACGGACACTCACGGTGGCTGAACAACGCCGCGATCGCGCGCGCGGGTATCACGCGCGACACGGCCGTGCCCAAGGGCGGCGCGATCTTCCGCGACGACCGCGGCGAGGCGACGGGGGTCCTGCAGGAGAACGCGAACGCGATCGCCGACGTCGTCATCCCGGCGCCGACCGACGACGAGATGCTCGTCGACGCGCGCCGCGGGCAGACCGAAGCGTGGCGCCGTGGCATCACCGGTCTCGAAGACCTCGATCAATTCCTCGGACGTGCGCCGCTCGGTGTGCTCGCGCGCATGCGCGACGCGGGTGAGCTGGCGCTGCGGGTCTACATGGGGATCCCGCACGCCCGCCTCGCCGACGCGCTCGAGCAACGCATGCGCACCGGCGAGGGTGACGAGTGGCTGCGCACCGGACATCTCAAGATCTTCACCGACGGCGCGCTCGGCTCACAGACCGCCGCGCTCGAGGAGCCGTACGAGGGCTCGCGCGATCGCGGCATCCTCACGATCGAGCCTGACCGGCTCGCGCACGATGTGGCTGTCGCGGCCGCCTCGGGCATCGCGGTCGCCATCCATGCCATCGGCGATCGCGCGGTGCACGTTGCGCTCGACGCGATCGAACCGACGCGAGCCAGCGCTCCACAGCTGCGGCAGAAGATCGAGCACGTGCAGCTGGTGCGCGCCGACGATCTCGCGCGCTTCGGCGCCCTGGGGGTCGTCGCGTCGATGCAGCCGATTCATGCGACCAGCGACCGCGACCTCGCCGACCGCTACTGGGGTGCGTCGCGAGTGCCGCGCGCATATCCGTGGCGCACGCTGCGCCGCACCGGCGCGGTGCTCGCCTTCGGATCCGATGCGCCGGTCGAACCGATCGATCCGCTGCTCGGGATCCACGCCGCGGTGACGCGCCGGCGACCGCAGGACGATGACGCCTGGCGTCCGGAGCAGCGCCTGACGATCGAGGAGGCGCTCGCGGGATACGCCGCGGGCCCTGCGTACGCGATGGCGAACGAGCGCGCGGCGGGGACGCTGCGCGTCGGCATGCGCTGCGACGCGACGGTGGTCGACCGCGATCTCGCCCGGTGCACGGAGGACGAGCTGCTCGAGGCGCACGTGCGCGCGACGATCACCGATGGTGTGGTGCGCTTCGCGGATGGCCTCGGTTAGTTCAGCGTCACACGCCCTTCACCGTGCGCCCGCAGCCGCACGAGCAGGTCGCGAAGCAGCATCGTCTCGCGTTCGAGGAGGTTCTTCTCCGCTCCGAGCCGTTCCGCATCGGTGGGCATCTCGAGAAGCCGCTGGCGCTCCGTCGCGTCCACCGCCAGGCTGGCCGCGATGCGGTAGGAGGCCTCTCGCGGCGACACCGTCGCGAGCTCGTCCACGATCGCGCGATCGCCACGGGCGTCCTCGGTGACCGCCATCACCGCGACGAGGTACTGGCCGTATGCCTCGACCGCCACAGCCGCGCGTTCCAGCGCGCCCTCGCCCTCGGGCTCATCCAGGTAGCGCACGCGGCCGACGAGGTACGGCTCGGTGTCATCGATCGCCTGCTCGACGGCGAAGCGCCGCATGCCGCGCACGACGATGTACGAGCGGCCGTCGGAGAGCGGCGAGAAGGCCATGATCCTCGCCTCGGTCCCGATCGCGTGTGGCTCGGCGGTCGCGCCGACATCCTGGCCCGAACGGATGAGGACGACCCCGAACGGGCGGTCATCATCCATGCAGCGGCGCACCAGCAGGCGGTAGCGCGGCTCGAAGATATGCAGGGGCAGCAGCATTTCGGGAAAGAGCACGCTGGTCAGCGGGAAGAGCGGAAGCAGCTCCGCCATCGCCTCAACGGTACTCTCCGCGCGTGATCCCACCGGCCGGCGCGCTCGACGGCATACGCGTCCTCGACCTGACGCGCGCGCTCGCCGGGCCGTACTGCACGCTCATGCTCGGCGACCACGGCGCGGACGTGATCAAGGTCGAGATGCCCGAAACAGGTGACGAGACCCGCGAGTGGGCGCCCCCGAGCATCAGGGGGATCTCCGCGTACTACCTGGCCATCAATCGCAACAAGCGCAGCGTGACGATCGACCTCAAGAACCCGGACGGCAAGCGGGTGCTCGAGCGGCTCATCGAGCGATGCGACGTGATCGTCGAGAACTTCAGCCCCGGGACCCTCGCGCGCCTCGGCTTTCCCGACGAACGCGTGCGCGGGATCAATCCGCGCATCGTGCTCTGTCACATCAGCGGCTTCGGCCAGGACGGCCCGGGTCGCGCCTGGCCCGCCTACGACCTCATCGTGCAGGGGATGGGCGGGATCATGAGCCTCACGGGCGAGCCTGGCAGCGACCCGGTGATGGTCGGCGTACCCCAGGCCGACATGGTCGCGGGAATGTTCGCGGCCTTCGCGATCGCGGCCGCCCTGCACGCGCGGGAGCGCACCGGTGAGGGGCAGGTCATCGACGCGACGATGATCGGTGGCCAGGTCGCATTGCTCTCGCGGCAGGCCGCGCGCTATTTTGCGGACGGTACGGTCCCGCGGCCCGAGGGCAATATCCACGCGTCGATCGTTCCGTATCAGACGTTCCGTGCGAGCGATGGGCACGTGAACGTCGGCGTCGCGAACAACGCGCTCTTCGAGCGTTTCTGCCGCGCTCTCGATCTCGAGGAGCTGCTCGAGGACGAGCGCTTCACGGATAACCCCACGCGGGTCGCGCACCGGAGGGAGATCGTTCCGATCATCGAGCGGCGGATCCGAACGCTGACCAAGGCCGATGTCGTGCGACGGCTGCGGGAAGCCAACGTCCCGGTCGGCCCGATCAACACGCTCGACGAGGTGTTCGCCGATCCGGTGGTGCGGCACCTCGGGCTCATCGCGGAGGTGGATCACCCGACCGCCGGCCGCGTGCGCGCGCCGGGCATCCCCGTCCGTCTCTCAGGGACGCCGCCGTCCGTGCGTCGCCATCCACCGGAGCTCGGCGAGCACACCGACGAGGTCCTGCGCGAGCTCGGGTACGCGAAGGAGGAGATCGCGGCGCTCCGCCGCGACGGCGCGGTCTG
Organism: Candidatus Limnocylindria bacterium; assembly: GCA_036001645.1. Classification (GTDB taxonomy): domain Bacteria; phylum Chloroflexota; class Limnocylindria; order P2-11E; family P2-11E; genus CF-39. Next base: position 24,110 of record DASYUC010000029.1, read on the forward strand.
AACGACACCCAGGTCATCCCACAGGCGAGGCGCCGGCCGCTGTGGCTCGTCGCCGCCCTCAGCGTCCTCTCGATCGGCCTGTACATCCCGATCTGGTTCGGCCTCTCGTGGGCCGAGCTCAAGCGTGAGACGGATGACGCCGCGCCGTCGCCGCTGGCGCGCGGAACGGGCGACATCGGGATGGAGCCGATCGCACACGCCCTCTCGATCTTCGTGCCGGCATACGGGATCTGGCAGGCGTACCGCCACTTCGCTCTGATCGACGTGCTGCGGCGGAAGGTCGATCCCGAGCACGGCGTCGACGCGCTCACCGGCGCGCTCGGGACCGGCATCTGGTGGCTGACCTGGACGCACTTCTCGAACGAGCCGATCTTCCTGGCGCTCGACGCCATCGAGCTCGCGGTGGGCACGGCGGTCGTCGTCTACGGGCAGCACGCGCTGAACGGATACTGGCGCTTGCGTCCCGGTCCACCGGTGGAGGAACGGATGAGCGAGCTCGATTGGACTGCGCTCGGCATCGCGGCGATGTTCGGGCTGCTCACGCTCGTCGGCGCGCTGATCGCGCCGGCCGGTTAGATGTCGAACATCCTGGTCGTCGGCTCCCTCGCGTACGACGATGTGCAGACGCCCGTCGAGCGGCGCACCAACGTGCTGGGCGGAGCGGCTTCGTACTTCGCGATCGCGGCGCGGCTCTACGCACCGGTGCGGCTCGTCGGCGTCATCGGCGACGACTTCCGTGACGAGGACGTGGAGCGTCTTCGCGCGCGTGGCATCGACCTGGCTGGCCTCGAGCGGAGGCGCGGCTCGTCGTTCCGCTGGCTCGGACGCTACGACTACGCGATGAACACCGCGGAGACGATCAACACCGACCTCGGAGTGTTCGCCGACTGGCGGCCGCACGTGCCGGAGGCGTTCGCCGACAGCGAGTTCGTGTTCCTCGCGAACATCGATCCCGAGATCCAGCTCGCGACACTGCGGAGCGTGCGCTCGCCGAAGGCCGTCGCGCTCGACACGATGAACTACTGGATCGACCACAAGCGCGACGCGTTGCTGGAGGTCCTGTCGCACGTCGACATCGTCAGCGTGAACGAGTCCGAAGCGCGGCAGCTCTGCGACACCGTCAGCGTTCCGAAGGCCGCGCGCGACATCCTCGCGCTCGGGCCCAGGGCGGTCGTCGTGAAACGCGGCGAGTACGGCTCGGTGCTGTTCACGCGCGCGTTCTCGTTCTGGTCGCCCGCCTTCCCGTTCGACGAGGTCACCGATCCCACCGGCGCGGGCGACAGCTTCGCCGGCGGCTTCCTGGGCCACCTCGCCGAGTGCGGGTCGGTCGACGACCGCGCGCTGCGGCGCGCGACGCTGCATGGGACGGTCTGCGCCTCGTTCGCCGTCGAGCGCTTCAGCGTCGACGGCATCGAGGCGGCGACGCCGGAGGACGTCGCGGGCCGTTACCGGCTGCTCCAAGAGCTGGTCAGGGTCTAGGTCCGAGCAGGGAACCGGACGCCGTGGGCGGTGTAAAGAGGGTAAGAACCGACTCCGTGGAGGGCCGGCCGACGGAGGATGCCGAACTGGTGGAACGCTCGAAAAATGGCGACCAAGCCGCCTACGGCGAGCTCGTGACGCGCTACCAGGCGATCGCCGCGCGCACCGCGTACGTGATCACCGGCACCGCGGCCGATGCCGAGGATGTGGCCCAGGACGCCTTCGTGAAGGCGTATTACGCGCTCGACCGCTTCCGCGCGGGCGCCCCCTTCCGCCCCTGGCTGCTCCGCATCGTCGCGAACGAGGCCATCAACCGCCGCAAGGCGGCCGGCCGGCGACCGACGGTCGGACTCAGCGTCGTCGAGGACCGCGCCTCGGGCGACACGGCCCTGTCACCCGAGGCGTCGGCCCTCGCTCATGAGCGCCGCGAG
>DASYUC010000030.1:0-9765 GCA_036001645.1 Candidatus Limnocylindria bacterium
GATTCGCCGCGCGCGGCGGCGGCGGGACGGTGGCAGACGCGTTCGTGACCGCCGCGATCGTGTTCTGCGTCGGTCCGCTGACCTTTCTGGGCTCGATCCAGAACGGCCTCACCGGTGACGCCAGCCTGCTCGCGATCAAGAGCGTGCTCGACGGTTTCACGGCGATCGCGCTCGCGGCGACATTGGGCTGGGGCGTGCTCCTCACGATCCCGCTCATCCTTCTCTATCAGGGCGGCCTCGCCCTCGGTGCGTCGATGTTCGCGGGCCTCCTGTCCGACCTGCAGCTGCGCGAGATGAGCGCGGTCGGCGGCTTGCCCATCATCGGCGTCGGTCTCAAACTCCTCAGCATCCGTGACGTGAAGGTCGCGGACTTCCTGCCCGCGATCCTCGTCGCGCCGCTCCTCGTGGCGGCGGTCGTTCGCATCAAGGAGGCGCTCGCCCTATGAAGATCCTCGAGTTCCGCAGCGACACCTTCACGAAGCCGACGCCGGCGATGCGCCGCGCGATGGCCGAGGCCGAGGTGGGCGACGACCAGTACGGCGAGGACCCCACGGTCAACAAGCTCGAGAAACGCGCCGCCGAGTCCGTGGGCAAGGAGGCCGGCCTCTACGTCGCGAGCGGCATGATGGGCAACCTCTGCGGTGTCCTGTCGCAGACGCAGCGCGGCGACGAGGTCATCCTCGGCGACCTCGCGCACATCTACCAGAACGAGATGGACGCGGCGTTCGTCCTCGGCGGCGTCGTGCCGCGCCTGGTCCCCAACCGCGACGGCCTGCCGTCGCTCGCCGATATCAAGACCGCCATCCGGCCGCAGGGTATGTTCGCACGGACGGCACTCGTATCGATCGAGAACTCGCACAACAACTGCGGCGGGACGGTGATCACCGCCGCTCAGACGAACGCGATCGGCGAGCTCGCGCACGAGCGCGGGATCCGCGTCCATCTCGACGGCGCGCGGATCTTCAACGCCGCCGCGGCCCTCGGCGTCGACGCGAAGACGCTCACGGAGGGCGTCGACACCGTGCAGTTCTGCTTCTCGAAGGGGCTCGCCGCGCCGGTCGGCTCGATCATCTGCGGCGACGCGGAGACCATCGCGAAAGCGCGTCGCGTGCGAAAGCTGCTCGGCGGCGCGATGCGCCAGGCCGGCGTCATCGCCGCCGCGGCGCTCGTCGCGCTCGAGGAGATGCGCGACCGGCTCGTTGAGGACCACCGCAACGCGAAGGCGCTCGCGAAAGGCCTCGCGCAGACCCCGGGCGTGAAGATCGACGCGGAGAAGGTCGTCACGAACATCGTGTCGTTCGAGATCGATGCCGCGTGGATGGACGCGGGCGCGTTCCAAAAGGCGTGCGCGGAGCAGGGCCTGCGGTTCTCGCGCTACCTGGGCAACTCCCCGCGCCTGCGGGCGGTCACGCACAACGACGTGACGGCGGCGGATGTGGACGCGGCGCTGGAGATCGCGAGGGCCGTGCTCTCGAAGACGAGAGCGCCGGCCCTCAGCGCCTAGCTACTTCTTGTCGGCCTTGTCGGCTTTGTCGGCCTTGTCGGCCTTGTCGGCCTTGTCGGCTTTGTTGGCCTTGTCCTTCTTGTCCTTGCCGTTCGACGTCGTCGAGAGATCGTCAGCGGTCACCGTCGTCTGCTTGGTGAACTCGCCGGTCAACGTCGGCGACGAGAAGCTCACGCGGAGCGTGTAGTCGCCCGGCGCGAAGCCGCGAGTGTCGACGTTCGCGTGATAGTCGCTGCCGTTCCAGGTCACCGATCCGCTCGGGTTGGCGCCGTAGATGGTGCTGCTGAGCACCGCGCCCGAGGCGTCGAGCACGTCGACGCGGACGGTGCTGTCGAACACCGGCGTGCCGTCCGCGCGCAGGACCGAGAACCTGACCGGGACGAGCCTGCCGACCGTGAACGAGCTCTCGATCGGCTCGTGCCACTGGAAGCTGTACTTGCGGACGGTGACCGCGAGCGTGGCCGATCCGCTGGCGCCCTCGCTGTCGGTGACGTTCACGACGACGGTGTAGGAGCCGGCGGTGCCGTAGGTGTGGTCGAGCAGGAAGGACTTATCGGTGAGGGCGAGCGCCTGGCCGCCTGAGCCGTCGCCGTAGTCGACTGTCGCCCAGTAGGTCTCGGTCGTCCCGGGGTCGCTGAAGGTGCCGGCCCGGCGAAGGGTCGAGTCGAAGGTGAGATCGACGGAGCCGCCGAGGTGCACCGTCGGCGCGACGTTGGTGACGGTCACGTGGAACGAACCGGTACCGAACGCGCCCGCGTCATCGGTGACGACGACCGTCACGACGTAGCTGCCCGGCTCGAAGAGATGCTCGAGCGTGAAGGTCTTGTCCGCGGCGAGCGCGAGGTTCGCGCTGCCGGAGCCATCGCCGTAGTCGACCGTGGCGCTCCACGTGGTCGACGCGTCCTCGTCGCTGAAGCTCGCGAGACGCGAGAGCATGACGCCTTCATCGAGCGCCTCGTCCGCACCGAGCGTGACGACCGGCGCCTCGTTCGTGCGCATGTCGTGCACGTAGAGCTGCAGGCCGCTGCTCGCGGGCGAGGTGACGAGGTTCGCCGCGGCGGAGCCGAAGAGCACCAGGCGACCATCGGATGAGACCGACGCGCCGGAGCTTGCCCCGCTGGCCTGCTGGCCGGCGTCGTTCTGCGAGGCAAGGCTGAAGGCGCCGGTCACGCGGTCGAACAGGAACACATCGAAGGTCAGGTTCAGGTCGCCTCCGACGAACTTGTCGTCCATCGAATGGAAGCCGACCCAACGGCCATCCGCCGAGATCGACGGCGCGCGGCTGTCGGTCCCGGAGAACGTGTTGGTGGTGAAGGACGCGAACACCGTCGCGCCCGCCGTGCGATCGCGCAAGTAGACGTCCCAGCCGGTGTTACCGCCGAGGAGGCCGTCCTTGTCGCGGGGATCGAGCTGCGCGGTTGTCTCGAAGGCGACCTGGCGCCCGTCGAACGAGAGCGCCGGCGCCAGAGACGCCTTGCCCGCGACGATCCCGCCGGTCGTCGTCAGCGACTCGAGCGTCGTCGTGCCGAGCTCGAGGTCGCGCACGAAGATCTGCCCAGTGTGCGACACAGCGAGCGTCGAGAAGTTCGCAGCCAGCGAGACGAACGCCACGGCGTGGCCATTGCCTGAGAGCGCGGCCGCCGAGCTGTTGTCGTTGCCCGCCGCGCCAGTCGCGTCGACGGACGCGCGCGTGACGACGCCGGTCGCCATGTCCTTCACGTAGACCTGCTGCTTGCCGTTGTTCGGCGTGCCAACGAGGTTGGTCGCGCTCGAGGTGAACGCGACGTAGCGGCCGTCGTCGGAGATCTCACGTTTGCCCGTGACGTTGTTCGCGAGAGCGCCCAAGTTGGCCGGTGCGCCCGTTTGCGTGGCGCTGACCATCGCGGTCGTGCCGCCCTTCATATCGCGGAGGAAGATGTCTACCTGCCCATTCGTGTCGCCGTCAACGAAGTCGCTCCCGCTCGACGCGAAGGCGACGAAGCGACCGTCGGCGGAGACCGAGGGCGCGAAGCCGCCGACTGCGCTCGGAGAGCCGCTCTTGGCGACAGTGACGAGCGCCGTCGTGCCCGTCGTCCGATCGTGACGGTAGACGTGCATGCCGGTCACACCATCGACGAGGTTCGAGGCCATGGAGGTGAAGACGACGTAGCGGCCGTTCGCCGAGAGCGATCCGGACTGCACCAGGCCGACGGCCGGCGCGCCCGCGGAGCTCACGGATTCGCGCGTGGTCCGAACAACTGGTGCCGCCGCGGATTGGAATCCTCCCGCCAATCCGGAGATCGCAAGGCTGCCAACAAGGAACGCTTTGGTGAATTGGGCGCGTTTCGTCTTCATGGCTGCTAATTAACAGGGGGATCGCCGTTACCGGCGATCCCCCATGCTTCTCCCCCGGTGGGGGCAGGACTCAGTGTTTAGCGGGCGGTCGTGGATTTCGTCGAGGTAATCGAACTGCTCGAGGCGACCGTGAACTCTCCGGTAAGGGTCGGCGACGAGAACCGCACGCGCAGCCGGTACGCGCCCGGCGCGAGATCGCGTGTGTCGACGTTCACGTGGTAGGAGCCGCCGCTCCACGTTACCGAGCGGCTGGGCTGGTCGCCGAAGACCCACGGGCCGGCCACGACCGTGCCCGACGCGTCAATGACGTCGACCTTGACGCTCTCGTCGATAACGAGCGCGCCGTCGGGACCGCGGACGGTGAACTTCACGGGCAGATTGCGGCCGACGGTGAATGGGCCATCCACCTCGTAGCTGTAGCCACCGACGTTGACCCGCATGGTCGCCGTCGTCGAGCCACCGTTGCTGTCTGTGACCGTGACGTCGACGTTGTAGATGCCGGCGACCGCGTAGAAGTGGTGGAGCGTGAACGAGCCGGCGACGAGCGGCGGCGCGCTGTAAGGACCGAGCGCGAGCGCCTGCGTGGGAGTGCCGTCGCCGTAGTTGACGGTCGCCGAGTACGTTTCGTTCGATCCCGGATCGGTGAAGATGCCGTACGAATCGAGCGTCTGTGTGAAGACGAGGTCCATGGTGGACAGCAGGCCCACGAAGGGCTTGACGTTGTTCACCACGACGTGGATGACCAGTGAGCCCGTCGCGCCTCCGTCGTCGGTGACCTCGACGGTCACGTCGTACTCACCCGGTGCCCAAAGGTGCTCGAGGAAGAACGTCTTGTCCGCGTTGAGCACGAGCGACCTCGCGCCCAGGCCATCGTCGTAGTCAACGGTCGCGCTCCATGACGTCGATCCGTCGCTGTCGCTGAAGTGCCAGGTGAGCGCCATCGGCTGGCTCTCGAATAGCACATAGTCCTTGCCGAACGCTGGCAGGACCGGCGCCTCGTTCGACGGCCCGACCACGACATGGATCACCAGCGAGCCCGTCGCGCCGGAACAGTCGGTCACCTCGACCCTCAGGTCGTACGCGCCCCGCGCGTAAAGGTGGTCAAGGAGGAATGTCTTATTTGCGTTCAGAGCGAGCGGCTGGGTGCCGGAGCCATCGCCCCAGTCGACGGTCGCGGTCCACATCGTCGAGTCGTTGTCACTGAACTCCCAGGTCAGCCGCAGCGGCTGAGCCTCGAGAAGCGTGATGTCCCTGCCGACCGCCGGAAGTACCGGCGCCGCGTTCGACGTCACGTTGCGGACATACAGCTGGTTGAACCCGTTCGCCGACGACACGAGATTGGTCGACGTCGAGCCGAAGAGCACGTGGTGACCGTCGCAGGACACCGACGCACCGAAGCTCGGCAGATCGGCCTGCACGTCGTCGTCGTTCCGCGAGACGATCACGACCGCATGGGTGTCACGGTCATAGAGGAAGATGTCCGTCTTGCCGCCCACATCAGGGGTGACGATCTGATCGTCGAGAGAGTTGTAGCCGACCCAACGGCCGTCCGGCGAGATCGAGGGGCCAAACGTAGGCACGCCGCTCGCCGAGTTTAGTGACGGCGACGCCGTCACGGTCGTGCCCGAGACGCGGTCGCGCAGGAACACGTCGGTGTTTCCATTGTCAGCATCCCGCGGGTCGAGGTGCGCCGCTGTCACGAACACCACGTAGCGTCCGTCGAACGACAACGCTGGCGTGGTCGAGGTGAGGCCGGTGGGCACAGCGCCAGCTGACTCGAGTGTCGTGGTGCCGGCGACAAAGTCGCGCACGTAGACCTGTGTCGTGTTGGCGGGAGGCACAAGGTTCGTCGACGCGGAGGTGAAGGCCACGACCTGACCATTGCCCGAGAGCGCGGGCGCCTGACTGGCGGCGTTACCAGCCACGAGGCTGTCGAGGGCTGTGACGGACGCGCGCTCGACCACCTTTGTAGTGAGGTCCTTCCGGTAGATCTGCTGAACGCCATTGCTCGGCTCGCCGACGAGATTCGTCGCGAGTGACGTGAACACGACATAGCGGCCGTCGTCGGAGATCTCATGCGCGCCAGCCAGGCCGCTCAGTCCGCTGCCGGCGTTGCCGACCACGTCGCCCACGGTCGCGCTCACGAGCCTGGTCGTGCCGGCCTGCATGTCGCGTACGAAGACGTCCAGGACGGGGTTCGTGTCGGCATCGGCGAGATCGGTCGCGAACGAGCTGAACACCACGTAACGGCCATCGGCGGAGACCGACGGGTCGCGGCTCAGGCCGTTGCCGGGGGTGATGCCGGGCGTCTTCGCACGGCTCACGAGGTCGGTGACATGCGTCTGCCGGTCGTAGCGGTACACGTGAGTGCTGCCGCCCGTGACCAGGCCCGGGATCAGATTCGTGGCGCTCGACTGGAACACGACATAGCGGCCATTCGCGGAGAGCACGCCGTTCGTGGCCCCCGTGTTCGCCGGATCGCCGGTGACCGCCGGATCCCCGGTCGAGCTCACCGAAACGCGCGTCGTCTGGCCGGCGACCGCGTTAGCGACCCCGGCGCCGGCTACGAGAGAGAAGACCGAGAAGATGAGTGCAACGCTGAGTCCGAAGACCCGATCAAGACCGCGCATCTTGGTTCCACCTCACCACACGCCCATCGTGCGGTGAAGGATTTGTAGATGGCGGGCATCCATGCGTATATGGGAGCCAGGGGTCTCCCTCTCTCGGGGCAGTACTAACGCGCTACCCCGACTCAGGTTGTGCCGCGATCAGGCGTGCCACACAGTCACGCGGTGACAGAGCCGTCTCTGCGAAGTAACAACCTGACACCCGCGCCTCACTCGCACCGCCCCACTGTCGTTACCATCGGCACACAAGTGGGAAGGGTTCGATTCGCACGCGATGACGCGGGGCAGACCGTTGTCCTCGTTGCCCTGATGTTCACGGTGCTCATGGGCTTCGCGGCCCTGGGCATCGACATCGGCCGCTTCTACTCGGAGCGGCGCTACGTCCAGGACGCGGTGGACTCCGCGGCACTGGCCTGCGCCTACAAGTACGGTCATGGCGGCGACGAGATCGCTGCGTGGGACGCGGGAAGCGCGATCCTGCAGGACCGTAACCTGAAGGGCAATCCGCTCGGTCTTGGCGTGCTCGCCTACGCGGCGCGCGGCAGCGAGGTGTACGCGAACGCGGTCGTCACCGAGCAGAACCTCATCAGCGGCATCCTGCCGGTCACGACGAACGGCCGAGGCTGCCGCGTGGCGATCACGGTCGACGTACCGACCTTCCTGATCAAGGTGGTCAGTCCGACCTTCAACACGATCACGATGACGACACAGGCCTACGCCAAGAGCAAGGGCGGCATGCTCCCCACCGTCGTCAACCGTTACGCCAACCCGCCCGGTCCCGGCAACGACAGCACCAACCAGTTCATCGACCACGTGAAGGCGGAGCACCAGGACTACCAGTGCACGAGCCTCAACGACTTCGGGTGCACCGACGCCAGCGTGGCGAGCCCCGGCCGCGAGTTCGTCATCTTCGGCCAGGCGGCCAAGGCGACCAACGACAGCTCGTTCCGCGGCTACATCGGCCTCGACATCCGCGACTTCACCACCGTCGACGGCTCCGGCAACCTTGTCCACGAGGCGTACAACTCCGTCCCGCCGACGGTGACGGTGAACCTGCTGAAGGACTACGAGTCCGCCTGGATCATCGAGTCGAGCTACCCGGGGCCCGACATCTGCGACGTCCAGATCGGCAACTACCTGCCGTGCGCGCAGATCGCCGTGATCAACGGCTCCAGCTCGGGGCAGTTCGTCACGGACTACGAGACGCGCTTCGACGTCGGCGACATTCTCATGCTGCAGATGTACGACGGCACCGTGAAGACCGTGCCGGACTTCAACATCTCGAGCGGCACGCTCGTCCTGCCGAACAGCGGCACCGCGACCTCGAGCATCTCGTACACCTTCTCACCGCAGTTCGAGATCAGCGGCGCGCAGGTCACGACGACGCTCATCCCTGACAACGGCACCATGACCACCGACGGCGGCGGGACAGTGTTGACCAACCCCTTCCTCAATGGCTGCGCGACGCTGAGCTCGCCCGACGCGTTCACCACGAACCCGACCCCGCCCAACCGATCCACCTATATACAGACCTGGAACACGATCACCACGTCTGGCTGCGACAAGGGCATCTTCCAGGCCTGGCTACGCGGGACGTCGAGCGCGCCGTACACCAGCCGCATCCACGAGACGCTGGTGAACATCAACGTCGGTGGCCAGGCGAGAGACTTCAGCCTCGTCTCGTCGGACGCGTACGCAGCGGTCGCTGGCCCCGGGACCCAGGCTGATTACGTGATCCGAACGACCACCGCCAACAGCGGCGCGACGAAGTGGACCGGCAGCAACCTACTCACGCTTTCCTGGGCGAAGTGCCCGACGACGACCGATCAGAGCATCCTGCCGCCTGAAGTCCTCGTCTGCGGCATCGACAACAACTTCGCAATGACCACCGTCACCAACGTGGACCCAGGTGAGGACCACACCTTCAACGTGCAGACGACGCTCGCGCGGACCAACGAGGTCTACAAGGGCTGGGTACGTGAGACCGGCCTCGACGACGTGACCAACAAGCGCGTCACGCACCTGATGGAGGTGACGCTCGAGGTCGACGTCACCGCGGGTGGCGCGACACAGTACGTCGACGTGCTCGGCTACACCGTGTTCCAGATCACCTCGATCAACAGCAACGACGTCAACGGGCGCGCGATCAGCGGCCTCTACACCGACCCGGACGACATCGCCATCTCGGCCGGTAAGAAGATCGGCCTCGTTCCTTGGGAGACGCCGTAACCTTCTCCCGCAGTGGCCGTCTCCGCCCGTGACAAGAAGGCGCTCCTCACCCTCCTAGAGCAGGCGCAGCTCGTCTACCTCCTGACGCGTCTCCCGAAGAAGCAGGTCCTTGACGACGCGAAGGATGTGGCGCGCCTCGAGGAAGGCCTCTCCGCGATGCGCACCGCTGCCGGTGAGCTGAGCGCCTCACTGCGTGAGACGCATACCGCCGTGCAGTGGGACGAGCTCGCCGCGAAACCCGACAGCCCCGACCTCCTGTGGCGGCGCGCGAAGCGCCTGGGCCCGCAGGTGCTGCGCCAGCTGCGGCCGCTCCTCGCCGGAGAGCCCGAGGCGGCCTTCATGCTCGATCCTGCGGCCGAAACGAGGACGACAAGCGGCCGCGAGAAGACCGGCGGCGATAAGAAGAGCGGCCGCGACAAAAAGCCGGCGCCACGGAGACGCACCGCCCGCAAGTGACGAGCCGGCGGATCGTCCTGCTCGCGGTCGCGGTGTGGCTCGCATCGTTCGCGCTCCCCACGATCGACATGGGCGGCCGCGGCGTCGACCCCGGCTTAATCGCCGCGCTCTACGCGCTGTGGGTCGCGCCGACAGTGGGCCTCCTCATCGACGCGGGGTCGATCCACGGTCCCGACCTGCCGTTCGCGCTCCTCATGGCGGTGTACTTCCCCACGCTCGCGGTCGCGAACCTCATCGCGCCGCTCTCGCTCGTCCCGCGCCCGGGTCTCGGCCGGCTGCGCGTGGTGGTCGCGATCCTCGCGAGCGGCGTGCCGCTCGTCCCCTGGCCAGAGCTCTGGCGGATCCTCGAGCTCGCGCGCGGCGAGCGCGTGCATCTCGAGATCGGCTACTTCCTCTGGCTGGCCTCTTTCTGGCTGCTCGTCGCCGCCTCCGTCGTATCGCGACGCAGGATGTAGCGCTCCAGGCGGTCGCGTGAGGTGGGTTCGATCCGTCGCCACGCGTGGTCGCGCTCCATGAATCCCGGGCAGTAACACCAGGTGCCGTGGACCGGCGTGATCGTCGGACCGCGCTCGTCGGGCGGGTGTGTGCGACAGACGTATCCGATGAGCCCGGTAT
>DASYUC010000031.1:0-3996 GCA_036001645.1 Candidatus Limnocylindria bacterium
AGCGCGATGCGCAGCACGTTGCGGTCGATGCGCGCCATCTGATCGATCGGGAACTCCGGCGCGAGCTGGTGGATCTCCTCATCGAGCTCCTTCCGGTGATCGAGCACGCCCTCCACGAGCTGCCAGGCGAAGCTCGCCGCCTCATCGGTGAGGCCGGTGCGGAACGAGCCGCGCTGCCAGGTCTCCTTCGCGTCCGCACGGTTGAAGTCGATCTCGAACAGCGTTTGCAGCGCGACCCGACGCGCCGGATGACGGCCGGCGCGCGGCGCCCGCTGCTTCACAGGCGAAGCATCTACGCGGCGGTGGCCGCGCTGGAGCCGATCGCTTCCACCAGCCGCGACGAGACCGCGCGCTCGGCGACGGCGATGGCCCAGCGGACCATGCTCGCGCGCGCGCGGCCATGCGTGACGACCGAAACACCGGCGATGCCCAGCAGCGGAGCCGAAACGTACTGGTCGTAGTCGAAGCGGTGGCGGAACTTCCGGATCCCCGGATACGCGAGCGCCGCGGCGACCTTTCCAAGCGGCCCGCCGAAGATGTCGCCGCGGATGCCGACCTGGACCACGTCGAGCGCGCTCTCGAGCCCCTTCGCCAGCACGTTGCCGGTGAAACCGTCACACAGCGAGATGTCCGTGACACCGCGGAGCACGTCACGTCCCTCGATGTTCCCGTAGAAGTTCATGCCGCTGGCGGAGAGCATTGCGTGTGCCTCGAGTCGGACCTTGTCGCCCTTCTCAGGCTCCTCGCCGACGTTGATGAGTCCGATCGACGGGCTCGCCGTTCCGTGCACCTTCTCCATGAACCACGTCGCCATACGCGCGTACTGGACGAGGTTCTTCGCGTCGGCGTCCATCGTCGCGCCGGCGTCGAGCAGGCACGTCGCCGGGCGGTCGCCCAGGACCGGCAGCATGCCGCAGAGCGCCGGCCGGTCGATGCCACGCACGCGTCCGAGCACGAGGAGCGCAGCGGCCATCGTCGCGCCCGTGCTGCCGGCGGACACGACGGCATCGGCCTCGCCCTTCTTCACCATCGTGGTCGCGACGCCGATGGACGTGTCGGACCGTCGGCGGAGCGCGTTCGCCGGGTGCTCGTCCATCGCGATGACCTCGGCCGCGTGATGGAGCTCGATGCCGACATGCGCGCTTCCAAGCAGCGGACGCAGACGCTCCTCGCGTCCGACCAGCACGACATCCGCCGTGCCGCCCTTCTCCCGATACAGCAGCGCGCCCCGGACGATCTCGTCCGGGGCGTGGTCGCCACCCATGGCGTCGACGGCTATGCGCACGGGACTACGCGGCGGCGCGCTTCGCCTTGATCTTGAGGACCTGGCGACCGCGGAACGTGCCGCAGTGCGGACACGCCTGGTGCGGAGGCTTGGGGCTCTTGCACTGCGGACAAGGCACGAGATTCTGCGCCTTCAGCGCCAGATGGCTACGGCGCTCGCCCTGCGCGGCATGCGGGATGCGTTTCTTGGGATGACCTGCCAATGCTTCGCTCTCCTTTGTCGTTCACCAATGATTCTATGGGCGAAGTGACCTGGCAGATCGCCTTCTTCTCGCGCTAGTCGCGCTCCACACGGAAGTCCCGGAGCTTCGAGAGCTTGGCGAAGCGCTCGTCGACCGCGGTCTCGTGCTGATGCGGGCGCTCATTCAGGTCTTCGCCGCACACGTCACAGAGGCCCCTGCAGTCCGGCCGGCAGAGCGGCGCGAGCGGCGTGGCGAGGATGAGCTCCTCGCGCAGCAGCGGCGTGAGGTCGATCTTGAAGTCCGAGCCGATCGTCTTCGAGTCCGTTGGCGCCTCGCCGAGAGACTCGCCCGCGACGACGCCGAATCTCGCAAAGTACTGCTCGGCGAACTCCGCATGCACGGGCGTTTCGATCGGCACCAGACAGCGGCTGCAGATCGCCTCGAGGCTGGCATCGGCGGTGCCTTCGAGGTACGCGCCGGGGTTCGTGTGGGTCGCGACGATATCGGCATCGATCGAGACGGCGCCCGCCTCGAGCAATCCGGAGTTCTCGCCGTGTGGATCGATCGGCGACTCAGCGACGCGAATGTCGGCCTGCGCGCCGATCGGCTGCTTCAGCAGCGGCGCGACGTTGACGATCATGTGATTACCCCTCGGTCGGTTGCGGTTTGCGCTCCTCGATGACCTCGAGGCTCCTCTTGATGATGGACAGCGACTTCACGAGATCGCTCTCCAGGCGAACGAGGACGTCGGCGGCGTACTGGTCGGCGCCGCGCATCGTCTCGTCCGATTTTGCCTGCGCTTTGTCGAGGAGATCCTGTGCCTTCATCTCGGCCTCCCGCAGGATCGACTGATCCTGCAAGAGGAGCGCCGCCTGCTCCTGGGCCGCGCCGATGATCTGCTCGGCTTCCTCACGCGCCTTCGAAAGCACACGGTCGCTCTCCTGGTTGATGCGTCGCGCCTGACGCACCTCCTCGGGGATCGCGACCCGCAGCTGGTCGATGACGTCGAGGACCGCCGCCTGCTCGAGGATGACCTGGCTCGTCATCGGGACCTTGCGCGCGTTCACGACGAGCGATTCGAGGCGTTCCACCAGGAACTGGATGTCCAAGGTCACCCTCCTCCGCGGAGGCCATCGTATCCCAGGAACAGCAGGGTCTCCTCGCCGATCTCCTTCGTCCGCAGCACGCGGGCCCCCTCGGGCACCCTCGGCCGGTGCTTCTTCAGCACCCGCGCGACGACGCGGGCGTCCGGCGCAAGCGCGCCCGCCAGACGCGGATGGGCAAGCGTGGCCTCGAGGATCGCCACGTCCGCGAAGGGCGGATCGCAGAAGATCACGTCGAACGGCCCCACGATCTGCTCCAGGAATCCGATGACGTTCGCGGCCACGATCTCGGCGCGGTCGTCGAAGCCGGTCGCCCGGATGTTCTTCCGCAGTGCCTTCAGCGCCTCGGTCGAGCGCTCGACGAACGTGGCGCGTGCCGCCCCGCGCGAGAGCGCCTCGATGCCGAGCGTCCCCGCCCCCGCGAACAGGTCGAGGACGCGCGCATCGTCGAGCACCGGCTCGAGGATGGCGAAGAGCGTCTCGCGAACGCGGTCCGTCGCCGGGCGCGTCGCCCCGCCCCGCGGCGCGTCGAGCGTGCGTCCTTTCGCGCTGCCGGCGATGACTCTCACGCGAGGAACCGGCGAAGGTGTTCGCGGAGCGGCTCGGGCCGCTCCCAGAACGGCTCGTGCCCGACGTGATCAAGGAGAATGAACCGCGCGCCGGGAATGAGCTCTGCGAGCTCCCGCGCCGGCCACGCCGGTCGTGGGTCACCATCGCCGTGTAGCACCAGCGTTGGGACGTGAAGGGTGTGTGCGCGCTCCGGCAGTACGCCGGAATCGACGAGTCGCGTCCACTCCTCGTTGAGCTGCGCGTTCACGCGTCGGTTGGGTGGATATGCGAAGAAGGGACGCGGCACCGTGGAAAACCTCGATAGGTCGACGAAGTCCGGCTTCAACTGAAGCTCCGCGAGCTCGGCCTCGAGCGCCGGACCACTGTCGCCGGCGGCGATCCGCTGGATGACCTCATCCCGGCGCGCGCGCTCTTGCTCCGTCAACCGGCCGTCTCGAGTCCGGCGGAACTCTGACCGCCACCCCTCGGTGATACCAACGCCCGACACGTAACAGAGCTTCGTCACGCGCTCGGGATGGGCGAGCGCGTAGAGCACGGCGAGTGTCGCTCCCCACGAATGCCCGACGAGCGCCCAGCGTTCGTGGCCCCACGCGACACGCAGCACCTCGATATCGGATGCGAGCGTTTCGAGGTCGATCGGGTCCACCTCCGGGCTTCGCCCGCAGCCACGCTGCTCGTACCGGTGGACGGTCGCGATATCACCGAGCATGTCGGCCACCGGCTCGAGGTAGTCGCAGAGGCCCGGTCCGCCATGGAGCAGAAGGACCGGATCTCCGCTGCCCCGCGTCGCCGTCCACACCGTCGCGCCATTTGCGTCGACGAACGCTTCGACGTCAGGCAAGCGCGTAGCGGCGCCA